>DEQO01000038.1:26888-36002 GCA_002360495.1 Flavobacteriales bacterium UBA3364
TTGCTGGTGGAGATGATGGCCACGCCGAGGCCGTTCAGCACGCGCGGCAGATCGCCGGCGTGGGCGTATTTGCGCAGGCCGGGGGTACTCACACGGGTGAGTTCCTTGATGGCGCTCTGACGCGTCTGTTGGTTGTATTTCAAGGCGATCTTGATCAGGCCTTGCTTGCCGTCGTCCTCGGATTTCCAGGACAGGATGTAACCCTTGTCGTAAAGGATGCGCGTGATGTCCTTCTTCAGGTTGCTCGCAGGCACCTCCACGATCTTCTTGCGCGCCTGGATGGCGTTGCGCAAGCGGGTCAGGTAATCGGCTATCGGATCGGTCGTCATGGTCTTTTCTTTTGTCTGGACGCGAGGTCCCGCGCCCTTACTTCTATTACCAGCTACACTTGGTTACGCCCGGGATCTTGCCGTCCAGTGCCATGTTGCGGAACACGTTCCGCGAGATGCCGAACAGGCGCATGTAGCCCCGTGGGCGACCGGTGAGCTGGCAACGGTTGTGCTTGCGCACAGCGCTACCGTTCACGGGAAGCTTCTGCAACGCATCCCAATCACCAGCGGCTTTCAGTTTGGCGCGTTTGGCGGCGTACTTCTCCACCATTTGAGCGCGCTTGCGCTCGCGGGCTTTCATCGATTCCTTGGCCATGTGCGGTCTGGTTATTTCTTGTCCTTGTCAGAGAATGGGAATCCGAAGGCGGTCAGCAATGCTTTGGCCTCTTCGTCGGTGTTGGCGCTGGTCACGAAGGTGATGTCCATGCCCTGCAGCTTCGTCACCTTGTCGATGTCGATCTCCGGGAAGATGATCTGCTCCTTGACACCCATGGTGAAGTTGCCATTGCCATCGAAGCCCTTGGCCGGTACACCGCGGAAGTCACGGGTACGTGGAAGGCTCACCGCGATAAGGCGGTCGAGGAATTCGTACATCTTGTCGCCGCGCAGCGTTACACGGGCACCGATAGGCATGCCTTTGCGCAGTTTGAAGTTGCTGATGTCCTTGCGGGAGACCGTCTGCACGGCTTTCTGACCGGCAATGCTGGTCATCTCCGCAATGGCGTTCTCAACGATCTTCTTGTCGCCAACGGCACTGCCCAAGCCCTGGTTCAAGCTGATCTTGGTGAGACGTGGCACCTGCATGGAGCTGGTGTATCCGAACTCCTTCTGGAGCTTGGGAGCCACCTCTGTCTGGTATTTGGCGCGAAGCCGGGGTACGTAGCTCATGACTTCTTACTTGGCTGCCTTTTTCTTGGTCTTCACGTAGCGCTCGATCACGCCCTCCTTGCTGACCTTGCGGCCAACGCGACCGGGGGTGCCGGATTTCGCATCGATCAGCATCAGGTTGCTCAGGTGGATCGGTCCCTCCTGCTCCACGATACCGCCCTGGGGCTTGGCCGTGGTGGGCTTGCTGTGCTTCTTGTTGATGTTGAGGCCCTCGATGATGGCCACCATGCGGTCGCGGTCCACTTCGAGCACACGGCCCTGTTTGGATCGGTCCTCACCGGCGAGCACCTTCACGAGGTCGCCTTTCTTGATGTGTGTCTTCTGCTGCATGGCTCAGAGTACTTCGGGGGCCAGGGAGATGATCTTCATGAACTTCTTTTCGCGCAATTCCTTGGCCACCGGGCCGAAGATGCGTGTGCCCTTCATTTCACCGGCTGCGTCGAGCAGCACCACGGCGTTGTCGTCGAAGCGGATGTAGCTACCGTCCTTGCGGCGGGTCTCCTTCTTCGTGCGCACCACAACGGCCTTGTGCACGGTGCCTTTCTTGGCGCCACCGTTGGGCAGTGCGTCCTTGATGCTCACCACGATGGTGTCACCGATGCGGGCATACCGGCGGGCAGTGCCACCGAGCACGCGGATGCAAAGCACCTCCTTGGCGCCGCTGTTGTCGGCTACGTTCAGCCGTGATTCTTGCTGGATCATCGCTCTGTCTGATTACTTGGCACGTTCAACGATCTCCACCACACGCCAGCGCTTCAGTTTGCTGATCGGGCGGGTCTCACTGATGCGCACGGTGTCGCCGATGTGTGCATCACCCTTCTCGTCGTGCGCCATGAAGGTGCTCGAACGCTTCACGAACTTGCCGTACTTCGGGTGCATCACGCGGCGCTCAACGGTCACCACGATGCTCTTGTTCATCTTATCGCTGGTGACGATGCCGATACGCTCCTTGCGGAGGTTCCGCTCCACGGTGGTCGGGGTGGTGCTCATTTCTTGGTCGTGTTAACGAGTTCGCGCATGCGCAACTCGGTGAGGATTCGAGCCACCGTCTTGCGCTTGTTGCGCAACATGACGGGACTCTCGACGGGGCTCACAGTGTGTGCGAAGCGCAGCTTCGTGAGCGAGGAGCGCTCCTCCTGGAGCTTGTCCTGCAACTCGACGACCGTGAGGTCCTTCAGTTCGGTTCCTTTCTTCTTCATGGCTCTTTCTTATTGACCGTCGTAATCTTCACGGACAACGAACTTGGTCGGGATCGGCAGCTTCTGGGCTGCGAGACGCAATGCCTCCTTGGCGGTCGCCGTCGGCACACCGTCCACTTCGAAGATGATGCGGCCTGCGTGGCACACGGCCACCCAGTGATCAAGGGATCCTTTGCCCTTACCCATACGCACCTCTGCAGGTTTGCTGGTCACCGGTTTGTCCGGGAACACCTTGATCCATACTTGTCCCTCCCGCTTCATGTGGCGTGTGAGGGCTACACGGGCCGCCTCGATCTGACGGCTGGTGAGCCATACGCTCTCCATGGCCTTAAGTCCAAACGATCCCAAGGCTACACGGTGGCCGCGTTGGGCCTCGCCCTTCATGCGGCCCTTGTGCATATTGCGGCGCTTGCTGCGCTTCGGTTGCAACATGGCTATCAGCTATTACGGTTGTTTCCACCACGGCCACCAGCGGCCGGGCCACGACGTTCTCCTCCTGCACCAGGACCACGGCGATCGAAGCCGCCTCCGCGGCGCTCGCCACCACGGTCCCCTCCAGGACCACGACGGTCACGGTCGCCACCGCCGCGGCGGTCAGGACGATCGCCACCCATGCGCGGACCGGCCGGGCCACCTTTCGCCTGACCCTGGTTGGGGCTCAGGTCCTTCTTGCCATACACTTCGCCGCGCATGATCCAGCACTTCACCCCGATGCGACCCATTTTGGTGTGCGCCTCGGTGATGGCGAAGTCGATATCGGCACGAAGGGTGTGCAACGGCACGCGGCCATCGCGGTACTTCTCGGTACGTGCGATCTCTGCGCCGTTCAATCGACCGGAGACCTGCAACTTGATGCCCTCGGCACCCATACGCATCGTGCTCGCTACGGCCATCTTCATGGCGCGGCGGAAGCTGATACGACCTTCGAGCTGGCGGGCGATGCTATCGGCCACCAAACGGGCATCCAGTTCCGGACGCTTGATCTCGAAGATGTTGATCTGGACGTCCTTGCCGGTGAGCTTCTTGAGCTCCTCGCGCAACTTGTCCACTTCGGTACCGCCCTTGCCGATGATGACGCCGGGGCGGGCGGTGTTGATCGTCACGGTCACCAGTTTCAAGGTGCGCTCGATCACGATCTTGGCGACGCTGGCCTTCTTCAGGCGAGCCATCAAATAGAGGCGGATCTGTTCGTCCTCCACCAGTTTGTCGGCATAATTGCTGCCGCCGTACCAGTTGCTGTCCCAGCCCTTGATGTAGCCGAGGCGTTGGCCGATAGGATGTGCTTTCTGTCCCATTGTAGGTTGTTCTCGGCTTAGGCTTGGTTGGCGGTATCGACGATCAAGCTCACGTGGTTGCTGCGCTTCTTCATGCGGTAAGCGCGGCCTTGTGGGGCGGGAAGCATGCGCTTCAGGCCACGGGCCTCGTTCACCTGGATGCTCTTCACGAACAAGCCTGCTTCATCGGCCTTGAGGCCTTCGTTCTTGGCTTGCCAGTTGGCGATCGCGCTCATGAGCAATTTCTCCAGATCGCGGCTGCTGTGGCGGGTGCTGAAGCGCAGGAGACCCAACGCTTTGTTCACCTCCACACCACGGATGGTGTCGGCTACCTGGCGCATGCGACGCGGACTGGTCGGCACGTTGCGCAACTGCGCCATGGCCACCGTCTTCATGGCCTCTTTGCGCTTGTCTGCGGATATCTTCTTACGGGCTCCCATGGTGCTCCTTAGTTCTTCTTGTTACCGGAGTGGCCGCGGTAGGTACGCGTCGGGGCGAACTCGCCCAACTTGTGGCCCACCATGTTCTCGGTCACGTAGACCGGGATGAACTTGTTGCCATTGTGGACCGCGATCGTCAGGCCGACGAACTCCGGTGCGATGGTGCTGGCGCGCGACCAGGTCTTGATCACGTTCTTCTTTCCAGAGGCCTGTGCCTCACCTACACGCTTGCTCAGCTTGTAGTGGATGAAGGGTGGTTTCTTGAGTGAACGGCTCATGGTCTATGCTCTATCAGGCTCCTTTGCGGGCGTTGACGCGCTCCAGGATGAACTTGTTGGACGGATTCTTCGGACGACGGGTCTTCTTGCCCTTCGCCAACAGGCCTTTGCGGCTGCGTGGGTGACCACCCGAAGCGCGGCCTTCACCACCACCCATCGGGTGATCGACCGGGTTCATGGCCACCGCACGGGTGCGGGGACGACGACCCTGCCAACGGCTACGGCCTGCTTTGCCGCTCTTCTGCAGCATGTGTTCGCTGTTGCCCACGGTACCAACGGTGGCCAGGCAGGCGACCAGCACCATGCGCAATTCACCGCTCGGCATCTTCAAGGTGGCGTACTTGCCTTCACGAGCGCTCAACTGAGCGAAGGTGCCAGCGCTGCGCGCGATGGAACCACCCTTGCCGGGCTGGAGCTCGATGTTGTGCACCACGGTACCCAAGGGGATCTCGCTCAGCGGGAGCGTATTGCCCACTTCAGGAGCCACACCGGTGCGACCGCTCAACACTTCCTGGCCCACTTTCAGGCCGTTCGGTGCCAGCATGTAGCGCTTCTCGCCATCAGCGTAGAACAGCAGAGCGATACGAGCAGTGCGGTTCGGATCGTACTCGATCGTCTTCACGACGGCAGGGATGCCATGCTTGTCGCGCTTCAGGTCGATCTCGCGATAGCTCTGTTTGTGACCACCGCCGATGTAGCGCATGGTCATCTTGCCTTGGTGGTTACGACCACCGCTCTTGTTGGTGCCACTGGTCAGGGATTTCTCGGGCACACGCGTGGTGATGCCTTCGAAGTCCGTGATCACCTTGTGACGGGTGCCCGGGGTGACCGGATTGAGTTTACGTACGCCCATTGCTTCTGGATGCTACCGGGTCAGATACTTGTGTAGAGATCGATGGCTTCGCCCTTCTTCACCGTCACGATCGCTTTCTTGTAGCTCGGCGTGCGGCCGCTCAGGATGAGGCTCTTGGTGTAACGCGTGCGGTCCTTTCCACGGCAGATCATGGTGCGTACGCCCGTCACGGTGACGTTGTACTCCTTCTCCACGGCGGTCTTGATCTGCACCTTGTTGCTGGACTTGGCGACCATGAAGCCATAGCGGCCTTCCTTCTCGCCTTGTCCCGTCATCTTTTCGGTGACGATGGGTCGAATGATGATCTGGCTCATGGCTTACTTGGTAAGGGTGGTTTCCAGCGGTGCTATCGCGTCCTTCACGATCAACAGGCCGTTGGCGTTCATGATGTCGTAGGTGTTCAGTTCGCTGGCCACGACCACACGGGTGTTCTGCAGGTTGCGCGCGCTGAGCACGATGTTGTCGTCCTTGCTGGGCACCACCAACACGCTCTTGCGCGTGTTCAACTGAAAGGCCTTGAGCATGGATGCGAACTCGCTCGTCTTGGGAGCAGTGAGGGCCAGTGCATCGATCACCTTGATCGAACCGTCCTTCGCCTTGTAGGTGAGGGCGCTGCGACGGGCCAGGTCCTTCACTTTCTTGTTCAACTTGAAGTGGTAGTCGCGCGGCTTGGGGCCGAATACGCGAGCGCCCCCCTTGAAGAGCGGGCTCTTGATGGAGCCTTTGCGGCTGCCACCCGTACCCTTCTGACGGTGCAACTTCTTGGTGCTGCCGCTCACTTCGCTCTTCTCAAGGGTCTTGGACGTGCCTTGACGCTTGTTGGCGAGGTGCTGCTTCACGTCCAGCCAGATGGCGTGGTCGTTCGGCTCGATCGCGAAAACCGCGTCGTTCAGCTTGGCCTTCTTGCCCGTGGACTTACCGTCCTTGGTGTGGATATCCAGTTCCATCTTACTTCCAGATGATCACGATGCTACCCTTGGCACCAGGAACGGTACCCTTGAGCAACAGCAGGTTCTTGCTTGCGTCGATCTTCACCACCTTCAAATTCTCGGTGGTCACTTTATTGCCACCCGTGCGGCCGGCCATGCGCAGGCCTTTGAACACGCGGCTGGGGTAGGAGCTACCGCCCAACGATCCAGGTGCGCGGCTACGATCATGCTGACCGTGGGTCGCTTCACCAACACCGCTGAAGCCGTGACGCTTCACGACACCCTGGAAGCCCTTTCCCTTGCTGTTGCCGGTCACGGTCACGAAGCTGCCTTCCTCGAAGATGTCGACACCAACGGTCTCGCCCAACTTCATTTCGTGCTCGAACTCCTTGAACTCGTGCGCCTTCGCCTTGGGAGTGGTCCCTGCCTTCTTGTAGTGGCCCGTGGCCGCAGCCGGCGTGCTCTTCGCACGACGCTCGATGGCCGAGAGTTGCACGGCCGCGTAGCCGTCCTTCTCCAGGGTCTTCACGTGGCTCACCACATTGGGGGTGGCCTCGATCACCGTGCATGCCACCAGACTACCGTCCGTATCGAACAGGCTGGTCATGCCGATCTTCTTTCCAATTAGTCCGCTCATCGCTCTGTGGTGCTATCGGTCAGACCTTGATCTCCACATCCACGCCGCTGGGGAGTTCCAGCTTCATCAGGGCATCGATCGTCTTGGATGACGAGCTGTAGATGTCCATCATGCGTTTGTAACTGCACAGTTGGAACTGCTCGCGCGCCTTCTTGTTGACGTGCGGCGAGCGGAGCACCGTGAAAATGCGCTTGTGCGTAGGCAGTGGAATGGGTCCACTCACGACAGCGCCCGTGCTCTTCACCGTCTTTACGATCTTCTCGGCGCTCTTGTCGACGAGACTGTGATCGTAAGACCGCAACTTGATCCGGATCTTCTGGGTCATGGGGTCTTATGCTTTGGCTGGGACTTTACCACGCACCTTGGCCAGAACGGCTTCGGTCACGTTGTTGGGGGCAGGAACGTAATGACTGAATTCCATGGTGCTGCTGGCGCGGCCGGAACTCATGGTACGCAACGAGGTCACGTAGCCGAACATCTCGCTCAAAGGCACCGTGCCCTTGATCGCCTTCGCGCCGGAGCGGTCCTCCATGCCCATGATGGTACCGCGGCGACGGTTGAGGTCACCAACGATATCACCCATGTTCTCTTCCGGTGTGATCACCTCGATCTTCATGATCGGCTCGAGCAACACCGGCTTGCATTTCGGAAGGGCCGAACGGAACGCGGCACGAGCGCAGATCTCGAAGCTCAACGCATCGGAGTCGACGTTGTGGAACGATCCGTCGTAGAGCGTCACTTTCAGGCTTTCCATCGGGAACCCTGCGAGCACCCCGTTCTTCAAGGAACCTTCGAAGCCCTTCTGAACAGGTCCGATGAATTCCTTCGGGATCGCGCCGCCCTTGATCTCGTCGATGAACTCCAAACCTGTCTTTTCAGGGTCGGCCTGTGGTTCGATACGGACGTGGATGTCAGCGAACTTACCGCGACCACCCGTTTGCTTCTTGTACAACTCGCGGTGTTCCACGGAGCCGCTGATGGCCTCCTTGTACTTCACCTGGGGCGCACCCTGGTTGCACTCCACCTTGAACTCGCGCTTCATGCGGTCCACAAGGATCTCCAAGTGCAGTTCGCCCATACCGCTGATCACGGTCTGGCCGGTGTCTTCGTCGGTGTGGACCTTGAAGGTTGGATCCTCCTCGGCCAGTTTGGCGAGGGCAGCACCCATCTTGTCCAGGTCGGCCTGGGTCTTCGGTTCCACCGCGATACCGATCACAGGCTCCGGGAAGCTCATGCTTTCCAGGATGATCGGGTGCTCTTCGGCGCACAAGGTGTCACCCGTACGGATGTCCTTGAAACCAACAGCCGCGCCGATGTCGCCCGCTTCGATGCGCTCGACAGGGTTCTGCTTGTTGGAGTGCATCTGGAAGATCCGGCTGATGCGCTCCTTCTTGTCGCTACGTGTGTTCAGCACGTAGCTCCCGGCTTCCAGCACACCGCTGTACGCACGGAAGAAGGCGAGACGACCCACGAATGGATCGGTCGCGATCTTGAAGGCCAGGCCGGCGAAAGGCTCAGAAGGATCCGGCTTGCGCAGGATCTCCGCATCCGTACGTGGATCGATACCGGTCACCGCCTCGATGTCCATCGGACTGGGCAGGTAGGCCATCACGGCATCCAGCATGGTCTGTACGCCCTTGTTCTTGAACGCACTGCCGCACAGGATGGGCGTGATGCTCATGTTGATCGCGCTCTTGCGGATCGCGGCCATCACTTCAGCCTCGGTCAAGCTATCGGGATCGGAGAAGTACTTCTCCATCAACTTGTCGTCGCTCTCGGCAACGGCTTCGATGAGCTTGTCGCGCCACTCCTTCACGGTGTCCTTCAGGTCCTCCGGGATGGGAACTTCCTTCCAGGTCATGCCCTGATCGGCCTCGTTCCACACCATGCCGCGGTTGTTGATCAGATCGACCACACCCTTGAAATCAGCCTCAGCACCGATCGGTACCTGCAGGGGAACCGGATTCGCACCGAGGCGCTCGCGGATCTGCTTCACAACATTGAAGAAATCAGCACCGCTGCGGTCCATCTTGTTGACGAAGCCGATGCGGGGCACCTTGTATTTGTTGGCCTGGCGCCACACGGTCTCGCTCTGTGGCTCAACGCCACCAACAGCACAGAACAATGCAACGGCACCATCCAGTACACGCAGGCTACGTTCCACCTCCACGGTGAAGTCCACGTGACCCGGTGTATCGATCAGGTTGATCTTGTACTTGTCACCACGATACTCCCAGCTGGTGGTGGTAGCAGCACTGGTGATCGTGATACCACGCTCCTGCTCCTG
>DEQO01000061.1 GCA_002360495.1 Flavobacteriales bacterium UBA3364
TCGCCGATCGAAGTCACCGTATCAGCGGCTTGCACGGTATTGGAGGGCAAGGTCCCGATCCATTCGCCCAGGATCCTGGAAAGTTTTCGCTGGCCGGGAACGGACAGGTGGTCGGCATCGGCGAAATCGTCCACGAGGAAACGCGGGTCCGCCATGAGATCGATGTAGTCCACCAAGGTGTTCGTCCGTGCAAGATGCTCGCAGGTGGAGATGGCGTTGCGCAATTGAGGCTCATTGAGTGCGTTCCGGTACGTTGCATAGGCCGGTGTTGTGACCAGGTGGACACGGATACCCCGTTCCGTGGCCAGGCGGACGATGCGCTCCAGCTCATGACGGCTGCGTTCAATTCCTTCTGCGGAAGTTCTGCGGTGCCGTGCAGCGGCGTCCTCACCTGATCGCTGGAGATCGAGGTCTGCAGCCGGACGTTGACTTCCGGTACCGCTTTCGGAACAAACCCTGTTGTCCGACCCGTGTTGAACATATCGACGTACCATCCTCACCTGATCACGCATCGGACGGTTCACGAGTTCGAGGTGGTGTTCCAGACCGGTGGCGTACTCGCTGATGCCCATGTACAACACGTAGTTCTTCACTCTCCATGATTCACGTCCCTGTTCCAATTCGGCGCCCAGCGAACCGTAGGAGATGGGGAGTACAAGGTGCTGGAGGTTCGGCAAGGAGGGCAGGTATTTCTCAAGGATGGCCCGGTCGTACCGCAGGTCCTGCGAGATGTTCGCGGCATTGAACCCAACGCTCCCCATCAGGTCCGGGTCGATGCCTTTGTAGGCGTGTGAATTGCCGAGTACAAGGACCTTGAAGGAACTGCCTTCCTCGATCATGCGGCGGTGCTTGAACGAGTAGTCGTTCGGTATCCGGCGAAGGAGCCGTTCAGTGCCCGCGAGCAGGAGAAGCACCGGCAGCAGGAACAATGCTAGGAGTCGAAGGTAGGATCCCATCGCGGCGCTAGAATTGGAAGTAGATGAAGGTTTGTTCCTCACCGGAATGGTAGAGGACGATCATCAGGACCGCGTAGTAAAGGATCCATCGGAACGGAGCGTTCAGCCGTGTACCGATGTTCTGCAGGGCATGTTGGCGTTCACGTTGGGACCATTCCACTGCTGTCATCAGCAGGATGAACGGGATCGGGGCAAGGCCCACCACGTAGCGGGGAAGAAGGAGCAACGTGCCGGGATGAGCGAAGTATCCTGAAACGATGCCGGTGATAACCTCCCACGCTTGGGAGAGGTCGGCGGCCCTGAAGAAGATCCACGCGAATGTCGTGGCAATGAAGGTGAAGGTCATCGCGGCGACATCCTTCAAGGTCGGCAGCCATCTTCCGGCAGCCACGTCACCTGTGTGCGTTCGGTTCCTGCCGCTCAACAGGAGCGGCAGGAACAGCAGCGCGTGGATGGCGCCCCACGCCACGAAAGTGTAATTGGCACCGTGCTAGAACCCGCTGACAAGGAAAATGATGAAGGTGTTGCGGATCCGGGTCCACGTCGTACCTCGGCTGCCTCCAAGCGGGATGTAGAGATAGTCCCGGAACCACGTACTGAGACTGATGTGCCAGCGACGCCAGAATTCCGCGATATCCCTGGAGAAATAGGGGAAGGCGAAGTTGCGCATCAGCCCGAAGCCGAAGAGTCGAGCGCACCCGATTGCGATATCGCTGTAGCCTGAGAAGTCGCCGTAGATCTGGAAGGCGAAGAGGATGGCTGCCATCAGCAGTTCCTGTGGCGCTGCAGTACCGGCATGTGAGAACACGTCATCAACGATCGGCGCGCACTGGTCCGCGATGACGATCTTCTTGAAGAATCCCCATAGCATCTGGCGCGAACCATCGATCGCTTGTTGCTTGTCGAATACGCGCTGCTTCGCGAATTGGGGGAGCATATTGCGTGCACGTTCGATCGGGCCGGCAAGCATCTGTGGGAAGAAGCCCACGAATCCGAAGAATACCAGAGGGTCCCGCACCGCCTTCAGATCGCGGCGGTACACGTCGATCGTGTAGCTCAGGCTTTGGAACGTGTAGAAGCTGATCCCGACCGGCAGCACCAGGCGAAGGAGGCGGATGTCCGGATCGTGTCCGAAAAGCCGGAACGCGTCTGCGAAGCTCTGCGCGAAGAAATCGTAGTACTTGAAGAAACCGAGCAGGCCGAGGTTCGCCACCAAGCTCACGCCCAAAAGCAGCCTACGTCTTTGCTCACGCGGCTCCGCGTCCAGACCCAGTGCGACAAAGAGGTCCACCCCGGAGGTGAAGAGCAGCAATCCCAGATAGCGCCAATCCCACCATCCGTAGAACACCGCACCTGAGAGGATCAAGAGCCCGTTCTGTAGGCGAACGGATCGTGCGCACACGAACCAGTACAGTACGAAGACCAGCGGAAGGAAGACCGCGAAGTCGATCGAGTTGAATAGCATGGCGCGGATCCGATCGGTAGGTGTGCTCCGGCGGAGCGGACACAGGCGCTAGAGTTCGTACAACGGCTTCAAGCGCACCATGCCGCCTACCTGGTAACGGATCCTGTCCAGTTCCGCAGGATTGTCCCGGTTGTTCAGTGCGGCATCGATCATCTGGACGATCTGCGCGCAATCGGTTTCCTTCAGCCCGCGTGTGGTGATGGCGGGTGTACCGATCCGGATCCCGCTGGTAACGAAGGGGCTCTCCGTGTCGAAGGGCACCATGTTCTTGTTCACAGTGATGTGGGCCTTGCCCAGAGCCTGCTCCGCGATCTTGCCATTGAGACCTTTGTTGCGCAGATCGATGAGCATGCAGTGGTTGTCAGTGCCATCGCTGATCACCTTGTATCCTTTGTCCACGAAGCCTTTCGCCATGGCCCGTGCATTGGCCATCACCTGTTTTCCATAGGTGGCGAAGGAGGGGGCGAGCGCCTCGCCGAAGGCAATGGCCTTGGCTGCGATCACATGTTCCAATGGCCCGCCTTGTGTGCCCGGGAAGACCGCAGCGTCAAGTATTGCGCTCAGCATTCGGGTTTCGCCTTTCGGGGTCTTCAGCCCCCACGGGTTCGGTATGTCCTGGCCCATCATGATCAAGCCACCGCGCGGCCCACGGAGGGTCTTGTGGGTCGTGGTTGTCACCACATGGCAGTGGGGGATGGGGTCGTTCAGAAGCTTCGCAGCGATCAAGCCGGCCGGGTGGCTTACATCGGCAAGCAGCAAAGCCCCCACTTCGTCGGCGATACGGCGGAAACCGGCATAGTCCCAGTCACGGCTGTAGGCGCTTGCACCACAAATGAGGAGCCTGGGCCGTTCTTTCAATGCGATGCGACGTACCTCCTCCATCTCGATACGGCCTGTCTCCTGCTCCACACCATAGAAGGTGGCGCGGTAAAGCTTGCCGCTGAAGTTCACCGGGCTTCCATGGGTCAGGTGTCCACCATGGCTCAGATCGAACCCGAGGATCGTATCGCCGGGCTTCAAGCAACCCAGCATCACAGCCGCGTTGGCTTGCGCACCACTGTGCGGCTGTACGTTGGCCCATGTGGCACCGAAGAGTTGCTTCACCCGATCGATCGCGAGGTTCTCCACCTCGTCGACGAATTCGCATCCTCCGTAGTAGCGCTTTCCAGGCAGCCCTTCCGCGTACTTGTTGGTGAGC
>DEQO01000135.1:0-13165 GCA_002360495.1 Flavobacteriales bacterium UBA3364
GGCCGTCGAGGAGGAGGGCTTGAGCGTTCGGTGTGTGCAGGATTGAGCGGGTCGGCACCGGACCTGGCACCATTGCGGGTTCTGCGATGACGGTTTCCCCGCAGCTGCCGATCACCTTTTTCCGGCACAAGCCCTCTGGACCGACAAGGCTTTGACCAAAGCTGAACGCGACGTCACCGTCAGCCTCGATCGTTCGGGATCCCGTGTATGCCTGCTCACCGTCATAGGAGCATCAAGAGCTTGGCGCGCGAGCCGGGCGCATATACCACCGGTGTCTGCCCGCGCTTGGCGTAGCTGCGACCGCGCACATCGGTGTTCACGATCGCCGTCTCATCCAGCCAGTGGATCTCAGCCCCCTCGGCCCTCGCCTGCTTGGCGATGGCAGGGTAACGCTGCCTCTTCCATTCTTGGATCGCGCGGTCGTTGCGCTCATAGGCCCGTTTGATCGGCTTCTGGGGTGTTAAGCCCCAGCGTTTCAGATAGTCGCCCACCGTGCGCACGCCCAGCACCATTCCGAACTCCCGCTCGATCAGCTGCATCACCGCCCCGCGTGACCAGAGCGCGAAGTCCAGCTTCAACTGCTCGGGGCGCTTATCGCAGACATGCTTGCGCACAAGCCGCTCTTGATCCAGGCTCAGCTTGCGGCGATCACCAGACTTCGATCCCCGCTTTCCTGGCTTCAATGCCTTGGAACCACCCTGCTCGTAGAGGTCGATCGTCCGCCGAACCGTCGGTCACGATACCCCGGCCAGTTCTGCAACCGCCATCGGGCCGTGCCCTTGTCGATGCAAGCGTACGATCTGCCGTCTTCGTTCATGCAAGGCCTCCATGCTCAATTTCCTTGCGTCATCTCGCCTCATGCCATAAACCAACGAACCCCGCAGTCAAGATCCAAGCATTGATCCGCCGGATCTATAGTAGGTCCATTCGTGTGCATGGACGTCCATTGAAGACACTGTCTGAGCACCTGGCCATGGAGCGGCCACCACACCCACAAATAGTGGATATGCTTTGATACATGATCAGGCCATGGCAGCAACTCAGCAGACGTAAGAACGCCGCAGTCCTTTTTACTCATCGGCCAGGATCACCACCTGCGCCGAGAGTATGGAGTTCTTGGACATTATGTGCAAGCAATACACACCGGCAGAAAGCTGCGGTGTTGCGATCACGCCGGATGATCCGATGTGTTGGCCAACGGATGGAACTACTTCCCATTGGGCCGGATGCCACCGACCTGCCGCATCTACGAACGCGACTTCGGAATTGGCAGGCAGATCCATCCCATGGACTGTGAAGCGCAAGGGACCATTCGTGAGCGGATTGGGCCACAACTCCAATTCTTCATTCGGCCTTGGTGCAACTGCTTGTGGTAAAGTGGTGGTAATATCCTCTTGCAGCCGATAGATCACGAGGCCCGATATGGGTGTATCGTGTGCATCCATGAAGTCACCACCAGCAATAAGCATGGTGTCGTTCACCAGGATCTGGCGAACGTCTTGTAACTGGAATTCGTATTCTTCACTGGTACAGGCTCCAGTCACCGCATCCACAGAGGCGAGGTTCCCAGCATATGTGCCGTCGATACCGTTGATCGCTGTGAAGTTGCCACCCAGGTAAATACCGCTGCTGTTCGAACCGAGGGTTACCACGGTGGGTGAGATGCCGAACGGACCAGGATCCCAACTGGTGAGCTCGCCACTAGGGAACTCCACGGCGGCGCAGTTCAATCGTGCCGCATCATTCACTTCCGTGAAATTGCCGACGAAATAGAGGATGCCATCGCGCACCTGCATGTCATAGATCTTGCTCGAATTCCATGAGGGGGAGTTCCAAGGCACCTCGATCCCAGTAAGTTCGTGATAGGCGGCAATACGTGCGAAGGTTATGCTTCCGCCCCAGGGCACATAGACCAGATCATCTATGAAGAACATCGTCTTCGGAAAGTCCGATGAGCCGAATTCGACATCCCAAGCGGTCAGGGAAAGGTCTGCTAGTTCGAACGAAGCGATGTTGTTGCGTGGAAGACCATTGATGGATGTGATCCAACCAGAGACATACAACTTACCGCGGTGATCGTTTATCTCATGGATAAAATATGAATTCGCGATTACTGGCGCCCATGGCAAGAGTTGATGCGTGTCGAGGTCGATACATGCCAATCCGGTGCGCGATTGACCATCGACGGAAGTGAACCGCCCACCCAGGAACAGGCTATCGCCTACAAGATGGAATGCCAGCAACAACGATGTACCCCCGACACCGCCGATCGTGATGGACCATGGCAGGAGATCACCGCTGACCAGATCCAAGGCCGCGAAGTTGGAACGCTCCACAACATCGGAGCGTTCGTACGATCCCCCAACGAAGATCCGATCACCATTCGGCACGATCACGAGGATGTTCCCGTCAGGGTCAAAACCCATGGTCCAAGGATCCAATTCGCCGGTTGCTGCATCAACAATGGCCACACCATCCCGTGGTTCGCCGTTCACGGAAATGAAACTGCCAGCGATGTACAGTTCACCATTGACAAGGGACATGTACCATGGCGCGTTGGAGAATGTGGGGGCCCACGGCAGCACTGCTGCGGTCGAACTGTTCAGTGATGCTGCGAATGATCGCGGTTGGCCTGCGACCGAACTGAAATTTCCGCAGATATGGAGTGTCCCATTCTCCAGTACCAAGGAGTTTGGCGGGCCATTCGTATTGGCCGTCCACGCTTGCGGAATACCTGAGGCGTAGTCGAGTTTGGCAAGGCCATCCCGGAAGGAACCAGAAAGCGTGGTGAAATCGCCGCCCACGATAAGCCCATCACCATCGGCGACCATGGTTCTGACCAAACCATCGCTGTTCACCTGCCAAGGGGTTACCGACCCCGTCGTGATATCCAACGCAGCGAGCTGGGCACGCGCCTGACCACCCACCAGGGTGAAATCACCACCCATGTAGAGCACATCGTTGTGTACGGCGAAAGTCCAAATGGCCCCGAGGGTATTCACCATCCAACCAATGTTCGCACCTGTAACCTCATGCACGGCAGTAATACTTGATGGAGTTGAAAGGAACACCCATCCGTTCCAGCGTAACATGCGACTTGGGTAGAAATCCGATGGCACGTCAGGTACCCAAGGGATCAAGTTGGCATCTGCATCAAGATGCAAGAAGCGCCGAGCATCTTGATCAGCATAGCGTGTGAAGCCACCGATCAGGAAACATCCACCATCATTGTCCGGCAAAGCAACGCCAATGGGACCGTTCGGCTTTTTCTCCAGTTGTACCGGGCTGCCGTCGTTGGGGTCGAGCAACGTTCCGTACCAAAGCGGTTTGGCCATTTCGGAGAATGCCCCACCAAGCAGAAGCGTATCTCCTTTTCGTGCGACACATTCCACAACGCCGTTCGGGAACCAATGATCTTCTCGAAGTTTAGGACTTACCTGTGCGTGGGAGAAATAGCCTGAGGTCAGGACAAGGATGAAGATCAGGATCCGAGGCATGTTCCCGGCGTTTGGTGAAAGGTAATCACGCCGTAGAGCGTTCCAAGGTCAAATTGACGTGAAAAGGCGAGCAGGAGGTTGACTGATACGAAATGCGCCACTGCGAATGGGCGTTGGATAGGTGTCCCCGGCATTTGGTATAAGTAGCCTTCAGCTAGTTGCGGTCCCAACCCCTCTTAGTGCCACCGCGTATGAACACCGATGGACCTGAATGGACTATTCGATGTCCATTCAAGTCCATAAGGCTTGCGCGGGTGCTTTGCCCTCCCTCACTTCCGGATCGCCCGAGCCACAATGATCACCAGCACTGCGCCTACGGTGGCGCAAATGATCCGGCCCGTGGTATTCGTTGCATCCAGGCCGAGCAGCCCGAAGACCCAGCCCCCGACCAGCCCACCAACCAGCCCGAGGATGATGTTCGCCAGCAGGCCATAGCCGCTGCCTTTCATGAACTGGCCTGCGAACCATCCTGCGATGCCACCGACGATCAAGCTCCAGATCAGTCCCATACCGAAAGGTAAGGACGACCCGGTACCAACAAAAAAGGCCCCGCCGAAGCAGGGCCTTTCCAATGTGCTTTGGATCACTTCGCCTCCTCGGCCACCAGCACCTGGCGCTTTTCGGTGATGCGGGCGCTCTTGCCACGGCGATCGCGCAGGTAGAAGATGCGGGCCCGGTTCACCTGGCCGCGCTTGTTCACTTCGACCTTGTCGATGAAGGGGGAGGACACGGGGAAGATGCGTTCGACACCTACGTTGTTGCTGATCTTCCGGACGGTGAATGTGGCGGTGCTGCCACTGCCTTTGCGCTGGATCACCACGCCTTGGAATTGCTGGATACGCTCCTTGGTTCCTTCCACGATCTTGTAGTGCACGGTGATCGTGTCGCCTGCTTTGAACGCCGGGAGGGCGGCGAGGGGGGCGTATTCCTTTTCGAGTTGCTTCATACGGTCCATGGCGGTGCGTATTGTGGGGTGCCCAGCGCCCCCGACACGGTCGGGGGATAACAGCTCCCGTTGGATTTGGGGCCGCAATATTAAGCAACTTTCACCGATCCGTTGCCCCCGGATCACGCTCGGACCGGTCCAATAGCTCCGGCCGCCGCAGGCGAGTGCGCTCCACCGCCTGCTGGTGGCGCCAGGCGTCGATATTGGCCTGGTGCCCGCTCAAAAGCACATCGGGGATCTTCCATCCTTGATACTCGGCCGGGCGGGTATAGTCCGGGGGGGCCACCAAGCCGTCCTGGAAACTGTCGCTCAGGGCCGAGGTTTCGTCACCCAGGACCCCCGGTAACAGCCGTATCACAGCGTCACTCAGCACAGCTGCGGCCAGTTCGCCCCCGCTCAGGACATAATCCCCGATGGAAACCTCCCGTGTTATCAAATGCTCGCGTACACGCTCATCAACACCCTTGTAATGTCCGCACAGGATGATCAGGTTCCCTTTGAGGCTCAGTTGATTAGCTAGTCCTTGTCCAAGCATTTCGCCGTCGGGGCTCATGTAGATCACCTCGTCCACTTCCCGTTTTGACCGCAGCTCTGTGATGGCCCGGTGGATAGGCTCGATAGTCATCACCATGCCGGCGCCGCCACCGAAGGGGTAGTCGTCCAGCCGCCGGTGCTTGTCGGTGCTCCAATCCCGCAGGTCGTGTACCTGGACCTCGGCAAGGCCTTTCTGCTGGGCACGCTGGAGGATGCTCTCGTTGAACCAACTGTCCAGGAGGCGGGGTACGGCGCTGAGGATGTCGATGTGCATGGGAGCGGAGTGCGAAGATGCGGAAATGCGCACCCATCAACGCGGTGGTATGCACATCTTCGACCTGGCCATTGCCGTGTTCCGGGTGGGGCCTCCTACCTTCGGCATGCTACTTGCCAATGAATGGCATCATTGTACACCCATGAAGACCCTCCTGCTATCAGTCGGATTGCTCGCTACCGTCGCCGCCCAGGCGCAGAAGCATGTCTATGAGGACCTGTTGGTGCTCTATGTTGACGAGAAGTACGAGAAGTGCGTGGAAAAGGCCCTTACCTATACCGAGGGTGATGAAACGAAGAAGGACGCGCTGCCTTTCCTGTACATCAGCATGTGCAACTACGAAATGTCGAAGATCGAGAAGTATGCGGTGGACTATCCGAAAGCGGGCCGCGATGCCCTGAAGTGGGCGGAGAAATACCGCAAGAAGGACAAGGAGAAGGAGTTCTTCAACAATTACGAGGACTACTGGGCCAGCTTGAATACGATGGCCGGCGAGACTGGTGAGAACCTGATCGATGACCCCAAAGGCCTGAGCAAAGCCAAGGCCAATTTCGATGCGATGACAAGCTATTACCCCGAGAACCCGGGACCCTGGCTGATGCTGGCCATCGTGCAGTACAAGAGCAACCTGGCCAAGGAAGGAGACCTCAGTGTGGCCGCGTTCGATAAGGCCGTTGCCGCTGCAGGGGATATCAAGACGCTACCGAAGGACCAGCAGAAACTGCTGAAGAACGCGTTGATCCGTTACGCCGACCACCTGGTCTCGAAAGGCCAGAAGGACAAAGCGAAGAAGTATGCCTCCATCGGCAAGGACGTGTTCATGGAGGAGCCCGATTTCAAGGGCATGTGGGATTCGCTCTGAACGACGGTGATCCAATAACGGGGAACGGGCTCGCGAGGCCCGTTCTTCTTTTTTGGTCGTCGTTGCAAGCTGTTGGCCGTCAGGCTGCCGACCTGCAGTACGGTCCACCAGGCAGGTGCCACAGGGCCGGACGACCGACGGCGAACTACCTCTTCCTCCGCATCAACAGCATGACCAACGCTGGAAGCAACAGCAGTTCGGCCACGAAGGCGAACCCGAGCGTGAGCGTGATCAGCACGCCCATGTAGAACACGCTGGCGAAATCCGAGAAGACAAGGGTGATGAAACCGGAGAGCAACATCAAGCTGGTGACGGTGACCGCTTTGCCCGTGCGCAGGTACGTCCGTTTCAATGCGTAGGCCGGTGAAAGACCCTGCCAGAGATGTTGGCGTAAAGCGGCAAGCATGTGGATAGTGTCATCCTCAGCTATGCCGAAACTGATCGTGAAGATGATGGCGGTGCTCACCTTCAGGTCGATACCGAAGAGACCCATAACACCTGCTATGAACACCAGTGGCACCAGATTGGGGATGAGGGCGACCAACACCATGCGCCAGTCCCGGAAGAACCAGAGCATGATCAGCGCGGTGAGGAGGATCGCGAGGCCCATACCGCGGATCATCTGGGTGCTCAAGGTGGCATTGTTGCGATCGATCAGGTAGGCCATCCCGGTCTGGTCGAAGCGGACCAGTGTCGGGTCCGTATGTGCGATCACGAATCGTTCCAGCTCGGCGTTCTTGCCTTTATGGATGAAGCCACCTTCATCGACCGATCGTCCGGAGATGCGCGCCGAGGATCCGTCCGCGCTTACGATCGTCCCTAGTAGATCCCTGCCGAGCAGTTTGGTCCGTTTCGCCAGTCGGGCGCATTCCGCTGCATCCTCCGGAAGTCGATAGAAGGAACGATCACCCCCGTTGAACGCTTTGTTCAGGGACTTCATCACGGTGACCGGCGATACGATGCCACTGACATGGTAGCCCGTGTCGAGGTAGTTCTGCACGCGCTCCATCTCCTGCAGAACGGCAAGGTCCCAAATGGAGTGGGCGGGATCCGCCGTTCGTACCTCCATCTCGAAGGGGCGCACGCCACCGAACCGTTCCTCGAACCAGACGAAACCTTGTTTCAGGGGGTCGTTCTTCGGCAGGTCCTCCAGCAGGTAATTGTTCACATGGATGCGTGACGCACCTGCGATGCCCATCGCGGAGATCACCGCAAAGCCGATCAGGATCGCACGTCGGTTGTGGATGGTCCAACGGAAGAGGGCAGGCAGGCGGCTGTCCCACGGAGAGGTCGCATTCGTTGCTGGCAATAGTTTCCTCGGGTCGGTGAGGATCAACAACGCCGGAAGCAATGTGAAGGCGAGGCAGAACGCCACCAGCACACCGATCGCGGTATACAGTCCGAATTCCTGAAGAGGAGGGATGCTCGCGGTGCCCAACGTTGCGAAGCCGATCCCACTGGTCAATGCGGTCAGAAAGGTCGGCAGGCCGACTTCGTAGTAGGTGACGGCGATCGCCCGGATGCGGGGAACGCCATTGCGGATCTCCTCCAGGTAGCACTCGAGGATGTGGACCACATCGCTCATGCCCACAACGAAAAGAATGGTCGGCAGAAGCATGGTCAGGATCCCCAGCGGCTTGCCCAACGCCGTCATGAAGCCGATCTGCCACAGGATCGCCAGACCCACCACGGCGATGGGGACCACCACGCCATGCACGCTCCGGAACCCGGACCAGAGGAATACCGCCAGTAGCAGAATGGAGGCGGAGAGGAAGAACAGCGTCTCCATCACCATGGTGTTGATGTAGTGGTCCTGGCCAACGATGCGGCCGACGATCCTGGCATCGGGAAAACCCGTGTCGGCCAGCACACCTCTGACCCCGACCAACAGCGAATCACATTTCGCCTTCGACAAACCGGGTTCCGCGTTCAGGACAACGAGCATCGCCGTGGCATCGTCGGTGAAGAAAAAGTCCCTGACCCGCGGATCGTTCCAGATGCGGGCCGAATCCAACGGGATCAGCGAGTCGTTCCAGAACCGGAGGTAAGGTGTCTCGAATGCCCCGATGGGCGTGATGATCGGTTCGGACATGCGCGTCGGCGACAGCACCTTCATCACCAGCGGCAGTCGCTCCAGTCCGGCAGCCAGCGAATCCACGCGGGTGAGCAACGCGCGCTCGAACACGCCCTGCTCCCGTTCGATGCCGAACATCAGGAAATCGTTGTCGTAGCCGAACCGCTCGCGGAACTCCATGTAGCGGTCCAGCTCCGGGTCGCTCTTCGGGAAGAACTTCTCGAAGTCGTAGTCTACCCGGACATTGCGTAACGCCAGCCCGAACAGGATGCTGCAAACAGCCAGCACCCCCAGGGTGGTCCACGCGTTGCGCGGAGTGAGCAGGCGTTCCAGGCGTTCGATACCGGTGGTCATCAACAGGCGATGTTCGATCGCGGTGCGCAAAGGTGGGCAAGCGCAGAATAGGTCCCGGCTACCTTTGTCCGTTGATGCTCCGAATTGTTCTGCGTTCCGCCTGTGCTGCGGGCTTCTTCCTGTCGCTTCTCCCGTTGTTCGCCGGTAAGCTGGAGAAGGGTTTCAAGGCCCTTGAACAGCATGATTATTTCAAGGCACGGGAGATCTTCCGTAAGCAGGTGAAGAAGCACCCCGCTGCGGCGTGGTATGGTCTGAGTGTCATTACCGGACGGGCGAACAATCCCTTCTTCGATCTTGATTCCGCCTACCAGTTCATCTTGAAGGCCGATCTCGCGTTCACCGAGGCATCGGACAAGGAGCGCATCACGATCGGTGGGGTGGGTGTCAGCCATACATCCATTGAGGCGCAGCGGAACCATGTGTACGACATGGCATGGGATGTCGCCCGGGGACAGAACACGATCAGCGCCTATAAAAGCTACCTGGAGCGTTACCCGTCCGGTACCCGCGGTGATGAGGCGCGGACCATCATGCATCACATGGCCTTCCAGGAGGCACGTACGGCCAATACGGCCGCGGCCTATCAGGCCTTCATCAATGGCTATCCCGGGGCCCGGGAGATCCACGAGGCACGCACCCGCCACCAGGAAGCCGTCTACCTGGAAGCCACGTCCGGCAAGGACCTTGCATCCTATGTCGCTTTCATCACGGATCATCCGGAGAACCCCAATGTGCGGCAGGCCGAGGACGAGGTCTATCGCCTGAGCACGCCCTCCAGAACGATCCAGGAGTACCGGAAGTTCATCGCCGATCATCCGCAGAACCACCGTGTGCCCGATGCCTGGCGAAGCATCTACGAGGTGTACAGCAGGGATCTCAGCGTTGGGACCATCACCAAGTTCGTCGCGGACTTTCCCGACTACCCCTTCATGGAGGAATTGGTGGACGATTACAAGACCGCCAGCCTTGAGTTGTTCCCCTTCAGGCGGGAGGGGAAATGGGGCTTCATCGATGCGGAAGGAACGGAGCGGGTGAAAGCCGAGTACGAATGGGTGGAGGCCTTCACCGGCGGTCAGGCGCTCGTTAGCCGCGATGGGCGTGTGGGGACCATCAACAGGACGGGGAGAGTGGTCATACCGATCGAATACGACGAAGTGAACGATGCGGTGGAAGGAACAAGTACCGTGGAACGTGCCGGGCGCGTCGGTGCGGTCGACCATAGCGGCGATCTTGTCGTGCCCATGATCTTCACGGACCTCGGTGATTTTTCCGAAGGTCTTGCCTATGCGGAGGATCATGGACGCTACGGTTACGTGAATGCACGCGGCGAGACCGTCATTGGTGTCGGCTACACTTCCGCAGGCACGTTCCACAACGGTCTTGCCGTGGTGGAGAATGAAGGCCGTTTCGGGGTGATCGATCGCCAGGGTACGATCGTGATCCCTGCGGAGTACGATTGGGTGGAGGGTTTCGAACAGCGGCGATCACGGGTGCGCAAGGCCGGCCGCATGGGAATGCTGAGCGCATACGGGGATGTCCTTCTTGACGTGACGCATGATCACATCGGCGCGTTCAATGATGGCCTTGCCTTGGTCGTGGATGGCGAGCGTTGCGGATACGTTGATACGACCGGACACTTCGCCATTCCACAGGAATACGAGGCAGCAACGGATGTGGCGACCTGGGGGGATTTCCACAACAAGAGGGCGGAGGTCCAGTTGGGCGGTAAGCGCGGTCTGGTGAACCTGCGCAACGAAAAGGTCGTCCCGTGCCAGTATGTTGATGTCGGTCCGGCGGACGGCCATTTGGTGCCGGTGCGGAAGAAAGTGAAGTGGGGTTATGTCGATCGGCGGGGATCGGTCGTTGTGGAACCGAAGTACGATCACGCATGGGAGATGATCGGCGGCCTGGCGCGCGTGAAGATCGGCGAGCAGTTCGGCGCGATCGACAGCTTGGGGAACGAGGTCGTTCCCGTGCGGTCCACCAGTCTATCCGACGTCCGTTTCGGCTATCTGGTCGCTGGGGAAGCCGGTGGTCTGGGGTTGATCGATCGGACAGGTAACACGGTTGTTCCAGCGCAGTACAGCGCTGTGTTGTTGGAGAACGAACGTATCGCGCGTGTCGAACGCAACGGGCTTTTCGGCTACCTGCGGTTGTCCGATGGCCGCTTCATCTGGAAGGAAGAAGGCTTCGATACACCGCCGCCGGGATCACCGCAGTAGGGTGACGTGCCCTGTAAGGCGTTCAGCTTTCACACCGGTCGGAGCAAGGACCTTGTAGTGGAGCGTCCACACGTACACGCCATCCTGCGAAGCCACATTGTTGTAGCTGCCGTCCCAGCCCTCGGCGCGGTCGGTGATCGTTGCGATCCGTTCTCCCCAGCGATCGAAGATGTACAGTTCGTAGCTGTCCACCGGTCCGGCCAGCGAAGGCAGGAACACGTCGTTGATCCCATCGTTGTTCGGCGTGAAGGCGTCCGGTACGAACACATAGGTGTCGCAATCACCGGCGCTGATCACCACGCTGGACGTCGCATTGATGCAGGTTCCCGTGGCGGTCACGGAATACGTCCCCGGTGCGCTGATCGAGAGCAACGGACCGGTGGCCCCTGTGCTCCACACATAGGACGCTCCGGGAATGAAGGATGGCTCCAACACATCGAATGACCCGGGACAGATGCTGCGCTCCTCGCCGAGGTCCAGTTCGGTGATCACGGCCTGTGTTCGCACGATCACCATGTCGCTGGCGATGCACCCCATGCTATCGATCGCCACCGTGTAGCTACCGGCTTCACTGACACTGATGGTCGGACCTGTTTCCCCGGTCGACCAGGAGATCGCACCTCCGTTGTCCGGGACCGCCAGATCCAAGGAAGTGCCTTCGCAAATGGTCACGTCCGGTCCGAGGTCCGGCGCTTCAAGATCGAGCACGGCCACATGCACGTCATCCTGTGCCAAACAGCCAGCAACGGTGATCGTCACGTCGTACGTTCCTGCTATGCCGACATCGATCGTCGGCGTCGTCGCACCGGTGGACCACACATATGCCGCACCCTGCACGGTGGCGTCCAACTGCGTTGTGGAACCCGCGCAGATCGTCCGGTCGACACCCAGCTCAAGGACGTTGGGATCGAACACGGTGATCTGGATGCTGTCGCGTACCGTGCATCCGTTGCGCTCCACATCGACCCAATACGGTCCTGCACTTGAGATCGTTCGCGTGTCGAGTGTCGAACCATCGTCCCAGTGATAGGTCGCTCCGCTCTCCGTTGCGGTAAGTACGAGGGAAGCACCTTCGCAGATCGTGGCATCGTCACCCAGGTCCGGCGCGGGGCCATCCAGGAGACTGACCAATGCTTCGTCGGAAGAACTGCATCCGTTCACGTTCACGGTAACGGTGACCTCGCCGGCCGTTCCGATGGACAGCATCGGCTCGGAGGATCCGTCCTGCCAGAAATAGCTCGCGTCCGCAACGGTGGCATCGAACACAGCAAGAGAACCCGGGCATATCTGGAGATCAGGTCCCAGATCAACCGAGGGCAGCGGATTGAAGTCGATGGCGATCGCATCCGCCACCATGCATTGACCGACAATGGCCTCAACGGAATACATGCCGCTGGTAGAAACCGTGCGCACGGCATCGGAAGAGCCGTCCTCCCATTGCACCACGGCACCGGGTAGTGAGGCGTTCAGCTGATGCGTTTGCCCTTCGCACAACGACAGGTCAGGTCCCAGGTCCACAGTGCCGGGATCATTGTATGCAATGGTGATGGTATCGGTCGCATCGCATCCCGAGCTACCTGCGAAGACGACCCAATACGTTCCCGGATCGGTCACGGTGAACGAAGGAGCAACGGTCACATCATTCCATGTCGCTGTGCCATTTCCAAGCGGTACGATGAGTTCCAGAGTTTGCCCTGCACAGAGCGTTGTATCCGGTCCGAGGTCTATCGATAGGGACCCGAAGGTCACCTGCACCACATCCGTTGCGACGCAACCGTTCAGGTCGACATCCACGGAATACGTACCCGAGGTGCTCACGTCCAGCGTGGCCGAAACCGCTCCGGTGCTCCATGAGTAGGTGGCTCCTGCCCATGTTGCATCGAGGGTGACACTTGTCTCTCCTTCACAATACGTCTGGTCCGGTCCCAGGTCGATCTGCGGTGTTGGGTACACTAACACGTTGATCGTATCGCTTACCACGCAAGTACCTTGGGAGACATCCACCCAATACGTCCCCGTGGCGGTTACTTCGAGCGTGGAAGTTCCATCACCGGTATTCCAGAGATAGGAGGCGCCGGCGATGGTGGCATCCAGGATGATCGCATCATCCTCGCATCCGACGATGTCGGGACCCAGATCGATCGCATCCGGCGTGAGTACCGTAATGTCGATCGCATCGGAAGCCACACAGCCGTTGAGGTCCACATCCACGGAATAGGTCCCCGTTGTCGTTGCGGTCAATGTCGGGGTCACCGCACCAGTGCTCCATGAGTAGGTGGCACCGGGCCATGTAGCATCGAGGACGATGTCTTCACCAGCGCACAACGTCGCATCGTTGCCCAGCGCTACTTGCGGCATCGGGTCCACGGTCACCACCACGGTATCGCTCACACTGCATTGCC
>DEQO01000135.1:13307-13556 GCA_002360495.1 Flavobacteriales bacterium UBA3364
AAACCTCGGCCCAATAGGTTCCGGAGGTCGTCACAGTGATCGTTGCAGAGGAAGCCCCTGTGCTCCAGTCGTAGGATGATCCCGGCGTCGTGGCATCGAGCACGACCTGCTCACCGGCGCAAAGTGTAACATCGGGACCGAGGTCGAGCGAAGTGGCGGACAACACGTTGATGTCGATCGCATCGGAAGCCACGCAGCCGTTGAGGTCCACATCCACGGAATAGGTTCCCGTTGTCGCGGCGGTCAATG
>DEQO01000088.1 GCA_002360495.1 Flavobacteriales bacterium UBA3364
GGCCGCTGCCGAGCACCACGATCTTCTTGCGGTCACTGCGCACGCTCTCGTTCTCCTCCTCGAAGGTGCTGTAGTAGTACGGCGTCTTCGCGGGGAACTCACCGGCGCAGGTGTCCACCAGTTTGTACACGCGTTTGATGCCGAGCTCGTTCCGCTTCTTGTACACCTGGCTTTCGAGGCAGCCGAGCAGGTGCGCGACCTGTCGATCGGCGTAGCCCTTCTGTTTCGCTTCGAAGAGCAGATCGCGCGGGATGGTGTCGAGCGTGTACTTCTCCACCTCCTTCTCGGTGAGGATCATGTCCTCGATCTGCTTGAGGAACCAGACGTCGATCCGGGTGAGCTCGTGCCCCGGAGTTGCATCCGGGGTTGCTGAACGGAATGCCGAGCTTGATGGCGTCGTATACGTGGAAGAGGCGGCTCCAGCTGGGGTTGGCGATAACAAAAGGGGAATGGGTCATCATCCTCGTTTGTTGGGCGTGCCCCTCTGCCAACGCACAAGGCCCACGCGCGGGTCGCGTGCTCCGCTGTAGTTGCCTCGGTTCATCGGGCATGGCTGCGGCTGCGGTGGCTTCCTTTGGTCGCCTCCTCGCTCGCGCCATGCCTGCGCTTCACCTTCGGCAAGCTGCCGCTTCGCCCGCTCACGCACCGCAGCAGAAGTTATCAACCGGATTTGGAAATTTTCAGGGGGAGGGGTATCTCTGCATGGCTGCTGGTGTAGGGTGAATGATCGAATCACTGAGGTGCCATGAGGATCCAATGTTTGGCGGTATGGGGATGCTTGCTACTTGCCGGTGAGGCCAGCGCGCAAGTGCCGAACGAAGTTTGCTCGACGTCAATGATCCCAGTGCAAGGAGGCAATGGTGCCTGCCTTTGTTCTGGGTTTACGTCGGCAGGATGGTATGCACAAGAGGTGGATATGTCGCTAGCTCAAGCCAATATGCCGTATCCCACAAGCCCCAGTACATGCCAAGGCTACTCGCCAGCAGTTGCTGCACCAGCGGCGGACATCTGGTACCTTTATCCTTATTGGTTCGGCATCTATACCCGGCAGTGCATCACTTGTACGGATACCTGCCATGTGAGCTTCTGGGCGGGGACCTGCGGTTCGCTTCAACCGGGCAACTGCTTCACCGTGCTACCGAACACCCCCACGGAGATATATCCTGAGGTCTGTTGTGATACACTGTTCATGCAGATAAGTGGAACCCAGTTAACGAGCACTATGATGTTCGACCTGTGTACGCACTACGTGCCCGGTACCTATAGTTTGAACTTCCTTGTTTGGAACCAGTCCACGCCTACCACCTGCTTGGCAAGTAGTTGGAATGTTGTGGATGCCACTTCGATCAGTTCCACCGACGGATCTGTGACCGTTAACATCATTGCGGGTAATGGACCATGGACCATCCAATGGGCGGATGGGGACACCTCATTCTCCCGTACCGATCTCCTTGCCGGTGAATACGTGTACACCATCACCGACTCCATTGGCTGTATGCAAACAGACACGGTCGTTATCGGTATCGATCCGTTCCAAACGATAGAGGGTTCCGATGAGCACACCGCAACGAGTGCTCTTCAACTTAGCATTCAACAGGACCATCTTGATCTGATCGCCGCCGACATGCCCCGGGCAACAGTGAACATCCATGATGCCACGGGTGCCGTGGTGTTCAGTACAGGACTCGCTCAGGGGCGTGTGAGCATTCCGTTGGACGAAATAAGACCTGGTGCTTACACCATTGTGTGCTTCACCGCGAAGCACGATCTCCGGAGCGTGCGTTTCGTCATTCATCGCTGAAACCATTACCACCACCATGTACACCTCCCCATCTCACCTATTGCGTTGCGCATGCCTGACCTTGGGCATGGCGATTGCCGTTGTGGAGCTTAGTGCGCAGATCATCGGATATGATCGGCTCGGTAACGGGTACACGGCTGAAGACCTTGCCGTACCAGCTGGTGGGCAACCTCAGATGATGGGCGGCGGTGGGTTCTGCAATCCCTGCAATGCGGGAATTTTCGAATTGACCTTTCTGCCTGGCTCTGGATTGGAGATGAACACGCCCTTGGGCATCGCACGGCAACAGGTGGCGATTCAGGTCTTCGAAGATCTTTCCGTCCTTATCGAACCAGCTAACGATCCATATACACTGGCACCGAACACCGCGCCTTTTGTTCAGGTCCAGTTCCGTAGCACCGCGACCGTGGCAGGTGTTGATTGGACCCAAACGCTGGGGTTCGGGTCCACGATCCGGAATTTCGTGAATACCGAAGCGGCCCTCTGGTGCAACTCGTTCACCAGCGTAGCCCAACGCGAAGGCATAATGGATGGGGAAGTGTGGCGCACGATCAATGGCGGCATAGACTCTTGGGCTACGATATTCACAGGTCTCCTGAATCAACCTCAGACGGAGGCACATGGCTTCATCGCTTTGAATTTCAGCGGTACGCCTACGAATTTGTACACGGGCCAGACTTTGCCACCCGTGCCGGCCACGGACGCTGATCTTTACTTGGTCATCGCCCATGAGGCGATGCATATGCTTGGTGTGGAAACATTGATCCAAACAAATGGGTCGGGCCTGAACAACACGCGGTACTACAGCCGGTATGACCAGCTTGTACACACGAACGCCATTCCCTGGATAACGGATCCGCAGGCATGTACTAATTGGGCCACCAACGTTGGGAACGTGACCGATCTCCTCACAGGTTCCTGTGGCGATATTGAACTGGATGGTGCGACGATCAACCCCAACGTGCCGTTGTTTCCGGGGAACCTTCCCCATTTCGATGGGGTCTGTGGAAACCTACCCTATCTGATGCATCCTGATAACTCCAATCCGCTTGGTGCGAGCAGGATCCCTCTTCAGGAAGAGGTGAATGTGCTGTGTGACATGGACTATCACACAACAACGGAGCATGGCTTCTCAGGAACGGCTTGGGACGGTACCTACCAGTTGCGAACACCTTGCGGGCTTCGGTTGGCCGGAGTTGACGACCTGTACGCTGACTACACCACCTTGGAATACTACTCTGTTCAACAGCCTGGTTCCATCATCATCGACAATTTCCTGGACAACGATGAGGACCAATTCCTCAGCGGTGAGCCCGTCGCCTTCACCTGCTTGGAGGTTCTGTTCGGTGGAGGCACAGCTGCCATAGCAGGGCCGACCTCCATCAATTTCACGCCTGATCCAACCTTTGTGGGGACGGCGATCCTTCGCTACAAACCACGGAACGTGGCTACTGACCGAACAGGCAACTTCACCTTTATTTTCATCGAGGTATGGCCAATAGACGCCTGCGACGCGTGCAACATTGTGAACGGGGGTGACTTTGAGAATATCACCAACAGGAACCGAGGGGCATCACCACATTTCTACTTCGCTCGATCAGGAGCCTTACTGGACAACACCCCTGACCACATAAGCTGGTTATCCAGCATGGCAGAATGGCGCAATAGCCAGGACTGCGGGAACGCAACTCAGAAGTGCGGGCCCGCAACGGTACCCATCCAGGATAGCTGGAACGGGCAGGCTAGCGGCAACGAACACTATGTTGCCTTGGGCGATTTCCAGAGTGGTTTCGGCGAGGGTGTCCTCTTCCAGTTGTGCAGCCCAATGGTCGCTGGCGAGACCTACGACATCGAATTCCGAGGGACTACGGGTGGTACGTGCTCGGGTGCAATTCGATTCTACGCTTTCACTGACCGCCCATGTAGCCCTGCGGCAGGCAGCATTGACTTCGCTGCGGCAACGCCTTGTACCAATGGTATTGCGCCCTATCCGGTCTTGGCTGGTCCTGTCAACTTCAGCGGACCTGCTTGGTCGTTGCAGAGCAATACTGTTGCGTATGCTGGCCCAACAGCGAACTGGGTGATCGCGATCTCGGATGACCCCGCACCTCCCAACAGTTTCATATTCGTTGACGACTTCGTCATTCACCCACACATCGAACTATCCGGTGTGGTAGAAGATGCATGCACTGCTCAGAACAATGGTTCGATTGCGTTGTCAATAGATTATCCCGCACCATTCACGGTATCGTGGTCGAATGGCGCTACAACCGCCTTCATTGACAACCTTGCTCCAGGCCTGTACACAGCCACCGTCAACGTGCTCGGGTGTGTTCTTGTCGAGGATTTCACGGTTGGTGAAGTTCCCTGCGGCGATCCCTTCACCCTCACCAAGACTGTGGCGCCCATGCCCACCTACGCCTACGCGCCGGTCTTCTTCACCATCACCGCCTGCAACAACACAGCAAGCCCAGAGTCGGTGGTTCTCATTGAACAGTACCCGGCAGGCTTCGTCATGACGGGGTCCATCCCTTCCTTGAGTTGGCCGAACGTTACCATTACCCTACCCGCTGGAGGCTGCGAGACGTATGTGATCAACGGCTACTTCACTACCATCGGACCTGACCAGAACTGCGTATCGCTCGATCCCGTGGGTACGGGCGCGGATGTCGTGGCATGTGTTCCGACGGATATCCTGGAAGGCTGCCCCATGATGGTATACGGCAATGGCGGTTGCGATCCCGGCAGCACTGTTGATATGTGCTTGGGCGTACATACGATCATTCCGGATGTGAGCGCGATCAGCTATTGGATGATATACCCGGACTACCTGGTTCCACCGGCACCGGGTGCGCTCACCGCACCGGTGATCACCAGCCCCTTTACCATCAGTTCGGCAAGCATCGGCGTTCCACAGACCTTGTCTTGGCCACCGGGCTACATGGCGGTGCCCGTAACCGTGAATTTCAACCCCTTGGCACAGGTCTCGCCACCGTACGGGTTCTTCTGCATCGACTTCACGGTTGGTCCCGGTGGAGTACCAGCGGGAATCAACACGGCGTGGACTTGGGCCAGCGCGGTATCGCCCAACGCCGATCCGCTGCTCGAGCATTGGAACCATGTCGGCATCACCACCGCTGGCTCGCAGGCCGAGTTGTGGACGCAGGCGTACCTGATCCAGTTCGATTGCGTGGGTCCCCCCGGACCGGATGCGTCTTTCTCCATCGACCAAATACTCTGCACTGGCGAGGTTTCTGTAACGGGTGCCTTCACCGACCCCAATGCCGTGCATAGTTGGATCTGGGGCGATAACCGCACCACTCCCACGAACGGTGCGCCATCCTACACTTACAACTACTTCTCCACCATCACCAACAATCAAGGCTGGCCGGTAAACCCATCGATCGGCCCGGCCCCTCCCGGCACCTACACCATCACCCACACGGTGGTGCTCAATGGTGTCGCGTCAACAAGTTCGCAACAGGTTACCGTTGAACCGTGCTGTCAAGCTGGTACCATCATTCCCGATGGCTCGTTGGCCAGTGTGGTAGGCACCGTGTTCTCGGGAACGATCGATGTGCAAGGCCAGTTCATCGTGGACGACGATGTGCTCTTCCAGAACTGCCAAGTGTACATGGAACCCGGTGCGGAGATCATTGTGCAGAACGGCTGGACCTTGGACCTCGACAATGCGTCCTTCACCGCGTGCAACGGGATCATGTGGAAGTCGATCACGGCGGAGTATGGTTCCACTGTTCGCATCCGTCGGTCGTACATGGACGATGCCGAAAGCACTGTGGCTGCGCTGGATGGATCGACGGTTTGGATCGATCGCACACAGTTCCACAACAACCGTGTGGGAGTTGGCATTCCGGACGTTGGCAGCACATACAATAATGTGGCCTGCTGGGTTAGCAATAGCACGTTCTACAGTGCGGGCACCATGCCGCAGCCGTATCAAGGGCAGACCACAGCGGTTGGGACAAAAGGCTTCGCAGCCGTGGATGTCCACAACACCTCGCTGGACTTCACTGGTGGCAACAACCTCATCCATACCCTGAGCAACGGCATCGTGGGCCACGGCAGTGATATGAGCGTGGCTGGTTGCCAGATGCTGAACATCAAGCCGGATGCGGCCTATGCTTATTCGGGCAACGGAGCGGGCATCTATGCGAACGGCCTGATGGGTTGGAACACGCTGAAGCAACAGGGCTATGGCATGAACAGTAGCATGCCAAGCTTCAACGGTTGCCGCTGGGGCGTGTACACCGAGTACATGAACGTGCGAAGCACGGAAAACCGCATGCTGGACATGGGCACCGCCTACCGCGTGGACCGCAGCGGCTACCGCGAGGTGGACATCCTGAACAACAAGGCCTTCACGCATCTACATGGGATGGAGTTGCGCTCCAATGATGGCGCGGCGCACATCCTGGTGCAGAACAACGACATCACATTTGGCGATGCCCAATGCGACTTCTGCAGGGGCTACACCGCCATTCTGGTGACCGAGGGCAATTACGTGGCGCCCGATTCACGCATCCTGAACAACACCATCCGTTTTATCAATGCGCCGAACTCACGCTTCGGCATCGCGCTGACCAGTGCGGATGATTGGGTAGTGGCCGAGAACAACGTTATCATGGCGAGCAATGCGTTCAATCTGACGGGTATCCAGATGACGGGCTGCCGACGCACAGAGGTGAGCTGCAACAGCGTCAATAGCAGCGACAACACCTATCCCATCGACAGGCAGGCAGCCATTCGCAACGTCATGGGCCGTGAGCCGCTGATCAGCTGTAACGAAATGGACCAAACGGCCAACGGCATCCTCTTCAATGGGGTGGCCTACAACACCGATGTGCGCGGCAACCAGTTCCACGACCACCGCTGGCCGCTGCACCTGGATGCCACGGCGATCATCGATGCACAGACCCTGAAGGGGAACCTGTGGGACCCGAATGCCACGGCACCGGTTTTAGGGGCTTGGTACGAAGTGAGCAATCTACAGGCATGGAACTCATTGTTCCTGTATGATCCAAACGTAACCGGGACGTGGCCGCCTACTTGGTCACCCCCATCATGGTTCGATATTACTTCAGGCAATACCTACGACTGCGCCAACCACCACGGCGAGCACTACTGTAACCAGTTCGGTGATGTGCGTTGCAAGGATTGCTTGCGGGAACTGGACGAGAAGATCGCCAATGATAGCCTCGAGAACGACCCCTATACGGACGAAACCAAGTGGATGCTGACTGCCGATCTGTACAAGAAGCTGGACGATAGCCCGGCCCTCTTGGACAGCCTGCCCGAACTGGATGCGTTCTACACCGACTTGCAAGGCAGCATCACAGCGGCATTTAAAGCCATTGCGGACGATCAGCTCGCACTTTACAACTTGGACAGCAACGTGGTGGCCCAACTACAGGCCAACCAAGCGCAGATCGACGCCTTGATGGATCTGGTTAAGGACGGCATGGAGCAGCTAGCCGATAGCACGCTCACCCCTGCGCAACAGCAGGGAATTCTTTCGGGCCTAAGCGGTTACCGGCAGAGCATCAACAGCCTATCCGCTTGGAACGCCTCCGCCCTGCAACTGGCCAGCACAACGAAGGTGCTGACCGCCGAAGGGGTGAAAACAGCCAACTCCGTCATCGCCACCACCCAGTTGATCGAGGGCAATGAGAAAGCCGTGAACGAGGTCTTTCTGGCCACCATCGGCAAGGATGTGGATGGCTTCACCGCCAACCAATCCGATGACCTTTTCGCGATCGCCAACCAGTGCCCCATGGTCGGCGGAAATGCCGTGTTCAAGGCTAGGTCGTTGTACTGGCTCATTGACGACAGCTACGATTTCGATGACCAGGCGCTCTGCCTACAGCACGGCATCATTGTGAAAAGCCTGACCGCGAAGCCCGTCAATGCTATCTCGGTAGTACCGAACCCCGCGCGCGACGAAGCAGCCTTGGTGCTCGACCGCGAACTCGATGAACCGGGAACCTTTGTGGTGTACGACGCCGTTGGCGCTGAAGTGATGCGCCTAGCGGTCCCCATCGAAATGCCGCGCATCGCGTTCAGCACGTCATCCTTGGCGCCTGCGATGTACCACTACCAAGTGCGAGGACCATCGGGTGTCATCGGTGTCGGGAAGCTCACGATCGTTCGTTGATCCCTTCTCCCACCATGAAGTGCCGCACGAAACCCGGAAGGGCCGCTCGTGCGGCACTTCTCTTTTGCATGCATGCCAGTTGGTTCAGCAGCTTAGGCCAGGGGTTGAACAACTTGTGGCTAGGTGGGTTTGAGAGTTATGCCCCACCTCCTTTCGGTGGCGTGGACCTTCAATTTTTGACCGGCACCCTATCCATTTCAACAGTCTCACGAGAGATCGGGTTCAAGAGAACCTCGGCGAACATCTCTGAGGCCAACGGAAACGTAATGCTCAGTACGAACGGGGTGTTCATCGCCAACTCTATGGGGGATACCATGGCGAATGGTAACGGATTGAACCCGGGAACTTACGTCAATCAGTATCCGGGAGGGATATATATATCCCAAGGCGCACTTGTGTTGCCTAAACCAGCTGATTCATCCCAATTCTATGTTCTGCACATGACCATCGACAATAGCGTAGACATAAACGCGGAGCATCTCCTTCTCACGACAGTGGACATGAGCTTGGATGGGGGCTTGGGCGGTGTGGTTGGTAAGAACATCTCGATCCTTGATGACGAGATCAACCTTGGCCATTTGACGGCTATACGCCATGCTAATGGCCGAGACTGGTGGGCTTTATGCCACAAGCTGAATACCACCACGTTCTATCGATACTTGGTCAGCCCATCAGGGATCTCCTTGGATGGCATGCAGTCCATTGGCATGCTCCGCCCCCCTGATAGTGGCCAAGTATGCTTTTCGCCGGACGGGAGCAAGTTCGCTTACTACTGGCGTGATCATGGCCTAGAGGTCTTTCAGTTCGATCGATGCACGGGACTTTTCTCAGCCCCCGCCGCGGTCACATACACTGATGGCGAACTTGGTGGAGGAGCAGCCTTTTCCCCGAACGGCCGGTTCCTTTACATCACCGACGTATTCAACGTGTATCAGTACGATACGGAAGCACCTGACCTTGCCGCATCCATGGTCCACATCGCGCAGTGGGATAGCACCTATTCGCCATTCCCGCCGCTGGCCACGCTGTTCGACATCGCGCAACTCGCCCCCGATGGCAAAATTTACATCGGCACGGGCAACAGCACTGACAAGCTTCACGTGATCCACTCGCCGGATTCGGCAGGCTTGGCGTGCAACATCGAGCAGCATGGCATCGCCTTGCCGCGCTATTTCGCCAACTCACTACCCAACCACCCCAACTACCACCTGGGGCCGATAGATGGCAGTGTGTGCGATAGTTTGGGGATCAATACGGGTGTGCAGGAGATCAGTATGTCACCCAGGATCAGTGCATACCCGAACCCAAGCGCTGGTGCGTTCACCTTGAACTATCCGTCCATTGGCCAGACCGGGCTGTTGGAAGTACGCGACCTGTCAGGCCGGATGCTACTCCAAGAGAGGCTGGCACCCTGGAGCCAAGTACATGCGATCGAACTAGGTCAAGTATCGGAAGGGTTGTACAATTGTCGGATAAGTTGGGGCGTGCGTTCGGCATCAACCCGCATTATGATCGTTGGGCCATGAGCATACGTGTGTTCTTCTTTGCGCTGGTCTTCTTCCCGCTGGTGGCAATGGGGCAGAAGCCCGCATCCCCAGCCGATGGGAACCCCGTCCGCTCCACAGAGATCAACGCCACCACCCGCGCAGTGCTACTGGCCAACCGGCCGGCGGAATTCACGGAAGCGGAATGGCTGAAGAAGATGGAGAAGTCCGTGAACCGGAGCTTGTATCCGTTGCGGATAAACCAGGCAATGCTGGATACCTTGGATGCGAAGGCGTTGGATCTGCGATTCCGGTATGAGATGATTCACCTGCACTAATCGCGGTGAACAGATCTGTTTATCGGCTCAAGTACATACTCCGCTCCCCATACACCTGCCTGAAGAACGGATCCTTCAGATCCTTGATGAAGTAGATGGCTTCACCTGTCGATTTCATTTCAGGTCCAAGCGACTTGTCCACATTCGGGAACTTATCGAACGAGAACACCGGGACCTTGATGGCATACCCGTCCAACCTGGGCTTGAATTGGAAGTCCTTCAGCTTCGCGCCGAGCATCACTTTCGTCGCCCAATTCACGTAAGGCTCACCGTAAGCCTTTGCGATGAAAGGCACGGTGCGGCTGGCGCGCGGGTTGGCCTCGATCACGTACACCACCTCGTTCTTGATGGCGAACTGGATGTTCACCAGGCCCACGGTGTGCAGGGCCAGCGCGATCTTGTGCGTGTGCTCGCGGATCTGCTGGATCACTTTTTCGCTGAGATCGAAAGGCGGGAGCACGGCATTGCTGTCGCCGCTGTGGATGCCCGCCGGCTCGATGTGTTCCATGATGCCGATGATTCGCACCATCTCGCCGTCGCAGATGGAATCGCTCTCCGCTTCAATGGCGCCGTCGAGGAAGTGATCGATGAGGATCTTGTTGTCGGGCATCAGGCGCAGGATGTCGAGCACCTGGTCCACGAGTTCCTCCTCGTTGATCACGATCTTCATCTTCTGGCCGCCGAGCACGTAGCTGGGGCGCACCAGCAGCGGGAAGCCGAGCTCGCGGCTCAGCTTCACGGCCTCCTCGGCGTTGTTCACCGCACCGAAGCGCGGGTACGGGATGTTGAGGTCGCGCAGCAGTGAGCTGAAGCGCTCGCGGTCCTCGGCCATGTCCAGCGCGGCATAGCTGGTGCCGATGATCTTGATGCCGTACTTCTCCAGCTTCTCGGCGAGCTTCAGCGCGGTCTGCCCACCGAGCTGCACGATGACGCCTTCGGGCTGTTCGTGCTGGATGATGTCGTAGATGTGCTCCCAGAACACGGGCTCGAAGTAGAGCTTGTCGGCCGTGTCGAAGTCGGTGCTCACCGTCTCCGGGTTGCAGTTGATCATGATGGTCTCGTAGCCGAGCTCCTTGGCGGCGAGCACGCCATGCACACAGCAGTAGTCGAACTCGATGCCCTGGCCGATGCGGTTGGGGCCGCTGCCGAGCACCACGACCTTCTTGCGGTCGCTGCGCACGCTCTCGTTCTCCTCCTCGAAGGTGCTATAGTAGTACGGCGTGCGCGCGGGGAACTCGCCGGCGCAGGTGTCCACCAGCTTGTACACGCGCTTGATGCCGAGCTCCTGCCGCTTGCGGTACACCTCGCTCTCCAGGCAGCGCAGCAGGTGGGCGATCTGCCGGTCGGCGTAGCCCTTCTGCTTGGCCTCGAAGAGCAGGTCGCGCGGGATGCTGTCGAGCGTGTACTTCTCGACCTCCTTCTCGGTGAGGATCATGTCCTCGATCTGCTTCAGGAACCAGAGGTCGATGTGGGTGAGCTCCTGGATCTTCTTGAAGGGGATGCCGAGCTTGATGGCGTCGTAGACATGGAAGAGGCGGTGCCAGCTGGGGTTGGCCAGGCTCTCCAGCAGCACGTTGGCATCGGTGGTCTCCTTGCCGTCGGCCCCCAGGCCGTTGCGGCGGATCTCGAGGCTCTGGCAGGCCTTCTGCAGCGCCTCCTGGAAGCTGCGACCGATGCCCATCGTTTCGCCGACGCTCTTCATCTGCACGCCCAGGCGGCGGTCGCTGCCCTCGAACTTGTCGAAGTTCCAACGCGGCACCTTCACGATCACGTAATCGAGCGTGGGCTCGAAGAAGGCGCTGGTGCCGGTGATGGGGTTCTCCAGTTCATCCAGGCGGTAGCCGATGGCGAGCTTGCTGGCGATCTTGGCGATGGGGTAGCCCGTGGCCTTGCTGGCGAGCGCGCTGCTGCGGCTCACGCGCGGGTTGATCTCGATGGCGTAGATCTCCTCCTTCTCATCGGGGCTCACCGCGAACTGCACGTTGCAGCCGCCCGCGAAGTCGCCGATGGCGCGCATCATCTTGATGGCCTCGGTGCGCATGCGCTGGTAGGTGCGGTCGCTGAGGGTCATGGCCGGCGCCACGGTGATGCTGTCGCCGGTGTGGATGCCCATCGGATCGAAGTTCTCGATGCTGCAGATGATGGTGACGTTGTCGTCCTTGTCGCGCAGCAGCTCCAGCTCGTACTCCTTCCAGCCGAGCAGCGCCTTGTCGATCATCACCTCGTGGATGGGGCTGATCTGCAGGCCGTGCTTGAGCAGCTTGTCGAACTCGGCGGGGTCCTTCACGAAGCTGGCGCCGGCACCACCGAGCGTGTAGCTGGCGCGGATCACCAGCGGGAAACCGAACTCCTGCGCCACCTTTTTGCCCTCGAGGAAGCTGGTGACGGTCTTGCTGGGCGCCATGGGCACGCCGATGCGCTCCATCAGCAGGCGGAACTGCTCGCGGTTCTCGGTGATGTCGATGGCGGCGGTGTCCACGCCGATCATGCGCACGCCGTACTGTTCCCAGATGCCGAGCTTCTCGCACTCGATGGCGAGGTTGAGCGCGGTCTGTCCGCCCATGGTGGGCAGCACGGCGTCGATCTTGTGCTTCTTGAGGATCTCCTCGATGCTGTCGGTGGTGAGCGGCTTCAGGTACACGTTGTCGGCCGTGACCGGGTCGGTCATGATGGTGGCCGGGTTGCTGTTGATCAGCGTGACCTCGATGCCTTCTTTCCGAAGCGACTTGCTGGCCTGGCTGCCGGAGTAATCGAACTCGCAGGCTTGACCGATGACGATGGGGCCCGATCCGATGAGGAGGACGGACTTGATGGAGGTGTCTTTGGGCATTCCGGAGGGTATCCGGGCCGCGAAGGTAGCCGGGCGAGGTGCGGCCGGCACGGGAATGTGGAGAAGTGATGGGGATCGTGAAGAAATGCACGCTCTATTTCCTCCGCAAAGTCGCAGCGGGCTCGGAGCAGGGGTATACAGGCCCGCCTCATCTTTGCGCACTTCGTGCTCTTGCGGTGAAAACGCCCATCCACTACTTCACGCACGGCGTTACCCTCGCCTACCGTACATACGGCCATGGCCCGGTGCCGTTGTTGGCCTTCCACGGTTTCGGACGCAGCGGTACCGACTTCGCCATCCTCAAGGACGCGATCGGTGAACACTTCACGGTCCATGCTTTCGACCTTCACTTCCACGGAAAGAGCCCAGGTTATCCTGAACGTGCGGATCGCCCCTTCACCCCGAAAGAACTGGCCGTCTACTTCACGGCCTTCGCAGATCATCTTGGCAGCGGGAAGGTTGCGCTACTGGGCTACAGCTTGGGCGGCAGGATCGCCTTGAGCCTCTTGGAAACGATGCCGCACCGGGTGGAACGCGTGTTCCTGGCCGCGCCGGATGGGCTCATCACCCATCCTTGGTACCGTGGACTCGCCGCATCGTCCGTAGGCCGTACGCTTTACCGCAGATTCGTGGAACGCCCCGGTATCGTGCATGCGATCATGAACGGCTTGCGCTCTGTTCGATTGATGAACGAGCGAATGCACCGGTTCCTCATCGGGCAGACTGATAGCAAGCCCAAGCGCATGCTCGTGCGCGATGTCTGGTTGTGCTTTCGGCTGATCGAACCGGATCTGACGCAGGTAGCGGCCCAAGTCCGGGAGAATGCGGTACCGGTGCACCTGTTCTTCGGTACCCACGACCGGGTGATCAAGCCAGCCTTCGGGGAGCACCTCCGGAAACACGCCCCGGAATTGATCACGCAAACCGACCTGCCCTTCGGTCATGTGCTCCTTACCCCGGAGCTGGGAGCAGCGATCAGCTCACATCTTACCTCCTAGGCGTCACGCCGGAAGAACGCGAAGCGGACCATCCGGCGTCCCACCAATGACCAAAAGGGCACTTGTCAGATGCTGGAATGCCACGGCAGCAGCATTCCGGCATGAGGTAAGGAGAACGAAAAAGGGCTGCCTGATAGGCAGCCCTCTTCTGAGTTCACTGTCTTCTTACTTGTGCGAAGCCTCGTCGCTCGTAGTGAGCTTGTGACGGCCCGTAGCGCGGCGGCTGGCCAATACAGCACGACCGGCCACGGAACTCATCCGCTTGCGGAAACCGTGCTTGTTGGTGCGCTTGCGCTTGCTGGGCTGGAAGGTGCGTTTCATGGCCGTGAGGTCTTGCGTGTCCGCCGCTCAACTGTGGCGGACGGGCGGCAAATGTATGGCTTTTCCGGTTCCGACCAAAAGGGAATATCCCGCCTCCTTACCGGGGCGCAAACCTCAGACGGTCAAGGCCGTACGCGTTCACCGCACCGCCTTCGTGCTCCACGATCAGGCGGCCATGGTCATCCACGTCCATGGGGCGGGCCACGATGCACTGGCCATCCAGCAACAGGTCGGTCCAGCGGCCTCGGGCCCAAAGATGCTCGGTATACTCTGCCGCAAGCCCGTCGTCCCCGTTCTCGAAGGCCTTCCAGCGCCTATCCAGGGCCTTGCACAGGTGGTCCAGAAGAACCTTCACGTCCACGACCCGACCGGTTTCGAGCAATAGGCTCGTGGCGGTCATTTCCTCCGGGAACCCGCTGCTATTGGCATTGATGCCGACCCCCACCACACTGCTCTGCACCAATTCGCCCACCACCTCGTTCTTGATCAGGATACCCGCGATCTTTTTCCGCTCCACGAGCACATCATTGGGCCATTTGATCCGCACCTCGGCCGGCACCAACATGCGCGTAACCTCGGCGACGGCAAGTGCGGCCATCTTGCCCAGGACGAATTGATCCTCGGCACGCAAAGCAGGCGGTTTCAACACCACGCTGGCGGTGAGGTCCAGTCCAGGCTGCGCGGTCCAGGTCCTGCCGCGCTGGCCACGACCGGCTGTCTGCTCGCGGGCCAGAATGACAGCCCCGTGCTGCACCTTCGACAGGCTTAGCAATTCGGCAGCCGTTTTGTTGGTGCTTTCGAGCGTATCGAACGCGATGATCGGAGTGCCTATTCCCATGGTCGACCGCCCTTGCCCTTGCCCGCAGCGCCGTTGGTAACTTCGTACCTTTGAACGGACCAAGATAACCGGATGAAGAACGCACAGGGCGCCTCGGCCCGATTGGTGGATGCCATCGTGAAGGGCATCCAGGAAGTCAAAGGAAAGGACATCGTACACCTCGACCTTCGGGATGTACCCAATACGGTGAGCGACCACTTCATCATCTGCCATGGCGACTCGAACACGCAGGTGCAATCCATCCTCCGATCGGTGGAGAAATTCGCACACGAGAAAGCAGGGGAGAAACCATGGCATTCGGAAGGACTGAACAATGCCGAGTGGGTGTTGTTGGATTTTGTGGACGTGGTGGTACACATCTTCCTCCGGGACAAGCGTTCGTACTACGCCTTGGAGGACCTGTGGGCCGATGGTGCCAGCAGGAGGTACGAGAACGTGGCGTGATCGCCGCAACAGCTGAACAACGTGGAGAACAACGAGAAGCGCGACGATAACCAAGGGAAGGAGAAGCCGAAACGGTCCTTCAACTTCTACTGGATCTATGGCATCATCATCCTGGTGATCCTCTCCATCAACCTCTTCCAATACGGCGGGGGCATGGTGAAGATCGACCCCATGGATTACCAGACCATGCTGGATGCCGGTGATGTGGACCGCATCGTGGTGGTCAATGACCAGGTGGTCAAGGTCTACATCAAGAAGGACCGCCTCACGAAAGAGCCGCACAAGGGCAAGATCAAGGGTTCGCCCATCTCGGGACCGAACATCTCCGGACCGCATTATGCGTTCAACATCGGCACTTCCAACGTGTTGAAGGACCGGATCGTGCAAGAGGCTGAAAAGCACCACGTACCCTACGAATACGAGACGCAGGACAACTGGGGCCGCGAGATCCTGAACTGGGTGATCTTCTTCGGTGTGATGATCGCGATCTGGCTCTTCGTCATGCGCCGCATCGGTGGCGGCGGCGGACCCGGCGGACAGATCTTCAACATCGGCAAGAGCCGCGCACAAGTGTTCGAAGGCGGCAAGAGCACGAACGTCACGTTCAACGATGTGGCCGGGCTCGCCGAAGCGAAGGAGGAATTGCAGGAGATCGTGGATTTCCTGAAGACCCCGAAGAAATACACCGACCTGGGGGCCAAGATCCCGAAAGGCGCACTACTCGTCGGTCCTCCGGGTACGGGCAAAACGCTGCTGGCGAAAGCCATTGCCGGAGAGGCCAACGTGCCCTTCTTCTCGCTCAGCGGATCGGACTTCGTGGAGATGTTCGTGGGCGTGGGCGCCAGCCGCGTTCGCGACCTTTTCAAGCAAGCGAAGGAGAAGGCGCCCAGCATCATCTTCATCGATGAGATCGATGCCATCGGTCGTGCGCGTGGACGCAGCGTGAGCATGGGTGCCAACGACGAGCGTGAGAACACGCTGAACCAGCTGCTCACGGAAATGGACGGGTTCGGCACCAACAGCGGGGTGATCCTCATCGGAGCCACCAACCGTGCCGACGTATTGGACCGTGCGTTGATGCGCGCGGGGCGCTTCGACCGCCAGATCTTCGTGGACATGCCCGACCTGAACGAACGGGAGGAGATCCTGAAGGTCCATTTGAAGCCATTGAAAATGGACATCAACGTCGATGTGGAGTTCCTTGCGCGCCAGACGCCGGGTTTCAGCGGGGCCGATCTGGCCAACATCTGCAACGAAGCCGCGTTGATCGCCGCCCGTAAGAAGAAGAAGCAGGTGGACAAACAGGACTTCCTCGATGCCGTCGACCGCGTGATCGGTGGACTGGAGAAGAAGAACAAGATCATTACGGCGGACGAGAAGAAGGCCATCGCCTACCATGAAGCAGGGCACGCGACCGTGAGCTGGCTGGTGGAGCACGCCAGCCCATTGGTGAAAGTAACGATCGTGCCACGCGGCCGGTCGCTGGGTGCAGCATGGTACCTGCCTGAAGAGCGCCACCTGACCACCGCCGAGCAGATGTACGATGAGATCTGCGCCGCACTCGGCGGTCGCGCTGCAGAGGACGTGATGTACGGAAAGGTGAGCACGGGCGCCCTGAGCGACCTGGAGAAGGTGACGAAACAGGCGTACGCGATGGTCACCATGTACGGCCTTAACGATCGCGTGGGGAACGTGAGCTTTTACGACAGTAGCGGCCAAGGCGAATACTCCTTCGGGAAACCGTACAGCGAGCGCACCGCCCAGACGATTGACGAGGAGGTGAGCAAATTGGTGGAACTCCAATACGCGCGTGCCAAGCGCATCCTTACCGAGAACAAGGACAAGCTCACCGCACTTGCCACGCAACTGCTGGAGAAAGAGGTCATCTTCAAGGAGGATCTCGAGAAGATCTTCGGCGATAGGCCTTTCCAAAAATCCGTCGAGCCGCCCAACACGAACGGTCATGCCAACGGGAGAGGCGCAACGGCACCCGTTCCAACGGATGCCCCCGCTACGGATAACACATCGGCCTGACCCTGTCGCCCATGGCGAACTGGACCCTGATCCACAGCGCGAGAGATCGACAGGAGGCCGAAATGTTGCGGGGTAGATTGGAGGCCAATGATATTCCGGTGGTCCTCATGGACCAGCAGTCATCCGTGTACCCCATGATGGGGTCCATCGATATCCATGTGGACCGTGACCATGTGCTGCGAGCGCTTCATTTGTTGAACAACGAAGCACAAGCATGAGGGAACTCGGTATACGGGCCATCACCGGTGCGATCTATGTGGCCCTTACCCTGGGTGCCGCCTGGTCCGGACCGTTCACCACGCTCCTCCTCTTCCTGCCGGTTTGCGTGATCGCGATGCGCGAAATGCACCTGCTCTATTGGGGCGAGGATGCCGGGCCTCCCGTGCAATGGAGCATGTTGCTTGGTGCGACCATCCATGTATCCCTGGCCATGGGCCTGTTCGAGCCCTCTTGGAACATGGGCTACACGGTGGCCATAGGGTTCCTGCTATTGCTCATTTCCACGACCTTGATGCTCTTGCGGGGCGACCCTGATCCCACTACTTCCTTCGGTGGTTTGCTCACCCTTATACTGCTCGTCGCGACACCATTCGGCCTGCTCGTCCACTTCTTCCGATTCGGGACCTGGTCCTTCATCGGTTTCATGCTCCTGCTCTGGACCAATGATACGGGCGCATACCTCACAGGACGCTTGATCGGACGCACCAAACTACTGCCCTCCGTTTCACCGAAGAAGACGGTCGAAGGGCTGATCGGCGGTATCGCGCTCACGCTGGTGGTGGCGTGGCTGCTCGCGCAATACCAGACCTTCCTCACCACGGGGGAATGGCTCACGGCCGGCGCCATCATCGCACTTACCTCGACCTTGGGCGACCTCCTGGAGTCGGCGTTCAAGCGCGCACGCGGTGTGAAGGATTCCGGGACCATCCTGCCCGGACATGGCGGTATCCTGGACCGGTTCGACGGGTTCTTCCTGGCCGTACCGAGCCTGCTGCTGTACTTGCACCTGGTGCATTGAGCACATCCGCTCCGGCTATATTTGGCCGGCCATCCCTGTACACCATGCGTTTGCATCGCGAAGGAACACCCACCCTACTGCTCGTTGCTGCGGTGGTCTGCTTCGGTCTCTTCGCATTGCTGAAGTGGCCTGTGCTGCCCGACATACTGGCCGTGCTGATCGGCGCGGCGCTGATCGTCGTGTTCGGCATCGTGGTCTGGTTCTTCCGGGTCCCTTCGCGCCGGACAGCACCGGATGACACCGCGATCTTCTCCCCCTGCGATGGCAAAGTGGTGGTGATCGAAGAGGTCTACGAGCCCGAGTACTTCAAGGACAAGCGACGTCAGGTCTCCATTTTCATGAGCCCGTTGAACGTCCACATCAACTACCACCCGATAGGCGGCACCACCTCCTACTACAAATACCATCCGGGCAAGTACCTGGTTGCGTGGCATCCGAAGAGCAGCACGGAGAACGAGCGTAGTACCGTCGTGGTGCGGCACCCTAAGCACGGGGAGGTGTTGTTCCGCCAGATCGCCGGCGCTTTGGCGCGCCGCATTTGTACCTATGCGAAGGCCGGAGCCCCTGCGGTCCAAGGGGCCGAATTCGGCTTCATCAAATTCGGCTCCCGGGTCGACCTGTTCCTTCCCCTGGACGCCTCCATCCATGTCAGCATCGGGGAGGTCGTTACCGGCTCCACGTCGGTGATCGCCCGATACAAACAGTAGCCATGACGAACACCATCAAGACCCTATTGATCGCGCTCATCGGGATCCTCGCGATCGCGCTCATCGTCGGACAGATGAGGAGTTCTCCGGCTTCGGGGGTCGGGACCGTGCAACCACCCCCCGTGGTGGAAGGTCCTTTCACGGGCATGCCCTTACGGTTCGATGGATACTATCGCAACAAGATCGGCGAACTCCTCTACTTGATCAGGTTCTTCCCCGAAGGACGTGTGGTAACGGTGAACGGTTCCATGGCCGTTGAAAAGGACCTGCCCAAATATCTGGTGCGGGAAACGCAGGGCAATCCCGGTCTTGGGCTGCACAACGTGCGTGTCAATGTGGTAGGGGACAGCATCGTCTTCATCACACATCCGGAGAAAGGGGAGATCGAATACCGTGGCGCGGTGGTGAGCGGTTCCATGGTCCGCTTGATGCGCCATAGTCATATCACCGGGACCAAGCAGTTGATGGAGTACATCTTCTACCCCGATAGCATCCCCTCACAATAGGACGGCACGGAGGTCGTCCAAGTGCTTCAGCACATAGGTGGCCTGTGGATCAATGGGTGCATTCGGTGCGAAGTGGGCATGGTCCAAGCCGGCGTTGCGCGCACCTTCCATGTCGGCCCGGACGTTGTCGCCGATCATCAGGCTGTCGTCCGTATTGGCCTTCGTCCGCTTCAGTGCTGCGGCGAAGATGCGTGGGTCCGGTTTCCGGGCACCGGCCATTTCGCTCGTAAGGACCACATCGAAGTAACCGGCTATCGCACTGCTCTTGAGCTTCACATGCTGCACCTCATCGAAGCCATTGGTGATGATATGCATACGGTACCGGCCGTGCAGGTCCTGGAGCAATTGCAGGGCACCTGGCATGAGGGTGCCTTTCAATGGGCACGATGCGAGGTAATCCCTGCCCATCCGCTCGGCCATCGGTCCATCCTTGATCCCGAAGCGCAACAGCGTATTGCGGAAACGTAGAACGCGAAGCACTTCCTTGTTCAGGTGCCCGTTCTCGTAGCGGTCCCACAGGACCTGATTGATCTCCTCATAGGTATCGATGAACTCTTCAGGATCGGCCACTCCGCGTTCCGCCAGCCGCTCGGCCAGAAAGATCTCCCGCAAGGTCGTACGTGAATTGGCTTCGAAATCCCACAAGGTGTGGTCCAGATCGAAGAACAGATGGCCGTAGCGCTTCATCGGATGAAGCTCCATGCGACGCTCAGCACGACGGACCAGACCAGTACCGACGAGATCAGTGTCGGAAGTGTGCGGCGGTCGTGCCTGAAATACTTCGCCGCGAGGACGGAGGTGATCGGTATCGACAGGATAGGCAAGGCCAGGCCGGCAAGACCCCGCATTCCATAGCGTTGCTTCACCCGAACGATGGTGCGGTTGGTTCGCGTGAAGATCGGCTTGGGTGGAAGTCCTCGGGAAAGACGGTCGAGTACGCGCCTCACATGGCGCAGCCGGAACCACTCCAACACATGGCTTCCTGCTAGGTAGAACAGCACGGTGCCCAGGCAACCGCCGATGGCCGTGTACACCAACGTCTCCCAGAAGGTGTTGCCGATGCCGTAGGACACCAGCCCGGTGAACATGAACTTCACCATCGCCGTGGCGATCACCGTCAAGATCTCCAGGACCTGTTGCATGGCCTACATCTTGGCCCCGTAAGCCAGGTCGCCCGCATCACCCAGCCCCGGTACGATGTAGGCCTGGGCCGTCATCTCCTCATCAATGGCGCCGATCCAGAACCGCGTTCCCGGAGGCAGGTGCAGTTTCGCATACTCCAAGCCTTCCGCACTGGCGATAGCTGATACCACGTGCAGGGCCTTGGGCTTGCCCAACCGTAGCAGGGCCTTGTACACAAGGACCATGCTCCGCCCGGTGGCCAGCATCGGATCACAGAGTACCACGATCCGGTCCTCCAAGGTGGGGCTGGACAGGTATTCCACTTCGATGTCGAACGCATCCTCCCCTTTGCGATGCTTGCGGTAGGCGCTCACGAAGGCGTTGTCGGCACGGTCGAAGTAGTTGAGCAAACCTTGGTGCAACGGCAATCCGGCCCTGAGGATCGTAGCGAGCACGGGTTGTTCGGCAAGCGCTTCGGTGCGCGCAACTCCGAGCGGTGTCGTCACTTCATGCGGCACATACTCCAATGTGCGGCTCAGTTCCAAAGCGGCAACTTCGCCGACGCGCTCCAGGTTCCGTCGGAAACGCATGGCATCCTTCTGCACGTCGACATCACGCAACTCGGCGATGAAGTGGTTCACCACGCTCCGTTGTTTCACCAGTTCCATCACCATGGTCTCCTCATCGCTTGAACCACCGCAGTGGGGCCGGAAGTCGGTTCCGTACCAGGTGTAAATATACCGATGACCGCGCACCGAAGCCCGCATTGAAACGCGCGACGGACGGTGTGTTGGAACCAGCGAAGTCCAGCAATATGCCCGAACCCGCGTGCTCGCTGATGTAGCGATCGATCAAGTGGAACATGGCCTGTCGTTCCATGCCGGCCTCATCGTTCGCCGATTTCAGGAGGATGGAACGCCCTTCCCATTCCATGAAACAGACCGCAGCGATGACCCGACCCTGTTCACGCACACCGAGGAGGCGGCACTGCTTTCGCTCGATACCGGTCAGGACCAGGCGTTCCAACAACTCCACACCATACTTGGGGATGTTCCGGAACCGCTTGCCCGTAGTGCGGGTGAAAAGGTCGATGAACTCGCGAACGGTGACATCCAGTGCGATCACCGGAGGGTCGTCCCCGCTCTTCCGCAAGTTGCGCCGGTGTCCTTGGGAATATGCGGAGCGAAGCACAGTCGCATCGGCGGCGAGCGACAGGTCCTGGTTCACGTTGGGCGAAAGGCGATCGGTCGGGGCCGCACGGACATGCATCAGCGAATTGAGGTGGATGTCCCAGTACACGAACCGCTCCGGGATGGCATCCAGGAAGGCCGTGTCGGTGTGCTCGTCGCGCTCCGGGCTGAACACTCCTTGTTGCTGCATCGCATACGGCTGGTACAGATAGTCGATCCCGAACTTGCTGCACCAGATCAACGGCATGATGGATCCGTCGTCCCCGATCAAGGCCTCCCACTCCGGGCAGCAGATATCGAGCACCCAGCTTTGGACGTACCACAGGCGGTCGGGACATTGGAGAAGGAGCCGGTCCCACCTGGCCTTGTCGATCTCGTTATGCCGCAAATGCTCGATCATGGCCGGGCGTGTTCCATAACGCGTTCAAAGACCGCGGGCCACTCGACGAATTCCCGATGACCGCTCAAGTATCGATCGTGCCAGACGCTGACGAACTGACCGCCCACGGCACGCACCATATCGCTCATCGCCGCCATCGTCCTGAACACGTCGTCGGTATCGAGCTGTTGTCGCTCGATCAGTGCACTGTCCATGACCATGAACGGGTGAAGCATCAGCGTGGTTCCCTCTTCACGTTCGAGATCGTACCATGGAAAGGGAGTGCATGTGCCCGCACGGAAACCAGCACGGTCACTGAATCCCAGGGTATGGTCCTCGGAGTGCTCGAAACCGCTCAGGAAACGGAGGGTTTCAGGTATGTGCCAACGCAGGAAATGCTGCCGTGATGCACGCACACTTCTTCCGATGATCCGTTGGAGCAAATCACGTTCTTCCGTATGCATCGCGTTGTTCCTTCCGGTCCCGTAGGACGGGTGGATACCGATCTCGCATTCCCGCCCGGCCCGTTGTACAAGCGCCTGTGTAACGGGATCCCGTGGATCGGCAGCGTGGTCGAACGCGCCTTCACCCCGCATCAGGAAAAAGAGGATCGCACGTTGGGCACTGCCGCGCTTCGACGCCACCAGGTCGATGGCCTTGGCATAAGGGTCCGGAACGCCACCCGATCGCACCTGCCATCGTTCCGGGACCGCCGAGGGCGAACCGGCGAACAGGTCCCGCACGGACGCACCGATCGCGCGATGCACAGGCCTGGCCGCGTAGCGCAGGATGTTGTCCATGTCCACAGTGACCACGTTCCTGTAGCCTGCCGGACGATTCAACAGACCGGGCCAGTGTGCCTCAAGCATGTCACCGAGACGGGCCACCCTCTCATCCACCCATGGACGATCGGCAATTCCTTTCCGCACAGTGAACAACGAAGCCGATGGAACACGATCATGCGCATCACGATCCTGGCAGCGCGTCTCATCCGCCAAGCTCAACAGGAAGAAGATCCCCGCACAAAGGTCCTCCCCATCCCCCACGGGGAACAATGCCGGACCGTCCCGCCGATCAACGATCGGAGGGTCGTTCGTCGGAAGATCGGTGATGGCCCCACTCCACGGCAGATGGGCTGCTCCTGCGAACTGCTCCTTGCCGTAGTGCAAGCGCGGTCCCGCAGCGCTCCGGAATTCCTCAGCCCCTGAAGCCCACTCCACGGAGAGTCCGAGCATACGCTCCAACACGTGCTGCATGACGTAACGCACGCGTGGGGTCCGGTGATCACAATGCACCAGCATCCTGCTCCATTAAGAGTCGGGCGGAACGCGACGGTCCCCGCATCGGAAATAGGGCATGCCATGTATCGCGCAGCCAGTTCCGCAGCGTGAAGCGAACAATGCTCCCTGCCTTGTTCGAACGAATGTCGCGGGCGATCACTTCATGCGCCTTCGCCAGATCGACCTTGAGGAATTCCACACCGTCCGTATTTCCGGTCGTCATCGCTCCCGCTTCTTTCAACCGCGGGACGAGTGCGGACAGTTCGTTGGCATATCCGGCCCGCTTCGCAAAGATCCGGAACTGTCGGGGCTTGCTGGCTCCAGTGGCATCGATGCACCGGATGGTGACCGTTCTCCATTTCCGATAGGGGACCGCTTCCAGTTCCTCCACATGGTGGAAATAGGACAGCGCATAGTTCAGATGCATGTCCAATCCGAGCAGGATGAAGCCATTGGTCCTGAGGAGTGCGAACGGCGACCCTTCGCTGAAGCTGCTGGTGTCGTCGGCGGCAAGGAACTCCCTTTGCAACCTACCCGCCACCGCAAATGAATGCAGTGGGTTCGCGGTGCGGACGAACGCCGGATGTTCCAACGCTGCCAAGCCCAAAGCACCTGTGATCGTCGGTGTCCTCCGTGGATCGAAGGATTCCCCCGTTCGGAGGTCGTAGTTGAACGTGGGTACGACGATGGTCCCCCCGGGCCCGACGGCCGAAAGGAATGCATCCAACAACGCTCGCGGCGCGTTCCTTGCGCCACGGTGCCTCAGGAGCCAGGAGATCCTGGTCACATCAGCGGTCAGGAGCAGTTCGGCCCCTGGGGCGATGCCCATGCGCTCAGGCCATCCACCCGGTTCGGCCCGCTCGCTCAAAGCACTTTGCGCAGGTTGATCCACTCCACCTGATAGCCGAACGATTCCGCGAACGGGACCGAACTGGGATGTTCGCGCACCACCTGGGTCTCGATGCTCGTGACCTGTTTCTCGCGGAACCAATCATGGAGCAATTCGGACATCGCCCGCGAAACGCCACCTCGACGATGCGGCGCCGTCACGTAAAGCTGCGTCCAGTGTCCTACCCGCGCACCGCCCAGATATTCCGGTGCGAGCTTGATCGATCCGCAGGTGAATCCAACGACCACATCACCCTGAACGGCAAGGACCATCCGATTGAACCGTTCGATCCCGGCCTTCACACCGTTCAACCAAAGGCGTGCACCATCATCGGCCAATTCCTGCATCATGCCATGGGCATGCATGACGGCATGCAGGTCTTCGAACATGGGGATCAACTGCTCCAAGCGCGGATCAGCCGCATCCTTGACCGCTATGATGGAGACATCGTTCATCGCCCGTTCAGGAAGAGATCGAGGACGCCACCCAAGGTCGTCGCCCCAGCGCGATCGAAGGCTTTCTCCAGTTCGACTTGTCGACCGAAAGCGCCCTCAAGATCCGTGATCAGGTCAACGAAACCCAGGGAATCGAGCAATCCGCTCCGCACCAGATCGAAGTCGTCCTTCAGTGCGGTACCGTCCAGTCCCAATCGACGGGACCGGGAACCCAGCTTCTCCTGCACCAAGGCGCGCAATTCCGTCCTATCCATTGTCAGCGATCTTGAACAGGGCGTTGCGATCCACCTTTCCATGCCCGGTGGTCGGAAACCCATCCACGGCGATGATCCGTTCGGGGATCATGTAGGGTGGCAGGACTTCTTGCAAACGGGCCACCAGCGGTGCGGTATCCATCATGGTGTCGATAAATGTAACGAGCCGGGTGGTTCCGTTCAAGGTCGTGGCCAAGGTGAGCACCGTTCCGTTCGGAACAAGGGGCGCGAGTGCGAAGTCCACCTCAGCGGGTTCAACACGATGACCGAGCACTTTCACCTGATCGTCCAACCGGCCAAGGAAATGGAGGATGCCTTCGCCATCCTTGCGCACACGGTCGCCGGTCCTGTACCAAACGGCATCATCTCCAGGTAGATGGATGAACGCACGCGAAGTGGCCTCGGCAGCGCCCAAATAGCCTTGCGCCACTTGGGGCCCAGCGAGCCACAACTCGCCTTCCGAACTCCCCTCATCACCCGACACCTGCACCTCATTGGTGCCGATCGGTCCACCCAAGGGCACGGTCCCGCTCGCGTGCGCCATGGCAGCCCGGACATCGAATGACGTGATCGCAATGGTAGCTTCGGTCGGGCCGTACAGATTCGTGATGGCACTGTTCGGAGCCGCTTCGCTCCATGCGTGCGCAAGGTCCCACGATAGAGCCTCGCCACAAAAGAACGAGTGCTTCAATCCGGGGAACGCTCCAGGGACCAGCGCCCGCATGCGACGGAGCAATGCCACTGCAGAAGGAACCGAGAACCAAACCGTGATCCCATTCGACGCGATGTAGGAGGATATCCGCAGCGCACTGTCCTCCCCCGGCACACATAGGCAGCCGCCCGAACCCCAGCAGACGAAAAGGTCATGGACGCTCAGATCGAAGGTGAGCGCGAACAACTGGGTGAACCGATCCCCGGTCGTGAACCGATGGTGCGTGAGCATGTGCTCCAGATAGGCGGAAACGTTCGACCGTGAGATGGGCACGCCTTTCGGTCCACCCGTACTCCCGGAGGTGAACATGACATAGGCCTCGCTACCCTGGCGAACATCGGCCGGCCTTTCCCCGTCCCAATTCGACAACACCGGTCGATCGACCAGATCACCCAACGCGCGTGTCGAGGAAGGATCGGCAACGCATGCCGCAGCACCGGAACTTTCCAGGACCACCTGCCAACGCGCTCGAGGATGATCGGGGTGCAACGGGACATAGGACCGTCCACTGCGGAGGATGCCCAGAATGCCGGCATACGCGGCGAGTTCCTTACGCCCATGAACGGCGATCCGCGACCCGGATGGTGCGTTCCGGTCGCACCAACCAGCGATGGACGCAGCGTGCGCATCGAGCTCGGCATAGGTCCATGTCCGGTCACCGATCCGAAGCGCGGGTAGGTCCCCATATCGCTCCACCGATCGGCGGAAGACTTCGTAGGGATCGAAATTGTCGGACTTGGCCATCTACTTGACGAGCGCTGCGCAACGCTCTGCGCAAAGCAACGCATCGGCGAAGTACTTCGTACCCCAGTTCGGGAAAGCGAACTTCTCATATCGGCCCCACACGGGATAAGAGCCGGGCAAGGCGCCGTGCATAGCCTCCGGTCCCAGCATCGACGCTTGCTGGACGCCCATCAAGCGATCCGTCATGCGCAGGAGCCCATCGCGGTGGATGGCCGAACCGGTGTGGTCATGGAGCTTGGACCAAATGATGGCCAGTTGCGCGCAACCGGTCATGAGCGGGTGCTCCGTTCCGCGCCAGTCCTCGTCATATCGACCGTTCAATTCGCCATGATCCATGAATTTGTGCAGTAGCACGTCAGCCCCGTTCGTTACAGCCTGCATCAAGGTATCGTCGTTCAGGCGGATGGCGCATTCATGCAGACCATCGAGCGTGTAGGCGATCGTGTGCGTGATGGGGCGGTCGTTGTGGCGGATCGTGTTGTCGCAGTTGGCGAACCATCCATTGGGTCGGCGCTGGGCCAACACCCATTGCAGGTTCTTTTCGGCGGCAGCCTTCAGGACCCCGTCCCCGGTGATCGCGAATAGGTGCAACAAGGGCGCATCCACATAGGTGTCATAGACCCGTGCGACCCCGAGGAAGTTGTGCTCGCGCCATGCACCATCGGGATCCTGAACACCGGCGATCCAGCGTCCTGCTCGCAGCGCCGCCACGATGAACCGGGCATCCTTCGAAAGAGCATGGGCGGCCAACAAGCCCCGGATGACCTGCGCTGTGTTGAAGACGATGCTGGGTCTCGCCTCACCCACCCTTCCGCCCGGCCAACCTCCATCGGCACGTTGGATCGACAGCAACCATTCCGCAGCCCGCAATGCGGCTTCCACGGGTACATGCCATCCGAGATGCTCTCCCGATCGGATCAACGTAGGGATGGCGTAACCCGTGGTCTCAGGGTAGGAAGCCCCCCACCCCTTCAACAAGTGATAGCTCCCCATTCCCGCATCCGACCCTTGCTGTTGTGCACGCAGCAGATATCCGATGGCATTGCGCAACGCGGTCTTTCGCTCAGGGATGTCATGCCCTTGGAACGGTCCGAGATGGGCCTTGAACAATGCACGTGTCGGCCCGTCGACAAGGCCGAACGCAAAGGACCTTCCGTAGTCGATCGCTGAACGGATCACCTGCACCGGATCAATTCTTCACAGATATGTTCTGCAGCACGCCCATCACCGAAAAGAGGGGGGCATTCAGGTGCGCCGGCGCTCAGGTAGTGATCGACGGCATGGGCGATGCGCCCGGGATCCGCATCGACCAATTGGGCCTGGCCGCGCTCCACGAGCTCCACCCATTCGGTCTCAGGACGCAGGATGACGCATGGTTTGCCGAAGAAGTAGGCCTCCTTCTGCACTCCGCCACTATCGGTGATCACCAAACGCGCATTGCTCTCGAGCGCGATCATGTCCAGAAAGCCCATCGGCGGCACCAAGTGGATCCCGTTCCCTGCGGTCAGGGCTTCGTGCAAGGCCGGCGTCAACAGCGTTTCCATCATCTTCCGTGTGCGCGGATGCACCGGAACAACGATGGCAAGGCCGTGCCGCGTATGCAAGTCCAGCAATGCTCCGAAGATGCCGTTCAGGCGTGCCGCATCATCCGTGTTATGGTCGCGGTGTACGGTGGTCAGCGCGAAGTCCTTTCCAGAAAGACCGAGTGCACCGAGCACCGTGGAGCGTTCGTCGGCAAGGGCGGCGAAATGGCGGCTGTTGTCGTACATCACATCGCCGCACTGGACCACTTGTGGAACGTCCGCCGTGGGCCGGGCCTGATGCCCCAGATCGAAACCTTCCCGACCCAGGTTCGCCACAGCCGTGTCCGTGGGACAAAATAGCCAAGTGCTGCATTGGTCACAGATGATCCTGTTGAGCTCCTCCGGCATCCGCTTGTTGAACGAGCGCAATCCTGCTTCGATGTGCGCGACCGGCACGTGGAGCTTCGCCGCAGCGACCGCACCGGCCAGCGTGCTGTTCGTGTCCCCATACAATACCACGACATCATGTTCCTTGCGCATCAGCACCGTTTCGACCCCTTCGATCATGCGCGCGGTCATAGCGCCGTGCGTACCGCTTCCGACGTTCAGCTCGATGTCCGCTGGTGGGATCCCGAGCTCGTCGAAGAACACCTGGCTCATGTTCGCATCGTAGTGCTGTCCGGTATGGAGCAGCGTCTCGGCGATGCGTCCTGCGAACGGTCCTCGCACGGCACGGCTCAGGGCTGCCGCCTTGATGATCTGCGGGCGCGCGCCGATGACCGTAAGGATCCTGAGCGGTCGCGTCATGCTCAATTCAACTGGCCGTTGTCCGCGAAACTGTAGTAACCGGTGCGCGCAACGATCAGATGGTCCTGCACCAGGATGTCCAGGAATCGGCCACCTTCGACCAACTTGCGCGTGAGGGTGATGTCCTCCGGGCTCGGGCGAAGCTGCCCGCTGGGGTGGTTGTGACAAAGGATCACCGAACTGGCCCGGCGATCCAGCGCCTCACGGAAAATGATCTTGGGGTCGGCCACTGTGCCATGCATGCCGCCCTGGCTCACACGCAACGTCTCAAGCAAACGATTGCCACGGTCCAACAGGATGAGCCAGAACTCCTCGTGATGCAGGTCGGCCACCAATGGACGCAATAGTTCGTGAGCGCTGTCGCTTCCGGCGATCAACGGACGCTCCGCGACGGAAGTCTGTTTCCGCCGTTGGCCCAACTCCAAGGCCGCTACGATGCTCATGGCCTTGGCTTCACCGACGCCATGGATGCGCACCAACTCAGCAACCCCTAACGAGGCCAGCTTGTGCAGATCGTTCCCCGCCTTGTTGAGGATGATACGAGCAAGATCCAAGGCGCTCTCCGTGGTCGTTCCGCTGCGGATGAGGATGGCGATCAGTTCGGCATCGCTCAACCCCTTCGCACCGCGCGCCAGCATGCGTTCCCGGGGCCGGTCGTCCTTGGACCATTCCGGTATGCTCAACTTGCTCGTGGCGTTCGGCTCCATGGGTGGAAAATAGAACAGGTCCCCGTTCCGGAGGACCTGCCCAAGATAGACTTCACGAAGCGCTTATTTCAGCGCGTTCACATGGCGCTTTACCGATGACTTCAGGTTGGCTGCCTTGTTCTTGTGGATCAGGTTCTTCTTGGCCAGCTTGTCCAGCATGGAGTTCACCTCGGGAAGGAGCTTTTCAGCCTCCTTCTTGTCCGCCAACGTGCGCAACTTCCGCACGGCATTGCGCGCGGTCTTGCTCTGGTAACGATTGAGTTCATTGCGGGTCTCGGTCTGCCGGACGCGCTTCAAAGAGGACTTGTGGTTGGCCATGACGTGCTTGCCTTTTCCCGAAAAGGGAGCGCAAATATAGCTGGATAATCCGTTCACCAGCCCCTATGGGCAAGAAAATGACCCCTCGCGGGGCCATTTCAAAGCTATCGATACGGCGTCCTAGTAGGCGTTGGCGTCCTTCCCGAACATATTGGTCACGGTCTTGACCACGATCCGGAGGTCCAGCCAGAAAGACCAGTTCTCCAAGTACCACACGTCCAGTTCCACACGGCGCTCCATCATTTCCGGGGTCCGGGTCTCACCGCGGAAACCGCTCACCTGGGCCCAACCGGTGATGCCCGGGCGAACAAAGTGGCGCACCATGTACTTGTCGATGATGTCACGGTACTGATCGTTCAGGCGCAATGGGTGCGGGCGGGGGCCGACAATGCTCATTTGCCCGAACAGCACGTTGATGAACTGTGGCATCTCGTCCAGGTTGCTTTTCCGAAGGAAGCGGCCCACGGCGGTGACGCGAGGATCGTTCTTCGTCGCCTGCTTGCTGTCCGCCTCAACGTTCATGCGCATGCTGCGGAACTTCCAGCAGACGAACTGCTTGTTGTCCCTTCCCAAACGCGTTTGTTTGAAGAAGACAGGGCCTTTGCTGCTGAGCTTCACCAGAAGTGCCAGAACAGGGAAGAGCCATGTGAAGATGAACAGGATGACGCCGAGGGAGAAGGCGAAATCGAACGTGCGCTTGAGACCACGGGCCAGACGGCTGTCCAAAGGCTCACGTCGGAGCTTGCTCACCGGGACCGCGCCATGGAATTCCAGTTCGGAGGTCTTCACCACCGGGATGAAACTCTCGGCGCTCGGGATCACGCGGAAACGGATCGTGTTCCTTTCGCAGAACTCCATGAGATCCGTGATGTCGGCACGACGGGTGCCCGGAAGCGCGCAATACAGGATATCGATGCGGTTCTGGATGGCGAAGACCTTCGCGGCCTCCACATCACCGACCCGCCGCTTACCCAAGCTTCCATCGATGGGTCCGTCGTTGAAGATGCCGCAGAAGCGATAGCCACGCACGGTCTGGTCCTCGCAGTACTGGAAGATCTCCTCCGCCGCAGGACCATCCCCTACGATGATAAGATCCTTGACCGTGGTCAGGGGTTCAAGGGCAAGTACTTTGTTGAAACCGGTCTGCACGTTCTGAAGGGACAAGCGTCCTGAACGGAGCAAGGTAGACAGTTCGGCACTCAGTTCAGCACCTACTGCGGCCCTTCCCGTCAATCCCTCATTGTGACCGATGATCTTTTCCATGTTGGTGGTCGTCCAGTGCCTATTCAGGATATCCGCCAAGATCTGTCGAGTGGGTCAAAAGTAGCTCATTGGTCGACAGAAAGTCAAATTGGTCGAGGTAATAATCTATTTCGTCGACATTTTTGGACTTTCGTCGACTATCCATGTGCCGGACCATACCCACCAAACGAATTCCTAAACTATTGATCATCAGAACTTTACCACATTCAAGCACAACCATCGTTCGTCGTTCGATCATTCGCGTTCGTCGAAGCTCATCCCGCTCCGGGGGTATTCTTCATCCAACCAAAACTGCGCCAGATCATTTCCCGGAACACTAGGACGAGGAAAATGCTGTTGGTCACGAAGTACCTCTTGAACAACCGGCGTGGTTCCAGTGCAAGGCGGTAGGCCCATTCCAAGGAAAGGTCCCGCATCCATTTCGGAGCGCGCTTGTCGATCCTGGCATATAACAGGAATGCCCCGCCAACACCGAGCATGATGGCGTTCACCCGCCCTTTCATAGCGGCCATCCACCTCTCCTGCTTCGGACAGCCCAGCGAAACCATGACGATGTGCGCTCCACTCGCATTGATGCGTTCCGCCTCTCCGTCAAGGTCCATGTCCTCAAAAGCCGTGAAGGGGGGTGTTGATCTACCTGCGATCCGAAGATCCGGGAGTTCGTGTGCAGCCCGGTCCACGATGCGTTGCTGTACATCCTCGGTGGCGCCCATGAGATAGATCGACAATCCTAGAACGGCCGCTTTTCCGAAGAGGGCCGGCAGGACGTCGTTGCCGGCAACGCGTTCCTGCTGCACGTTGTTGAGTTGTAGGACACGAAGGACAGGCATGCCATCCGGGGTCGCAAGGTCCGCGGAGTTCACCACATGCGCGAAAACGGGATCGCGCGCCTCCACGGTCATGTGCGCATTCACGCAACACACGTAGGCTGAG
>DEQO01000093.1:0-583 GCA_002360495.1 Flavobacteriales bacterium UBA3364
ACCTTGACCAGCGCCTCGCCGACCGGCGCGATTTCGGGCTCTTCAGCCGCCTGCACGGCAACTGGCGCCGCCTTCGGCTTGACAGCCTTGCCGGCGCTACCAGCGTAGACCACCGCTAACACGGCCAGCGCAATCCCGGCCAATACGCCAACGACTACCGCTGTCGATTCGTCATCATCATTTGCAGCCATACCCACCTCACGAAATAAATATCGGTCTTGAACCCGGAGAATCCAGGCGGCATTCTAAGCCGAATCCGGCGCCAGCAGAATCCTTGGTGCGATTTCCAGGTGCTGGCTGTCGCTTCCCAGCCAGACCACGCCGTCCTGCACCGTGCATTGCAGGCGCATGCCGCGCTCCGCCAGGCCGGCCAGCGCCTTGCCTTCATCGACCGTCAGCGACAGGACGCGCAGGTTTTTCTGGTTCGCCAGTTTGCCGGCATTCTGCTGCCACCAGATTTCCGCCGCACGGCCGCCATAGCTCAGCACAACCACATGGCGCGCGCGGTTGCAGGCACGGCGAACGGCTTTTTCGTCGGGCAGTCCGACGTCGATCCAGCGTTCGATGCTGCCGGTGGCATCGA
>DEQO01000093.1:712-38232 GCA_002360495.1 Flavobacteriales bacterium UBA3364
TTCAGCAGGAAAGCCAGCAGGCGGATCATCATCCGCTCGTCGGTTTCCGACGGGTGGCGCGCCAGCGTCAGCGAATAATCGCCAAAATGCTGGCGATCGAGATCGGCCAACTGTACCTCGGCCTTGAAAACGGTGGATTTCAGCGCCATCTGGGGAACTCTAAAAAGTTCGGATTATCCCAGAGAAGGAAAGTCATTTAGCCGACTGGCTATAATCAGCAAACACTTATTCAGGAGACCGCCATGCGTAAATTTTTGCTTTCCTACTGCCTCGCCCTCTCGGCGCTGGCCGCACAGGCCGAGGTCATCGACATCGACAATGCCCAACTGGCGCAGTTGATGAAAAGCGGCGTCACCGTCATCGACATTCGCACCAAACCGGAGTGGGAAGAGACCGGCATCCTCCCCGACAGCAAACTGCTCACCTTCTTCGACGAACGCGGCAAGGCCGATCCGGCCGCCTGGCTGGACAAGGTCAAGCCGCTAGCCAAGCCGGGCGATCCGGTCGTCGTCATCTGCCGTTCCGGCAACCGCACCAAGCCGGTCAGCCAGTTCCTCTCGCAGCAAGCAGGCTACGCCAAGGTCTATAACGTCAAGAGCGGCATCAAGGGCTGGATTGCCGACAAGGGTGCCATCGTGCCCGCCACGCAAAGCATCTCCGCCTGCCAGGCCGCGAAAACTTGCTGACCCAGGCCGTCGACCGCAAGCGCTGCGCCAGTTGCGAACGCTGGCAGGGCGAGCGCCAGCCTGGTACGACGCCGGATGTCGTGTTGATCGACTCGGAGACGGCGACCGGCCTCTGCATCGGTGGCGGTTGGGATAATTCCGAGCGCCGCGCCCGCTCCGCCTGCGGCCACTGGAAACGGTGGGCTGCTCTCGAACCGGCGGAGCCCGACGCAAACCGGTAGAATGGCGGCCTACACGGCTTTCCGGCGATCGCACGCTGATCGCTGCAACCACTCCGTGAAAGCACCCATGCCATCCCAGCAACTGACCGACCTCCTGCAAACCGCCTTCGACGCCCGCCATCCGCTCATCGAGCGTCTGCATTCCGAAGATACCAACGCGTACCGCCTGTTCAACGGCAGTACTGAAAACTGCCCCGGTTTGACCGTCGACCGCTACGGCGACCTGCTGCTGATCCAGACTTTCCACGCGCCGCTCGACAGCCATGACCGGGTCGCCATCGAACGCTTCTTCGCCGATACCCTGCCCGCTCTGGTCGCCATCTACAACGACCGCAGCGGTGCCAATTCGCGCGTCGCCAACCCGCTGCCGTCCGAGGTGCTGGCCGAGGCACAGAAGCCACGCGAATTCCGCGAAATGGGCATCCGCTACCTGGTGCAGGGCCGCCACGCCGGCCAGGACCCGTGGCTCTTTCTCGACCTGCGCGCCGGCCGCCGCCGCGTCATGCAGGAGGCCGCCGGCAAGTCCTTGCTCAACCTGTTCGCCTACACTTGCGGCGTCGGCATCGCGGCCGCCAAGGGCGGGGCAGCCCATGTGGTGAACGTCGATTTCGCCGAATCCAGCCTCAAGATCGGCAAGGACAACGCCCGCCTCAACGACCTGCCGATCCGGCTGCGCTTCGTGCACAGCGATGCCTTCGCCGCTATGCGCCAACTGGCCGGCATCGGCCAGCCGGGCATGGTGCGCGGCAAGAAGATGCCGGCCTTCCCCAAGCTCGAAAAACGCGCCTTCGACCTCGTTTTCCTCGATCCGCCGCGCTATGCCAAGAGCCCGTTCGGCGTCGTCGATATCGTCAACGATTATGCCGCGCTGATGAAACCGGCGCTGTTATGCACCGCCGAGGGCGGCACGCTGATCTGCTGCAACAACGCCGCCCAGATCAGCCGCGAGGTCTGGGCCGATCAGCTTCAACGCTGTGCGGCCAAGGCCGGGCGGACGATTCGCGAAATCGAATGGATCGCTCCGGAAGACGACTTCCCCAGCCATGACGGACAGGCGCCGCTGAAAATCGCGCTGCTTCGCGTATAAGGCGGACAGGCACAAGCAAGGCATGACGCCATGAAGCCGCAACATTGGCGGGCCGCCGACGGTACCCGGATGACCCTGCGCCCGATGCTGAAGAGCGATGCCCCACTGCTCAAGGAATCGCTCGGCCAGCTCTCCAGAGAATCGCGACGCAATCGCTTTTTCAGCGCGGCCAGGGAAGTTTCCGACGAAATGGTGCATCGCCTGACCCATTTCGACTCCGCGACCGAGTTCGCGCTGGTCGTCGTGCGCAAGGAAAAGGGCAAGGAAATCCCGCTGGCCGGCGGCCGATTCGTGCACGAAAGCGACGGTCGGCGCTGCGAATTTTCGCTGCTGATCGGCGACGCCTGGCAAGGCCAGCGCATCGGCCACCGGATTCTTCGCGTTCTGATCCGCGAAGCCGCGCGGCGCGGGCTGCGCGAAATGGAGGGCTACGTTCTCGCCGACAACCAGGCCATGCTCAGGCTGGCACGCACCCCGAAATGGTCGAGCATCTTCAAGGTCATGCTCACGAAGGGTTCGCTGAGCCTCGTGCCGGTCCACTGCAGCTCAAGGCCATCCTCCAGGCGCGGTGCGATCAACACGAGCGCCGAGAGGTATTGGCTGCTTATGGGCGAGTCGAAATGAACGCGGCCACCTTTCATACGGCGGCCCTTGACGTGGAAGCCTTTCGGCGTGCGATCGATATCGGCCCCCAAGGTCTTCAGGGCCGTGACCAGATCATCGTGCGGACGCTCCATCAAGCGAGGTATCCCGGTGATCACGTGCTCCTCACCTTCCTGCACAGCGGCCCAGGCCAGGAGAAAGCGCAGGGTGGTACCGCCTGCACCACAATCCATCACGCGTGGGCGATCACGAAGCAATCGATGCATCACGCGGGTATCATCACCATCGCTCAGGTTCTTCACCAGATCGAGATCGCCGATGAGGGACGCCATGATCAGCGCCCGATTGCTCACGCTCTTGGAACGCGGCAACCGGATGGTGGCACGGATGGGGCCTTGCGGTCTATGAAGGGTCAGCGAGGTCATCGAAGTTGATGGGGGCATGTGCTCGAGTGCCCGTGTGGGCAAGTGGGCATGGAACTCCTCCTTGGAAAATGTCCACGTGTGGAAGCGCCAAGGCCCATGGAACAAAGGCTTTTGCTCATTTGCTGATGACGTCCTTCACCAGAAGGCGGTAATGTTCCAGGGCTTCCTGCACTTGCGCGGCGGTGATGTGGACATCCACCTTCGCGCTGCCGATGCCGGTGAGCAGCGTGAACCGGAATTGCCCACCGGCGTTCTTCTTGTCGTTGCGCATCAGTTCGATCATGCGGTGGTTCTCCGAACTATCGAAGGTGTAGGGCTTGTAAAGCTCCATCAGGTGCGTGGTGATGCGGTCGTAGCTCCCGCGGTCCAGCAGATCCATGCGCCAACTGAGCCAGGCTTCACAGATCATGCCGATGACGACGGCCTCACCGTGCAGCAGGGCACGGCGCGGGCTTTCCCACGAAAGCGCTTCGATCCCATGCCCGATGGTATGGCCGAAGTTCAACACTTTGCGCAGCCCGGCCTCGCGCGGGTCGGCCTTCACCACGGCAGCCTTGATGGCCGCGGAGCGTTCGATCAAAGGGCGCAGCGCATCGAGATCGTGCAACGCGGCCGCACCGATCGCCTCCCAATGTTCGGCATCGCTCACCAAGCCGTGCTTGATCATTTCCGCCAGGCCGTTCAACAGGTCGCGCTTGCCCAGGCTCTTCAGGAAGGGCACGTGTACGTAGGTCCCGATCGGATCGTGGAAGACCCCGACCATGTTCTTCAGCCCAGCAAGGTCCACGCCGCTCTTTCCGCCGATGGCGGCATCCACCATGCCCAACAACGAGGTGGGCACATGCACACAACGGATGCCACGCTTGTAGGTACCGGCCACGAAGCCACCGAGGTCCGTGACCACACCGCCGCCCAAACAGATCAGAAGCGCCTGCCGGTCCGCGGCTTCTTCGGCCAGGTGCCGCCAGATGTCGCTGCAAACGGAGATGTCCTTCGCCTTTTCGCCCCCTTCCACGGAAAGGGTTTGGGCCTCACGCAACCGGGGGACCTGTGCCAGCAACTCCGGGAGACAATGGCGCAAGGTGTTCTCGTCGCCCAGCACAAAGAGCGCCGTGGGGTGCAACACGGACAGCTCGCGGTCCAATGCACGCAACGCATGACGGCCCATCACGACCTTGTGGCCACCCGCATCGATCTCGGTCACCTCCTGTGGCGTTGCACCCATAGCTACTTTTGACGGCCCTTGCCGCCCATCCAAAGGAACGAAGGAACTGCGGACCATGTCGCATACCGCCCAAGCCCCCGTGCAGACCGACCGCTCCCTACCCGATCTGGGCGACACCCGAACGGCCTTCGCGGCCATGAGCGACCGTGACCTGTGGCAGGCCTACTGGCTGTTCAAGATCATCGGGAACCCAACGCTCACCGCCATTGGCAGCAACTTGAGCAAGCTCGCCCTGGCGCTACACCTGCCGGTAAAGGGGATGATCAAGGCCACCATCTTCAAGCAATTCTGCGGGGGCGAGACCATCGAAGGATCCATGGCCACCGCTGCACGGCTTTCCCGCAGCGGCGTCGGCACCATACTGGACCATAGTGTGGAAGGCCAGGAAGATGACGAGACCCTGGACCACACCACTGCGGAGATCCTGCGGACGATCGCCGTGGCCCAAGGCCGGACCGACATCCCCTTCTGCGTGTTCAAGCCCAGCGGTATCTCGCCGGTGCAATTGCTCACCAGCGTGAGCGACGGCAAGGCATTGGATGCCGAAGAGCAACGCGAATGGACCTTGGTGCAGGGCCGCATGGAGACCATTTGCACCGCAGCCGCCAAAGCCGGTGTACCCGTGCTGATCGATGCCGAAGAAAGCTGGATGCAACCCGCCATCGACGCCATGGCCGATGCGATGATGGCGCGCTTCAACCGCGAACGGGCCATCGTGTTCAATACCATCCAATTGTACCGGCACGACCGCCTGGCCTTCTTGAAAGCGAGCCATGCGAAGGCTGTTTCGGGCAATTACCACATCGGTGTGAAACTGGTGCGCGGCGCCTACATGGAAAAGGAACGCGCGCGGGCCGAGGAGAAGAGCTACCCCGACCCCATCCACACCGACAAGGCCGCCGTTGACCGCGATTACGATGACGGTCTGCGCTATTGCGCCCAGCACATCGATCGCTTTGCCGTGTGCGTTGGCACGCACAACGAGCAGAGCACCCTGTTGATGGCCGATCTGATGGAACAGAAAGGCATGCCACACAAGGACCATCGCATCTGGTTCGCGCAGTTGTTGGGCATGAGCGACAACATCAGCTTCAACATGGCCGCTGCCGGTTTCAACGTGGCCAAGTACGTACCCTACGGCCCGGTGCGCGAAGTGCTCCCCTATCTGATCCGCCGCGCCAACGAGAACACCAGTGCGCGCGGGCAGACCGGGAGGGAGTTGGGGTTGATCCTCGCGGAGCGAAAGCGCAGGAGTGCGCATGGGCGATAGCCACCGCTCGTCCAACCCCTTCACCGCTGCTCCGGATCCATGATCGGGAGAATTCCTGTCCCACTATCCTTGACGGACCAAACACCATTGTCATGGCCCGCCACCTGTCCACCCTCAGCATCCTACACTACGTCTATGGCGCATTCATCTGCGTGGTGGGTGCTGTTGTCGCGTTCATCTTCATCTTCCTGGGCGGGTTCCTCGGCAGCGACTTCATTGCCGAGAACAGCCAAGGCGATCCACCGCCAGCCTGGTTGAGCGGCTTCATGCAGGCCTTCGGTTGGGGCCTGTTCATCCTGATCGAGATCTGGGGCATCCTCACGATCATGAGCGGCAACTGGATCAGCAAGCGCAGGAACCGCACCGGCAGCATGGTCATGGCTGGTCTCAATTGCCTGAACATCCCATTCGGCATCGCCCTGGGCATTTTCACCTTCGTGACCTTGAACGATCAGGAGGTGAAGGGCTTGTACGGCCTATCAGCCGGTCCTACCGTCTAGGATCTCGGGCTGCTCCACCGGAGGCTGTTCCGGTGCCCGCTGGTCCGCGACGAAGAGGATCACGGACGCGACGATGGAGAAGACCGCGAGCAGAACGATGACCCCAAGGAAGATGGCGCGCGCCGCAGGCATGTCGTTGGCGCTGTGATCTTCCAGTAGGCCTTCGTGGTGATGCGAGGACGGATGTGCATGCGTGCTCATGATCGTCGGATCTTGGGTCCTTGAAGTTACTCCCGATCGCGGGCCAGATGGTAGCCCGATCTCGAGCATCCCTTGGAGATACACGACAAGCGGGGTGGAACAGCACCGACATCCGACACTCCTGCACCGGGAAAGGAATGCCCCACCACGGGGAGAACGGGAACGGACCGGGACGATCAGTGCGGCGCAGTGATGCTCCACAACGTTGCAGTGCTATCGCGATCGAAATCGCGCATGGCGACCACCGTGAGCCGCACTTCCTGTCCCTTCAGCCGGGTGTCCACAGCGTAGTAGATGCTGTCGCCGCTGTGCTTCGTTGCGCTCAGTTGCACGGATGCGCTGTCCAGGGATGTGCGCACGTCGCCCAAGGAAATAGCGCGTTCCGCAAGTTGTTGTTCGGCTTGGGGTGATGCGGAAAGCAGCGTGCTGCGCAAGCGTTGCTTGATCTTGTGCTCCGGTGTCCAAGCACCGTTGGTCAACCGATCACCCAACATGAAATACGCAGCACACCCACCGATGATGAGGCCGACGAGGTAGAGCTGGAGGCGGCGTTTGAGATCCATTCGAGATCAAACACTTATCCCGAATAAACAACTCCTGCCGGAAGTGTGGGCCGCAGAGGCGCAAAGGCGCAAAGAACGCTGTGACATGCTATTAGAATGCCGCTAGCAGGATATCCAGGTCCTTGTACGGCAGCTTGAACGCTTCACCTAGAATTGGGCTGGTCACGGTACCGTTGTAGAGGTACACGCCGTGGCGCAGACCGAGATCCGTCTTGATCAGGTCTTCGAAGCCGCCGACCTCGCCCATGCTGAGGAGCATCGGGCCGAATATGTTGCTGAGCGCGGTGCTGGCGGTACGTGGCACCCGGCTGGCGATGTTGGGAACACAGTAGTGGACCACGCCGTAGCGCTTGTATACGGGATCGGTGTGCGTGGTGACCTCGCTGGTCTCGAAGCAGCCGCCGCGATCGATGCTGACGTCCACGATCACGCTGCCGTTCTTCATCTCCTCCACCATCGCTTCGGTCACCACCATGGGTGTGCGACCACGCTCCGGACGCAGCGCACCGATGGCGACATCCGCATTGCGCAGTGCCTTCTTCAGTTCCTCAGGCTGGATCACGGAGGTCCACACCCGCTGGCCAAGATCGCCCTGCAAACGACGGAGCCGATAGATGCTCTTGTCGAAGACCTTCACGCTGGCACCCATACCCAACGCGGCACGCGTGGCGAACTCACCCACGGTCCCTGCACCGATGATCACGACCTCAGCCGGTTCCACCCCGCTTATGCCACCGAGCATCAGGCCTTGCCCGCCTTTGTCGGCGCTGAGGTATTCACTGGCGATCTGGATGCAGGTATTGCCGGCGATCTCGCCCATGGCCCGGATGATGGGATAGATCCCCTCGCGGTCCTTGATGAAATCCCAGGCAACGGCCGTCATGCGCTTCTCCATCATGCGCTTGAGGGTATCCTTGGGCTGCACGGTGAGTTGAAGCGCGGAGATCATGATCTGCTTGTGGCGCAGCATCTCGATCTCGGCGTGTGAAGGTGGGGCCACTTTAAGGATCAGGTCGGCCTTGAACACCTCGGCAGCGCTATCCACCACCATGGCACCGGCTTCGCTGTAGTCGCTGTCCTGGAACTGGGCGGGTTGGCCGGCACCGCGTTCGATCACCACCTCGTGATCACGACCCACGAGCACGGCGACCGCCGAAGGCGTGAGAGGTACCCGGTGTTCCTGGAAGGTGATCTCCTTGGGGATGCCGATGGAGAGGCTCTTCTTCCGGCGCCCCACCTCCATCAGTTGTTCCTGGGGGGCCATGGCCACCTCGCGGGCCAGTTGTTTCAGCAGTTCGCTCGTAGGGCTCATCGGTCTGCCGGGTGGGGGCGGCAACGGATCGGCAAGATACGGTTCGGGCGGGTTGGCCGAACTCAGCCGAGAAGCAGGGTGCGAACACCGCTTGCTGATACCTCGATGCGAACGTGCAGCGCCTCCGGAGGTAGATGTCCCTCGGCCAATTCAGGCCATTCGATGAAGCAGTAGGCGCCGCTGTCGAGGTACTCATCAAAGCCGATGCCATCGAGTTCTTCCGTGGCCTTCAGGCGATAGAGATCGAAATGGTAAAGTGGATCACCGGTGCCGGTGCGGTATTCGTTCACGATGGCGAAGCTGGGGCTGCTTGTGCGGTCGGCAACCCCAAGCGCCTTGCAGAATGCCTTGATCAACGTTGTCTTGCCGGCACCCAGATCACCATGCAACGCAAACACGCGGGCCGTATCATGGCTTTGCAGGATCAGCCGGGCGATATCCTCGGCTTCCTCCGGTTTGCGCAGGGTGATGGTGTCGAGCATCGGCGCGAAGATCTGAGAACCGGATGATCTGAACGTTCGAAAACGCCCTAGAGGTCAGAAGTGTCGCTTCAACTGTTCCAAGGCTACTGCCGGAGCAGCGGCCCATTCCACGCGTTCAACGGTTCGATCAGAAGGGTCGCACGGTGAAAGCTTGGCAATGTGCAGTACGCGGCGAGCTTCAATGCCCACATACTCTTTGACAAAGACCTCTTTCATCCTTCCCCGCTCATTGAAGTGTACCCAAAGCATGGGATAGGTAATGTCGAGATGAATTAGCGCTATAAACCAACGGGTGGACGGTTTTCGCGTGTAGATGAAAGTGGTCGATGACCGTTCCGAACATACTTTCTCTCTGTTACAACTGCACATGAAATCGATGCGCCCATCCATATGCTGCTCGATAGGCTCCCCGAGCAACGAACGCACCTGTCCCATTGTCATACCAGGCTTAAGGGCCATAATGCTCCCAGCACTAGGTCCGATCCTGAACACTCCCCGATCCCAAGCGATAAAGACCACCGGCACCGCCGCAATGATGAGGAGTATCCTTCTCATTCCGCAAAGCGCATCAGGTCATTTCTTGTACCAACCGATATTCACCTCGGCTTCAGCACCGCCCAAGGCACCAACATCTCCTCCAACGAGATACCACCGTGTTGGAACGTGTGGCGGTAGTAGGTGACGAAGTGGTTGTAGTTGTTGGGGTACACGAAGAAGCGGTCGCTCTTGGCGAAGATGTAGACGGTGCTCACGTTGGCGCGGGGCAGGAAGACCTGTGCCGGGTCCTTGATCACCAAGGCATCACGCTGCTCATAAGTGAGGTTGCGGCCGTGCTTGTAGCGGAGGTTGGTGTTCGTGTTGCGATCACCCACCACCTTGCTGGGCTCGTTCACGCGGATGGTACCGTGGTCCGTGGTGATCACGACCCTACCGCCGCGCTCAGCGATGCCTTTCAGGATATCGAACAAGGGAGAATGTTCGAACCAGCTCTTGGTAAGGCTGCGGTAGGCGGCATCATCCTCGGCGAGCTCGCGGATCACCTCCATCTCGGTGCGCGCATGGCTCAGCATGTCCACGAAATTGTAGACGATCACATTGAGCGGATTGCCCATCAAGTTGTCCAGGCTCTCGGCCAGTTTGCGACCGGCGTTCTGGTTCAGGATCTTGTGGTAGCTGTACTTCACATCCTTCCCCAGGCGTTTGATCTGCGCACCAACGAATTCTTCCTCGTTGGCGTTCTTGCTGCCCTCCTCGTCCTCGCTGATCCACTTGCCGGGAAAGCGCTTCTCGATCTCGCTGGGCATCATGCCGGCGAAAATGGCGTTGCGGGCATATTGCGTCGCTGTGGGCAGGATGCTGTAGAAGAGGCCTTCTTCTTCGACCCGGTAGAACTCGCTGATGATCGGTTCCAGCACCCGCCACTGGTCAAGTCGCAGATTGTCGATCAACACCATGAAAAGCGGCGTCTTCTTATCGTCGATCAACGGTGCCACCTTGGCCTTGAAGACCTGGTGGGATTGCAACGGCACATCGCCTCCTTTCCCGTTCACCCAATCCACATAGTTGTCCGTGACAAAGCGGCTGAAGAGCTCGTTCGCTTCGGCCCATTGACTGCGCAGGATATCGGTCATACCCTGGTCCTGCCCACCGCTCAACTCCAGTTCCCAGCGGACCAGTTCGGTGTAGAGCTGCTTCCACCCCTCGGTGGTATGCTTGTCACCAAGGCGCATGCCCAATTGGCGGAACTGCTGCTGGTAATCGCTCGTGGTCTTCTCGCTCACGAGGCGACGCCCTTCCAGGTTCTTCTTCACCGAAAGTAGGATCTGGTTCGGGTTCACGGGTTTGATCAGGTAATCGCTGATCTTGCCACCGATGGCGCCTTCCATGATGCTCTCCTCCTCGCTCTTGGTGATCATGATCACGGGCACACGGGCTTGCGCCAGTTTGATGCGATCGAGCGTCTCAAGCCCGCTGAGGCCGGGCATGTTCTCGTCCAGGAACACGATGTCGTATTCCTTCTTCTGCACCATCTCCACGGCGTCCAGACCGTTGTTCACGGTATCCACGGCATAGCCCTTTCCTTCCAGGAAAAGCACATGGGGGCGCAGCAGATCGATCTCGTCGTCGGCCCAGAGGATGTTGGCGGTCATGGTGTTCAGCGGGGTGCCCGGCGGGGCGGTGGGTGCGGTAAGGAAGGTGCTCATCCCAGGGACAACGCAGGATGGGGTCCGGTGTTGCCCTGTACTTTCGGGGCGTGAAGGTATTGCCGAACGAAATGCGTTGCGTGTTGCACTGTTGCGTGTTGCGCGTTGGACCGCGCGAACACGCAACGCGCAACCCCATCAACACGCAACCTGATCCATGAAGATCCTGAACGACCCCATCTACGGCTTCATCACCGTACCCCACCCCACGGTGCTGCGGTTGATCGACCATCCGTGGTTCCAGCGTTTGCGCTACATCAAGCAACTGGGTCTTGGGCATCTGGTCTACCCCGGCGCGCTGCATACGCGCTTCCACCACGCATTGGGCGCCATGCATTTGATGGGCGAGGCCATCGCAACGCTGCGCGGCAAGGGGCATGCGATCACCGAAGAGGAGGCCCTCGGGGCACGCATCGCCATCCTGCTGCACGATGTTGGGCACGGCCCGTTCAGCCACGCACTGGAGCACAGCTTGGTCGAAGGTGTGGGCCACGAGGACGTGAGCGCACTGGTGATGGACGCCCTCAACGCCGAGTTCAAGGGCGCGTTGGACCTCGGCATCCGCATCTTTCGCGACCAATACCCGAAACGATTCCTGCACCAGCTGGTGAGCAGCCAGCTCGACGTGGACCGCCTGGACTACTTGAACCGCGACAGCTTCTACACCGGCGTGAGCGAAGGCGTGATCGGCGGCGAACGCATCCTGAAGATGCTGCAGGTGGTGAACGACAAGCTGGTGGTGGAGGAGAAGGCCATTTACAGCATCGAGAAATTCCTTGTAGCCAGGCGGCTGATGTACTGGCAGGTGTACCTGCACAAGACCGTGGTGGCCTGCGAGATGATGCTGGTGGAAACGCTGCGCCGCGCCAGGGAGCTCGCCCTCCGCGGCACACCGCTCTTCGCCTCGCCCGCCCTGCTGCGCTTCCTCGGCGCCCGCCACGACCGCGCCAGCTTCAACGACCCCGCCGTGCTCGCCGACTTCCTCAAGCTGGACGACCACGACATCATGGGGGCCGTGAAGGTGTGGTGCGACCACCCGGACACCGTGCTGGCCCGGCTCGCCACGGACCTCGTCACGCGGCGCAACCTCCGCATCCGCCTGCAGAACATCCCCTGGGACGACACCCGCATCGCCGAACTGCGCGAACAAGTGGCGGCCAAGCTGAGCATCCCCGTTGCCGATGCCGCGCACTTCGTCCTTACCGACCGCATCGTCAACAACGCCTACGACCCAGCCATGGACCGCATCGAGCTCCTCTACAAGGACGGCACTCTGCGCGACATCGCCGAGGCCAGCGACAACCTGGGCATCCAGGCGCTGGCCCGCCCGGTGGAGAAGTGGTACCTGGCGTGGCCGCGGTGGGTGTGAGGTCGCGCTTCATGCCAACGCCCGCTATCCTCATCACCGGCGCCACCAGCGGCTTCGGGGAAGCCAACGCCTATTCGACCAGAAAAGGCAGCGTGTGCCTGTAGCTGGTGCCGGGAATTCCAGCCCGCAACCAATACTGGCCGGGTGAGAGCCCGTGCAAAGCAACCCCCGAAGCTGGATCGATCGATTCCGGCCCGCGCAAGCTTCTGCCCATCGCATCCATCACTACCACCTGAATGGGCCCGGATGCCGGCCATTGGATGCGAAGCCTATCCACAGCCGGGACCGGATACACGGACGCCATGAATAACGCGCTGGATTCCGGTGCAGCCTGATCGCCGCACAACAACCCACCGCTTATGCTGTTTGGCACGGCCTCAGCCACAACAGGCACCCAACTAGAGGCACGTGGAGAAGTCCCCATGGGAATAGGCGCTTGCACCGCCATGGGGAAAGGAACCGCATCGAATTGCGCTACCGGAAAGCAAGAGCCAAGTGCCGCCACATCCAGTGCCCGCGCAATGATGCGCTCACCAGCTTGCAGGCCGGATGCTGTTGCGGTGAGCACCACACCGGCTGCAGCCACGGCGCAGACACTATTGGGGTATCCCTGCCAATCATCCATGATCTTCCATCCGGCCGTTGCGGACAGGTCCAGGCTGGAAGCGAAAAGGTAGCCGCTGGGATCGTCGATGTCCGTGTTGTTCGCCACGAGCATCAGTCCGGAACCCGTGTAGGCGATCCGGGTAGTGAAGATCGTGGTGAAGGCATCCGATCCTTCCACCTCGAAAACGACCGCCTGCTGGAATACGCCCGACGCATCCACGAGGCCGATGCCGGGTGCGGTGAGTCCCGGGCCACCGGAGCGGATGAACGCGAACGCGAACCCACCGGGCACCGCGACCACATCCTCGATGAACGCATTGTGATCAACGCCTGCCATGCTGGTGATGGCAGGTCGAAGCATCCATTCGATCTGCCCATCGGGATCGAATGCGCGGAGGTCACGCAAGCAAGCGCCTACCACCAAGTTTGATGAGCGAGTTGCGCGAAGAGGCACCGCATCCTCATCGCTTAGCTCCAGACCCTGCTCCCAAGCCCCATCGTCCGAGAATGAATCGAAATATCCGTCGCCATCGAGATGGCGAGAGAAGAGGTGAAGTGCTCCACCATCCGCGGCCACGATCTGCATCGTCTCATAAGCTTGGAACGCACCCACTGTGTCGATCGTGGCTGAAAGAACCTCCCCGGCGCCATTGAGCAGCGCCAAGGATGGATGGTACAGACCGCTCGGCCCTCGCTTCAGGATCGCCAATGCTATATCACCATTGACTTGCTCGGCGGCATGTGCGACGTGCAGCCATCCCGGCGGCCAGCCTTGGAATTGGATGCGTTCGCTCCAGACCACGGCGCCTTGCGGATCTATCCGTACCACATGGTCCCAGCTCCGATCGAAATACAACAGGTCACCGTTGCCCAAGAGCACCCCTTCTGAGAGGTACGATCCATCCGCTGCGGGTTCAAGGGAATAGTACCGCACACCGGTCTGGGCCACTGATCCCGCAACACTCAGCAGCACATGGAACACCAGTGAATTGAAGCGACAGGACATGACATCATGGTTGGACGCACGAACTTAATCCACGAACGCGAACCTCCTCCGGGGGATGCACGATGGACTTCGCTCATCGGTCCCGGCCCGATGCGCAATTTCGCACCATGCCAATCATCCTCATCACCGGCGCCACGGCCGGCTTCGGCGAAGCCACTGCACGCAGGTTCGCTCACGAAGGCTGGCGCGTCATCATCACCGGTCGGCGAATGGAGCGCTTGGAAGCGCTGCGCAAGGAGCTCGAAGGATTGCACGGCACGGTGGAAGGCCCACCGATCGTGCATGTGCTGCACTTCGATGTGCGCGACAGCGCCGCTGCGAGCGACAACCACGGCATACTAGCCTTGAGCCGACCGGTGGAGAAGTGGTACCTCGCTTACCCGCGGTGGTTGGGGAAGGAGTGGTTCGATCGGTGACCAGCTGATCCCACCGGGTGAAGCGACCGAAATGGGTCTGGCCATGCACAAAAGAACGCCCCGATGGATCGACCATCGGGGCGCACAATGGCACAGGCCAATAACCTCTTACCGAAGTACCACCGTGGTACCACAAGAGATGAACTTCGAGTTGTTGGTGCGCTTGGCCGAAGGCTCAGCGGTCAATGCGGCGGCTGGGTCCAGCTTGATGGTGATCCCGTCCTTCTCCTTGGTGTATACCGGGTTGAACGTATGGTCCAATTCCTCCTTCACGTAGCAGAAGCGCTTGTCGTCCGGGCCATCGAACCCGGGGAAACGGTGAACAATGGCCGTATCCCGAGCGGTGTAGTTGACCAAGCCGGTGGCCCCTGCCGCGATAGCCGTCGCTGGGATGGTGGCCAGCACCGTGTTGGAGGTCCCCTTCAATACCTGCACATTGAAGCCTGCACCGGTGGCCGCCGTTCCGATGTTCGTGTAGTGGATGGCCATGTTCGGAAGCGGATGCTCCAAGCGCATGACACGCTTGTCCTGAACGGCGCTGAACGCAGCGCCCAAGGTCCGTTCCTGCACATAAGCCGAGAGTTCCGGGAGCGTGGTGCAGAAGTTTTCTGGGAGTTTGTGGTAGGTGAACGTGCCGTCGGTAACCGTACCGTTGCCGCCGCAATACAAGACCTGCCCCACACCATCGGCCCTCAGATCCGGTCCTGCGGCCACATCCGCTGCGGGCAGCACCGTCACAGTGACCCGGTCCGTCGCCGTTGCACCGTCACTATCGGTGGCGCGTTGCTGGAAAACATGTGTACCTGCCGGAAGGCCCGTGATGGCCGTTGTTGCGGTCGAAGCCGAGGAGATGGTTCCGGAGCCCGAAACGCGGGTCCACAGATACCCGGTGACACTGTGGTCGTCCGTAGCAGCGGCGCCGATGGTCACCGTTGAGGTCGGCAAGGTGATGGTCACATCCTGTCCGGCATTCGCCACAGGGGGCTGGTTCACCACGTTGAAGCTGTACGTGGTGCTGAACACGTAGGGGTCTTCCCCATCCGCCTTCGTGATCCGCTTGGCGATGCGGTAGTAGTTGGTACCTGCGGGCATCGATCCACGCAGGATGGATACCGTGCAGTTGAAGGTGTTCGCCGTACGGGTCATGCTCACGCTACGTTTGACGACCCCCTGCGGTGTGGCAAGCGCCTCAACGCCATCGTTCGCTGCCGTGTTCTGGAGCGCGCTAAGCGCTGCGCTGGTCGGTGCCGAATAGAGATCGAGCGTGATGGCGCTTGCACAACTCGTATTGGTGGCTTCGGGTTGGGCGACCTTGAAGAGTTCGGTACTGAACGAGAACGCATGGCGACGGTTCGCATCCACGGTGGGCGCAGCAGGGGTTGCCACCACGACCTTCGCGAGCATCATGGAGAGTTGACCTTCGGCTGTACCGCACAACGGTGGCGGTGGCGGAGGAGGCGCTACGATATCCACCTTGAAAGAAGCCGTGTAGCTGCCGCTGGGACCCCTTAATGTAAACGTGGCTTCACCTGGTGGGATATCTTGTCCGACCACGACCCGTAGCGTGATGTTGGAATTGCAATCGACACCAAGACCACTGACACCATTGGAACCAGTGATCGTAATGCCGTTCTTGTTCGATTCGAATTTCGTGGCCCAGTCCGTCCAACCACCGAAGACCTTGATGTTGACGGTGGTGCCGGTGGTGATCCTTGGTTTGGCCGGTGGCGTGAAATTGGTCCCGTTCATCTGCACCTTGCAGGTCTCTCCGTGGGCGGACGTGGCCACCAACATGCCCAAGGCAAGCGCGAATGCGCCGAGCGCGGTTCCCCGTGAGCGGCTTGTGTTCGAGGTCGGTCCCACGGTCAGTCTGGTCGTATTCATGGTGTTGGTATATCGAAGGGATTGGTGGTCGTTCTTGCTGTCGGGTCGTGAGCCTTTCAAACATGGTGCCGCTGTCGCTTGCGTACCCACTAGTTGGTACCGCACGAACCGTTCGTGGCATAGCGCAAACTAGGGAAGATCCGTCCGGTGATCGCCAGGCGAGGAGATCCCTGGCCCTATCCAGCGCTACTTTCGCAGCATGAACACCAACTGGTCCAAGATCCTCCTCTTCAGCCTGATCTCCTTCGCGCTCGGCTTCGCGATCTGTCGACTTACCTGCCAGGGCGGAGGATGCCACAGGGGCGGTTGTGGCCACGAGATGATGAGCTGCCACGATGGTGGTGGCTCGTGCAAACGGGGTGGCGCTGCTACATGCGCACACGGCGGTGAGGGCAAAGACTCGTGTTGCAAGGGAGGGGGGCACGGCATGGCCGCAGGGCACGATGCCAACGGCGTCCACGCCATCGTCCAAGACCTTGAGGCGGCCAATTTCCAAGGCGACACCACCATCACCATCGAGGGCGGCACGGTAAACATCGTCCGCGAAGGGGACAAGCTCCAGGTGAAGGTGAACATACAGGACAGTGTGAAGAAAGAGGTGAGCATGGAGGTGGAACACGGCCACTGAGCCGGTCTACCTTCGTGACCAATAAACCTGAATTCATGCCCAAGTTCCTCAAAGGCCTCCTGATCACCGCTGCGGTACTGGCTGTCATCGGCTACTTCGGTTTCGGCTACATGAAGTCACAGACCAAGAAGGCCAGCCCCGAGGAAGTGGCCACCTTCAAGCTGGACGATGCAACGATCACCGTGGACTACAGCCGCCCCAGCAAGAAAGGCCGGGTCATCTTCGGTGAACTGGTACCCTTCGGCCAGGTGTGGCGCACGGGTGCCAACGAGGCCACTACGTTCGAGACCGACAAGGTCCTGACCGTCGGCGGCATCCCATTGGCAGCGGGCAAGTACACGCTCTGGACCATACCGGAAGCCACCTCCTGGACGGTGATCTTCAACAACAAGATGTACCCATGGGGCGTGAAGTACGACGGGACCTCCCAGCACGACCCGAGCGGTGATGTGGCCAAGGTGGAAGTGCCGGTCCAAGCGTTGCCTGCGTCCGTTGAGCAGTTCACCATAGCGGTGGAGGGCACGCCGGCCGCATTGACCTTGAAGTGGGACATGACCCAGGTCAGCGTGCCGTTGGAGCACTAGGTAGTAGTTCTTCGTTGTTGGTCTCCTGGATGGAAGTTCTGCTGCCATCACCCGGCCTGACAACGAACAACTAACATCCACCTCAGACCAAGTAACTTCGCCGTCCCTTCCGAAAGGGCGCCCCATGCAGTTCACCGCAGAACAGATCGCCGACCTCCTTGATGGCGAGGTCGATGGCGACCCCCAGGTGTTGGTGAGCGATCTGGCCAAGATCGAGGAGGCGCGAAGCGGGACGCTCACGTTCCTGGCCAATCCACGGTACACGGAATACATCTACAACACGAAGGCGACGATCGCCATCGTGAACACCGATTTCCAGCCGGCCCGGTCGATCCCCAAGACCTTGACCTTGATCCGCGTGAAGGACGCCCGCATGGCCTTCACCCAGCTGCTGGAGCGCAACGCCGAGCTCCAGTACGAGAAGAAGGGGATCGAACAACCCAGCTACGTAAGCCCGCGGGCACGGCTTGGGAAGAACGTCTACATCGGTGCGTTCTGCTACATCGGCGATGGTGTGGAACTGGCCGATGGCGTAAAAGTGTTCCCCAACAGCTACATCGGCGATCGCTGCCGCATCGGGGCGAACACCCGCATCCTGGCCGGGGTCAAGATCTATCACCAGACCATCCTGGGTGAGCAATGCGTGATCCACAGCGGCGCTGTTCTCGGTGCCGATGGTTTCGGCTTCGTACCCCGCGCAGATGGTAGCTACGAGAAGATGCCCCAGGTGGGCAATGTGATCCTGGAGGACCAGGTGGAGATCGGAGCGAACACCACCGTGGACCGAGCGACCATCGGGCATACCATCATCCGCAAGGGCACCAAATTGGACAACCTGGTGCAAGTGGGTCATAACGCCGAGATCGGGATGCACAACGTAGTGGTCTCCCAAGCCGGGATCGCGGGCAGCACCAAGATCGGCGACCACAACCAGATCGGTGGGCAGGTGGGCATTTCGGGCCATCTTGTGATCGGCGACCGTGTCCGTATCGCGGCCCAAAGCGGCATCGGCAGCAACCTGGAGAACGACACCGTGGTGCAGGGATCACCGGCCTTCAAGAAGGGGCTGTACGACCGGAGCTACGTGGTCTACCGCAACCTCCCGGCCCTCCAGAAGCGCATCGATGCCTTGGAAAAGGAACTGGCCGAGCTGCGCAAGCACCTGGAGGCCGGTTCCCGGAAGTAGCCGGACAACGCGGGAGTTCTACCTTCGCCGGGCATGGCCCCGGGTGGTCCAACCATCCCCCGCAGGCCGCATGGCATGAGCGACTTCCAGCACACCCTCAAAGGCAGCGCCATCCTCAAGGGCGTGGGCCTGCACACCGGCGAGCCCGTCACCCTTACCCTGCGTCCGGCTCCCGTGGGCCACGGCTTCAAGTTCCAGCGCACGGATCTGGAGGGTGAGCCGATCATCGATGCGGATGCCGATCTGGTGGTGAGCACCGCTCGCGGCACCACCTTGGGCAAGGGCGATGTCACGGTGAACACCACCGAGCACGTGCTCTCGGCGCTCTATGCGTTGAACGTGGACAACTGCCTGTTGCAGATCAGCGGACCCGAGCTGCCCATCATGGACGGCAGCGCGCTGCCCTTCGTCCACGCCATCGAGAGCGTGGGCCTGGAGCAGCAGAACGCCCCACGCAACTGGTACGAGTTGAAGGAACCGATCTGGTTCGAGACCAAGGAACGCGGCACCGAAATGCTCGGCGTTCCCACACCGGGCGGCGAGTTCCGCCTGACGGTAATGGTCGATTACAACAGCCCGGTCCTCGGTACGCAGCATGCCAGCATGTACCGTTCGGAGGAGTTCAAGGATGAGATCGCACCGTGCCGCACCTTCGTGTTCCTGCGTGAACTGGAGCAGCTCGCCAAGTTGGGCCTGATCAAAGGCGGTGACCTGAACAACGCGATCGTGCTGGAAGACCGTGAGGGCACGACCAAGGAACAATTGAAGGACCTGGCGAAAGCGCTGGGCCGCGAATACCAGGACGTAGAGATCCGCCGCAACGGTGTGGTGAACACCACCGACCTGAAGTTCTTCAACGAACCGGCGCGCCATAAGCTATTGGACATCGTCGGTGACCTGGCGTTGGTGGGCCGTCCGATCAAGGGACATATCCTTGCCGCACGTCCGGGCCATTTCGGGAACACCAGCTTCGCGAAGCGCATCAAGGAGAAGATCCGCGAGGAGGAGAAGAACCCCGTGGCGCACGTGGACCTCACCAAGGAGCCGTTGTTCGATATCGTGCAGATCCACAAGATGCTGCCGCACCGCTACCCCTTCCTGTTGGTGGACAAGGTGCTGAGCATGGACGACAACAGCATCATCGGCGTGAAGAACGTGACGATGAACGAGCCGCACTTCACCGGCCACTTCCCCAACAATCCGGTGATGCCCGGTGTGTTGCAAGTGGAAGCCATGGCACAGGTGGGCGGGATCTTCGCACTGAGCAAGGTGCCCGACCCTGAGAACTACACCACCTACTTCCTCAAGACCGATGGGATCCGCTATCGCCGCAAGGTGATCCCGGGTGACACGCTCGTCTTCCACCTCTCGTTGATCACACCGATCCGTCGTGGGCTCGTGCATATGGCCGGCAAAGGCTATGTGAACGGACAACTCGCCGTTGAAGCCGAGATGATGGCTCAGATCGTGAAGGACAAGGCGCCCGCTGAAGCGCCAAAAGCCAAAGCCACCGCCTGATGAGCATCTCCAAGCTGGCCTACATCCACCCCGATGCCAAGCTGGGGAAGGATGTCACCGTGGAACCTTTCGCATCCGTCCACGCGGATGTGGTCGTGGGTGATGGCACCTGGATCGGCCCCAATGCCGTGCTCATGGACGGGGCGCGCATCGGCAGCAAATGCCGGGTCTTTCCCGGCGCGGTGATCAGCGCCATTCCGCAGGACCTGAAGTTCGCCGGCGAGCATACCACGGCAGAGGTAGGCGATGGTACCACCATCCGCGAGTGCGTCACCATCAACCGCGGAACGGCCGATCGCATGAAGACCGCCGTGGGCAGCAACTGCCTGCTGATGGCCTATGTGCATCTGGCACACGATTGCATCGTGGGCAACAACGTGGTCATCGCCAACAGCGTCAACCTGGCCGGCCACGTCACCATCGATGACTGGGCCATCCTCGAAGGAAACGTCGCGGTGCAACAATTCATCCACATCGGAGCGCACAGTTTCATCGCAGGTGCTTCCTTGGTGCGCAAGAACGTCCCGCCGTTCGTAAAAGCGGCACGCGAACCGTTGAGCTATGTGGGTGTGAACGTCGTCGGCCTGCGTCGTCGCGGCTATTCGGATGAAGCCGTGGCCCGCATCGAGGACATCTACCGCGAGATCTTCGTGCGCAACAACAACGTGGAGCGCGCCGTGCAAAGCGTGATCGCCATGCCCCGCAGCCACGAACGTGGCCAGATCCTGGACTTCATCAACAACAGCCCGAAGGGGATCATGCGCGGGCTGGCGGAGTGAAGACATGTGCTCATGTGGACATGTGCGCCTGTGACCATGAATGCGCTTCCCGACGGATCGCGGCCCTTAACCGGTAGTCCGCATCTTTCATGAGGACTGATCAGCATATGGCTTTCTTCGCGCCTTAGCGCCTTTGCGGCCCACCTTACGCCAAGGAGCCATTCTTTGAGCACATGGAAATAACGCTCTCGAACATCGCCAAACACTTCGGTCGCGAGGTGGTGTTCCAGAACGTGGACCTCACGCTGGCATCGGGCAGTCGTACGGCGATCCTCGGGGCCAACGGAAGCGGGAAGAGCACCTTGCTGCAACTGATCGGTGGTGCGTTGATCCCGACCGCAGGCAGCATTGAACACCGCATAGGCGAGCGCGCCGTCCCACAGGAAGAAGTCTACCGGCACATCGCGATCGCTGCGCCATACCTGGGCTTGTATGAGGACCTGAGCCTGCGCCAGGCGATCGACTTCCATGCCCGTTTCAAACCGCTGCGCGCCGGACTTGGCGTGAAGGATGTTGCCCATATCGCCTACCTCGAAGCTGCCTTGGAGAAATCCATCCTGCATTTCAGCAGCGGCATGAAACAACGACTGAAGCTGGCCCTCGCCATCCTGAGCGACACCCCGCTCCTATTGTTGGATGAACCAGCGAGTAATTTGGATGCGGAGGCCATCGCCTGGTACCGAACGCTGCTGTTGCAACATGTGGGGGACCGCACGGTGCTCATCGCCAGCAATCGGCAAACGATGGAGCACGACCTCTGCGATGCGCGTATCGAGGTCGAACGGTTCAAGGCACCGGTAAGGACCGTGTGATGAACGGCGTACGCGATACCGCATTCCGTCTGCTGGCCACGGCCCTGCTGGTCGTGCTCACCTTCCCCCGCCTCGATGTGGTCTCCGATGTGGGCGTTGACAACTCGCTTGCGTGGGCGTTCAACCATCTCTTCACCACGGGCCTCGATCAAGCGGCACATCTGGTCTTTCCGCATGGACCGTTGGCGTTCATCATGTATCCGCAGGCACTGGGCGGAGATCTCGGCGCGGCACTGATGGCGGTGGGCCTGATCCTCGGCACCTTCCTTTTCTCGTTGCTTTCGCTGGGCGCCAACACCGATCCCGAGCGCTTCGTGTGGCACGCTTTGCTTGCCGGTGCTCTGGCGGTGGTCGTGCAAGTGCAGATGCAGCTGGTCGGCATCACCGCCGTGGCGCTGGTACTGCACTGGCGCATGCACGGCAAAGGCTGGCTTGGCCTGGCGGTCCTGGCTGCGTTGATCGGGCTGCACGTGCGGGCCGGTGTCGGGATCATGGCCTGCACGCTGCTGTTCAGCCATGCCATGCTTTTGATCTGGAAGCGCAAGGAATGGCGCACAGTCATCTTCACGACGATCGGCTTTGTGCTGGCAGCGATCGTAATGCGGTGGATGCTCTACGGCAACCTCGTCGGTCTTGGCACCTACTATGTGGGGCTGTTCGAATTGGCGCGCGCATCATCGGCCGCAACGGGATTGTATCCGGACAACAACTGGTGGGCATTGCTCCCGGCGATCCTCCTCTTCGTTTCCATTCCTCTATTGGCGCGGGATACGCCGGTACGCCACCTCTTCGCCCTCTTCGCACTGACGCTCTTCGCCGCATGGAAGCACGGCATCACGCGCGAAGACATCTTCCATGCGCGCGGTCTTTTCGTCTTTCTCCTCTTCTTCTCCGGCATGCTCTTGCTGGTGTGGAAGCAACCGCGACCGTTCGCTCTGCTCACCATCGGCACGGTGCTGGTGCTCAGCTATCGCGCGTTGGCAGCGACCTTCCTGTACGGCGACCTCACCATCGCTCCCTTCGGCGTGAACCGCTTCGCGGAATGGGTATGGGAGCGACCGGCGATGACCGAACGGGCCATCGGGAATTCGAGAAGGAACCTCGCACAGCAGCAGCTACCGGACAGCTTGGTGCAACGCCTCAAGGGCGGTACCGTGGATGTGTACCCGTGGGAATTCTCCTACATCCCTGCGGCCCAGCTTCACTGGAAACCGCGCCCGGTCCTACAGAGCTACGCGAGCTACACGCCTTGGCTGGACCAACGCAACGCAGACTTCTTCAACACAGGTCAAGGGGCCGATCGCATCCTCTGGCATTTCAACACGGACCGCTGGGGCGGACGGATGGGAAGTATTGACGATCGCTACCTGCTGAACGACGAACCACAGGCCATCATCGCGATGTTGGACCACTACACGTGGACCGAGGGAACCGACAAGGTCGCCGTGCTGGAACGATCGACCGCTGACCGACTGGGCGAAGCCGGGATCATCGGCCAAGCCGATGCGAAATGGGACACCTGGATCGATGTACCCAAGGCGGCTGATGGCATCCTACGCGCGAAAGTGAAGGTGAGCGGCACGCTCTATCGCGGCTTGAAGGACTTCATCTACAAGGATGCGCTGTACACCGTGCTCTATCGGCTGGAGGATGGCAGCACGCGCTCGTACCGCTTCGTGCCGGACCTGGCTGCTGAAGGCATCTGGGTGGCGCCCTTCATCCAACATCCGGAGAGTGATGTGGTGGAGCAAGCGGTCGTCGCGATCCGTTTCCAATGCAGCGAACCAGCCATGGTGAAGGACGCGTTGCCGATCGAATGGGAATTGGTCCGGACGACCCAGGACAGCGGAACCATCAGCGCTGCAGGGCTCTTCGGGAAGACGCGTGAAGAAGCGACCGGTCGGGGAAGCGGCTCTTCCCTGGACTTTGAGACGGAACGCCCCGAATGGCCTTGGAGAACGGCGACACGGACCGATAGCCTCGCCCACGGCGGCACCCACGCTTCCATCCTGAACGCTGGCGGCTACTCCGCTCCGTACGTGCTGGCGCTGGACAGCATCCCCGGACCCTTGTTGGTGAAGGGCAGTGCGTGGTTGCGGGCGCCGGTCGATGCCAAGGTCTCCTTCGTGGTGAGCGTGGAAGATGACGTTGGCAGTGTGTATTGGGAAGCCGTTGAAGCCACTGACATGGTCTTCAGCGCCGATGATTGGTGGCGCGTGTCCATCGACCGCAATGTCCCGGTCGGCCCCGGTAGGCGCCTTAGCGTATACCTGTGGAATGCGGGTACCGTGCCGGTCCTGTTGGATGACGCTGCCGTGGAGTGGTCCAATGCCGGGCGGTGAAGGAACCCGTATCCGTGGTCGCCAGTTGATCGTTGTACGTCTTCCGATGGAACCCACTGCCACGACGAGCAATGGCGGCAGGATCCCGACCTGACAGCCAACAACCATTCCCGCCAAGCCCGAAAACCCTACTTTCGCGGCCTCTTTTCAACGGAACACACTCCCCATGGCCAGCACCGCCGACATCACCATCGGATCCTACATCCGCTTCAACAACGACATCTGCCAGATCATGGAATGGCAGCACCGCACGCCGGGCAACCTGCGCGCATTCTACCAGGGCAAGATGCGCAACCTGCGCAACGGCAAGCTCAACGAGCACCGCTGGCGCTCCGGCGAGACCATCGATGTATTGCGCGTAGAGATCCACGAACTGCAATACCTGTATCGCGAGGGCGAGAACCTGGTGTGCATGGACCAAAGCAGCTTCGAGCAGAAGTACGTGCCCGCCGAACTCTTCGGTGATGCCATGCGCTTCATGAAGGAGGAGATGGTGGTGCAGATCGGCTTCGAGAGCGACACGCCCATCTTCGCCCGCCCGCCGAAAGTGGTGGAGCTGGAGGTGACCTACACCGAGCACGCCGTGAAAGGCGACACCAGCAACAAGGTGATGAAGGCCGCTACCCTCGCCGGTGGTGCAGAGATCAGCGTTCCCTCCTTCGTGGACATCGGCACCGTGGTGCGCGTGGATACCGAGACCGGGGAATATCTGGACCGGGTGAAGAAGTAAGCCGGGACAAGAACCTTAGGAAGCCCTGCTGCGAAGCGGGGCTTCTTCGTTCCGCTTGGGTCGAGGGTAGCGAAGGGAGCCCCGGTTACCTTTGGCGCAACCATGCGCCTCGATCCACCACAGACCGCCGCCGAACTGGCCCGCATGATCGGGGCTACAGCCAGGGGCAATACCGAGCGCCTCGTCACCGGCCTCAACGAGATCAACCGCGTGGGTGCGGGCGACCTGGTGTACGTGGACCACCCGAAGTACTACGCCAAGGCCCTGAACAGCGCGGCCACCACCATCCTGATCGACAAGGAGGTGGAGGTACCTGAAGGCAAGGCCATCATCGTGAGCAGCGATCCCTGCGGCGATTACAACAAGCTCGTGCGGCATTTCAGCCCACGCCTTGGGTGGGACGGACCTGGCCCCGCGATCGGTCCCGGTACGGAAGTGCATCCTTCGGCGGTGATCGGTCCGGAAGTGCGCATCGGCAAGGATTGCCGGATCATGCCCGGCGTGGTGATCTACGGACCCGCTGAGATCGGCGACCGCGTGATCATCCATGCGAATACGGTGCTGGGCGCCGATCCCTTCTACTTCAAGAAGCGGCCTACGGGCTACGACAAGATGGTGCCCTGTGGCAGCATCGTGATCGAGGACGATGTCGAGATCGGTGCGCTGTGTGCGATCGATCGAGGCGTCAGCGCCGACACGCGCATCGGAAAAGGCACGAAGTTGGACAACCATGTACAGGTGGGGCACGACACATTGATCGGCCAGCACTGCCTCATTTGCGCGCACGTGGCCATCGCCGGCGCCGTTGTGATCGAGGACAGCGCTACACTGTGGGGCCAGGTGGGCATCCCCAGCAAGGTGCGCGTCGGCAAAGGCGCGATCATCCTGGGCCAGAGCGGGCTCATCAGCAGTGTGGAAGGCGGCAAGAGCTACCTCGGATCGCCGGCCATGGAATCCAAGCAGAAGCTCCGCGAGATCGCGTTGACCAGCCGTCTCCCTGACCTTTTCAAGAAGCTGAAGGACTGAACGATGGCCCGGCTGGAGCGCATCATCGAGCGGTTGGACCTGAAGGAATTCCAGCTGAAGGCACTGTTGGAGGTCACCAAGGCGATCAACAACACGGAGGACCGCGATGCGCTGTTGAAGCTCTACGAACGCATCATCCGCGAAGATCTCGGTATCACGCGACTGATGCTCTTCGAGCGAACGGACAAGTGGGAACGCATCATCGCCTTCGGGAACGATCTCGACACGGTGGTGATGGACATCGACAAGGCTTTCGCGAGCTATTCGGACATCCAAGTGATCGGTTCCGAGAGCACGGGCAGCCTGGGTGCCTTCGACGTGGTGGTTCCTGTCAAACACCAGGGTAGACCATTGGCCTTGCTCTTGATCGGCGATATCGACGAAGAGGAGCAACGCATAAGCCCCACGGTGAAGCACCTCAACTTCATCCAGACGCTCACGAACCTGGTGGTGGTCGCCTTGGAGAACCGTCGCCTGGCCTTGCAGGAGCTGGCCCAGGTGCGCAGCAAACGCGAGCTGGAACTGGCGGCGGAGATGCAGAACATGCTCGTACCCGACGACCTGCCGCATACCGCGCTGATCGATGCCGCAGGTTGGTACCAGCCCCACAGCGAAGTCGGCGGCGACTACTACGACTTGATCTCCCTGGGCGATGATCGCTACGTGGCCTGCGTCGCGGACGTCAGCGGCAAGGGTATCGCAGCCGCGTTGCTGATGAGCAACTTCCAGGCACACCTGAGCGCTGCGGTAACGCATAGCACCGACCTGGAGCAACTGGTCCACGACCTCAATTCCAAGGTGCATCGGAACGCACGTGGCGAGCGGTTCATCACGCTCTTCATCGGGATCATCGACCTGCGCACACGGCGCATGCGTTTCGTGAACGCCGGGCACAACGATCCGCTGCTGCACCATGCCAACGGCATCACCCCCTTGCGCGACGGCAGCATCGCCCTGGGCATGATGCCGAAGCTTCCCTTCCTGCGCAGCGGTGAAGTGGACCTGCCGGTGAACAGTACACTTCTGTGCTACACCGATGGTCTCGTGGAACAGGAGGACAGGCACGGCAACTCGTTCGAGACCGCACCGATCACCAGGATCCTGAACGCCCTCGGTCCCTCATCCGCCAAAGCACTGAACGCTGCGGTGATCGCGTCGTTCGAAGCGCACCGGGATGGGCTGCCTTACCTGGACGACATCGCGCTGCTCACCTGCCGGTTCGCCTAGGGACGAGTACCCAAGTGAACATGTGGGCATGAGCACATGGGCACATGGGCACATGCTCACTTGGGCCCATGGGCACATGCTCACACGGTCACAAGCTCCTTCTCCTCTTTCGGATACTTCAGATCCATCAGCACCACCAGCGCCGTGAAGGCCCAGAACGGCACGGAGGCCTTGTCGGTATCGAGGAAGTTGTTGAGGGCGCCGTGCAGGTAGTAGGTCACGAGACCCAGGAAGGTCGCGAGCAACAGGCGCCTGTCCTCTCCTTTCGGCATACGTGCATGCAGGCGGATCACCTTCACGGTGGTGAGCAGCACCAAGGCCACCATCAGCGCCATGCCGAATACGCCCTGCTCCGACAAGGGGCCGAGGTATTCGCTGTGTGCGTTGCCTTGTATGCCGAAGTTCGTACTGATGATGGTGCGGTCCTCGGCAGCCTGGAACGGTGCATACTGGAACATATAGGTGCCCGGTCCCCAGCCGAAGATGGGCTTCTCCTTGAACATCCGAAGCGCCGAGTTCCAGCGGTTGATACGCTCGAGGTTGGAGGCATCGCTGGAGATGTTGGAGATGGATTGCACATGCTCCCCCAGGTCGTCCGATGATTCCTCACGGTTGCGTTCCAGCGCAATGGTGATCTGTTCCTGTTCGTACAGGACCACTCCACCGGCGGCCACCAGCGTGACAAGCAGCGCCCATGCAGGAATGCGCAACCGGATCACGAGGAACACGCCCAGCGCACCGATCAAGCTGACCCAGGCGGCACGCGTATAGGAGAAGACAAGACCCACGACGAGGACCACGAGCAGCAAGCCCGCCATGGCCTTGCCGCTGCGTGAGTATCCGGGGAAGGAAATGGCGCTCAGCGCAAAGGGCAGGAAGAACGCGAGGATCGCGCCGTAACTCGTATGGTCCTTGAAGAAGGGGCTCATCACCCAGTGGGCGGGGTCCTGCTCGAAGCCGTGCTGCGCATGCCGCACTACGGTGTAGATCACCACGATCACCAGGCCGGCGATGTAGGCCCATAGGAAGCGGTGGATGTTGCGCGTGTCCTGGAAGAGGCGGGTCACCATGAAGTACATGGTGGTAAGGAACCAGGTGCGTGCGAGGACGTACTTGAGCGAAACCACGGGCATGCTGCTGGGCAGGATGCAGATCGCCATCCACGCCAGCTGTGCCAGGATGATCACCGTGATCGGATGCCGCCAGATGCGCTGGCCCACCAGCCCTTTCTCCAGGGCCAGCTTGATGAGGAAGAGGACCGTGAGCCCCACCATGATGGGCTCCGTGGGCAACGCTACACCGATGCCACCCAGGTCGAGCTCCTCGAGGTTCACGGAAAGCGGCGTGGCGAATGCGAGAAAGACCAGCAGGCGATCCACGGAAGCCACCATGGCCCAGCCGATGATCATCGCGACGGGCAGCAGGTTGAGCCAATACGCCCGGTGGGCCATGAGCATGGCGTTCACCAGGATGAACACCACGCAGACCAGCGGGACCAGCCAACTCCGCTTCATCGCCTCCACCATGGCTCAGGCGCTCCGATCACGCCAGACGACGAGCAGGAAACAGAGGAAGAGCGCCGAGGCCGTGGACAACGCGACGATCAGCCACCGCACCGGATAGATCTTGCGATCGCTCACCTCGGGATACACGATCGTGTTGGTGTACGTGAGCTCCTTGGTCACATCATTGATCACGCTCTCGTACTGCGTCAAGAGGCGGTCGTAGTTGCCGCGGAACATGCGGCTCAGTTCGGTGAGCTTGTGGAACTCACCACCCTTTTCCTCCAGGTCCTTGATCATGCCCAGCAACTTGTCCCGTTGCGCCTGGCTGGTGCTGGAGCCCAACATTTTCACGTAGCCCTTGGTGAGTTCCTTGGCCTGCGTCTCATAGGCGAGCATACCGGAGTTGGTGCGCAAGGTGTCCAGGCGGCGTTCGATGGAATCCAACTTGTAACGTTCATGCGCGAGGGCCCGCTCGGCGATGGTCAGCACTTCGTAGGACTTCTCCCGCTGCAAGCGGCGCGCGAGCAGGTTCACCTGCTTCAGCATCGCGTTCACCATGTCCCGGGCGCGCACCGGATCCTCATCCGTCACCTCGATCATCACCGACTCGTACTGCGTCTTGCCGATCTCCACCCGGTCCAGGAACTCGTTGTACAGGGCGAAGTAGCCGGCATTCGCCGTGGTATCCACTTCGTAGGCGGTGACCAGGTCGAACTCCTTGATAAGGCTGTCGCGGATGCTGTTGCTGCGCAACAACTGGAGCAACTGGTCGGTACGGGTCTCGATGGAGTAGCTGTTCAGGTTCACTGGATACACCGTGGCACTGGACAGGAAACGCGGCTTGATGAAGGTGGGCCCGCTCAGGATGGCCGAAAAGAGCACCGCAGCCCCGCCCACGGCAGCGAACAAGCGCCACTTCTCGTAGGCGATGGCCGCGAATCGCTCGAAGGTGAGTTTATTGGACATGGCTTGCACGGATCTTACGGACGTTGGACTGCACCACGATCAGGAGCAGCGAAAGCAACAAGGCGGAAACGGTGCTGATGGCCACGACGAGCCATCGTATCGGCGAGAACTTCTTGTCGGAAGGCTGGGCGCGGTTCACCACGAACTTGTGCGGAAGATCGCTGTCCATATCGGCCTGGGCTTGCTCCAACTTCATGCGCAGCACGCTCATCCGCTTGGTCTCGTTGAACAACCGGTCCTGCAGTGTCACGTACGGCCCGCCGTATTTGGCGAGCACCTTGAAGCGCTCCTCGAATTCGCGGATGGCGCGCTGGTCGCCCTTCACGATCGCCGCGCCCATGTATTCATTGTAGCGCTCGGTCTGCGTATGGTAATCGTGAACGCCCAGTTCGCGCAGCACGCGCATGCTGTCGGTCATCACGCGGATCTCCTCGGTAAGCTCCGCTACTTTCGTTTCCACGATCCGGTAGCCCTTGCTCGCACGCTCACGGGCCATCTCTGTCCACACGGAATCCAACTGGTCGGCGATGTAGTTGGCCATGTCGGAGGCGCGCATGGGATCGGGGTCCAGGACCTGAACACGCACACTGGCGTACTTGGTGCGTTCGAAGGTGATGTGTTCCGCGAACGCTTCCTGCAATTCCGTATTGCGTTGCTTGCTCGTGGTATCGATCTCATAGACGGCCATGAGGTCGAACCGTTGTGTAACACGGTCCCTGATCTTGTCGGAGTGCAACATCTGGAGCAACTGTTCGCTGTCCTCTTCATCACCGAGGGCCAGGATATCATCACGCCCCGTGGACTGCTCGTTCAACAAGGCCTTGGACACCGAGTTGGTGATCGCGGGGAACATGACCACTTCGCTCTTGTAGAGCGGGGTGATCACAAAGGCGACGATCACGCCGACGACCGCACCGAGCGCCGTTATGCCTCCAATGAGCGTTCGACGTTCCCAAAGGAAGAGGACCAGGTCGAACGAATCGAGGGCCTTTCCATGTTTACCTTGCTCCATGCGTGTTCCTGGAAAAAGAGGGCCTAAAGTACACCTTCGGACCCAGTGGAAAGAGGCTGGGGAAGCCGTTCCACCACAGAGGCACAGAGGCACGGAGAAATGCTGAACAATGCGTTCGAAGGATGGGTCCGTGGCCGTGACCGCTTGGGTGAAGTGTATCCGCAATACGTGCTAAGCCCGTGTTCCCGGCCGCAGAAGTACCGCCTCTTGCAGGACCTTTCTGCCCAGCATGCCCGTGGCCACGGATAGGATGAGCGCCCCACCGGCGAACACCAGCAATTGGGGGAGCAGTCCCAAGCCCGAACGGTAGGCCAGGAACGCCGTTCCGCCCAGCCCGGCGGCATAGATCGCAGAACGTATCCAAAGCGAGTTGGGGACCCGCACAGCGTACAGGCTCGCTGCGAGACCGATCTGTGCCAATGCAGTCACCAACTGGGTGATCAAACTGGCCCACGCCGCCCCTTCCGCCTGCATTCGGGGGATGAGCACCAGGTTGAGGGCGATGTTCAGCAAAGCCCCGCAGGCGGCCATCCAGTTGAGGTATTTCAGGTTGCCACCGGCCGTGAGCAAGGTCCCGAAGACGTAGGTGGTACACACCGCAACGAAACAGCCGATCAAGAGCGCGAAGACCGGTGCTGAAAGTGTCGTGTTCTCCGAATAGCGCAGGTCCATGATGCCTTGGGCGTTCGCGATACCGAAGACCGCAACGGCCAATGCGCCCGTAAGCACCAGGCGCATGGCCAGCAGCACCAAGGGTTGTATGTCCACCGCCGCCGCAGTGCCGGACTTCTTCGCTTCCGCCAGCAGGCGGCTGAACATGGGCAGCAATAGCCCCGCCATCAGATAGCCCAGCATGTTGAAGGCCTCGAAGAAGCGGAAGCCTTGGGCGTAGATCCCGGCCTGCAGATCACCGTCCGGCAGCATGCGTTCCAGCATCAACGTATCGATGCGGTAGTAGAAGGTCATCAGCAGGATCAGCAGGGCATAGGGGAAACTCTGCTTCACCACCACCCACGCGAAGGCCGGCTGCCACGCGAGCCGGACGCCCTCCGCGATGCGCAGCACCATCACCAAGGCGACCAGAGCGGTGACACCGTACGCGATGGTCTGCGCCCACACGAACCACTCGATGCGGAAAGGCACATCACTGCTGCGCCCCCACAACAACCAGCCCACCATGCCGATCAGCAGCACACGGTCCAGCACGCTCAACAAACTGTCCTGCTTGTAGCGTTGAGCTCCGGCGATATTGCTGCGCAGGTAGAGGATCGTCGCCACCAGGGCCTGGTTGAAGATGATCCAACCGAGCACCGCCATCTGCGCTCCGCGGAAGCCGAGCACGAAGCCCGTGATCGCCGTGATCAGCGCATAGAGCAACACCAAGAGGAAACGCACACCAAGGGCGCCGCTCAGGGTCTTCCCCATGAGGTGCGTGTGCTGTGCCATATGCCGCGTGTTGTGGTTGGTCATGCCCAGGTCCAGGATGATGTTGAGCAGGAAGCCCAGGCTCAACAACGCCGCATACGTACCATAGGCCGCGCTGCCCACGGCATCCTGCACCCCGGCATCGATGCCCAGGATGTAGAACGGCTTCACCAGCAGGTTCAGCACCAGCAGCAAAGCGAGGTTCAGGAGGAAGGAACGTTGCATTCGCGGGGTGAAGATGGCACAACAGGGCCGTATCCACGGTCGTCACACCGCAAGTACGCGGCAGCGGACTATCCAGTGGCTCACCATGGCCTTTCAACGCGGCATTAGTGGGACGCCGGATATGCTCCTCCGTCGCATTCCGGCGTGACGCGCGTTCCCAAGCCTCACCCCCTCACCAAGTAGAGCATCTCTCCCTTGGAGCGGTCGGTCTTGATCAGCAGTACTTCGCGGCCTTTGCCACGGCGGATGATGCCGCGCGCGGTGTTCGGCGCGATACGTCCTTCGTTGTGGGCCACCACTTGCACGCAGTTCTGCCCGTAGTGCAGGTCCAGGCGCAGCTTCACGGGCTTGTGCGCCAGGTTGTGGCGCACCAGTGCCGGCTCGCCGTTCAGCAGCACGCTCACCGTGTCGCCGTCCATCTCGGCGTCATCCCACAATTTCAGCGTGACGCGCTGGCGTTTGCAGGCCATGGTCGGCAGCGCATCCATCGCGGCCGGTACGCGGATCGTGTCGTGTACAGGCAAGGGCTCCAAGTCCTTCCTGCTCCCCAGGTGATAACGCATCAATAGGGCAAGGTGGTCGTCGCTGGCCTCGGAGGTGACCGTGGTGCCATTGAAGCTGCTGGTGTTGGTCCAAGCCGGCATTGGTGGCAGGTGCTTCACGAAGCGTACGCAGATCTCGTAACGGTCCCTCCCGGTGGCGGTGAAGCGACCCAGCTCGGCGGTGAGGTAGGGACGCGCGAGCTGCGGTGCGACGGTAAGGGAGTTGAAGCCGTCGCGATCGGTGCTTTTGTCATCGGCACGTTGGAAGGTGAAGCCGTACCCCAGGGCGAAGGACCATTGCTGCGGAACATTGCGCTGTGGCAATGTGTGCCAGCCCAGCCGTGCTTCTGCATTGCGGGTGCCGTGGTAGATGCTGTAGGCCATGGTATCCAGGCGCATGGCGTAGCCGCTCAGGCCCAAGCCACCGTTCACGCTCAACATCACGCGGTCACGGTAGGTGAAGGAAGCGCCCAGTTCGGTGCGCAACCCCGGCCACGGGTACGCTCTGGATTTGGCCGATCCCGACTGTCCGGTGAGTTCCGGTACCTGCAAGGAGAATCCTGCACCACCGAGCAGGCGCGTCTCGATGTCGCGGGCGTGCTCCACGGGCTCGTCGTTCATGAAGGACCCCGGGCTCATGAGCACGTTGACCAGCTCGACGGCGAGCCAACTACCGAGGCCACCACCACCCCCACTACCGATACCGCCCACACCGCCGGAAATGGATTGTCCGTTCGCCATGGCCACCAGGCCAAGTGAAGAAAAGAAGGTCAGGATGCGCATGCGTTGGAATTCGCCGCGAACATCGGGCCAAACTTGCACGAGGTGGCCGGGCCGCTACATTCACCGCCTCGCTCCTGAGGTGGCGACCCTGCGGGAGTTGGAAAACAACGATATTTCGTCCACCCAGCCCTTGGGGTTGGCAACAAGCGGTCAGATCATGCGCACAGTGGACCAGGTGGCCGGGCAAGACACCGATCCGTCCATCACCAAGGATCGGCTGGGCTTCCTCGACCACCTCCGCATTTTCGCCTTCCTGAGCGTGCTGTTAGGGCATGCCTTGTACCGACCGCTTTCACAACTTGCAGAGGACGGGACGCAGCATGCCACCGTACGCGCTCTCGTAAGCATCCTCCTTCCCCTCCTGCATTTGGGTGGTGCAGGCGTGGCTGTGTTCTTCCTGGTTTCCGGCTACATCATCACGCGTGTACTGCAGGTGGAGCTGCCTGGTGAATTTGCGATCAAACGCTTCTTCCGGATCTACCCGCTCTATATAGCCGCAGTACTTGCACAGTGGGTCTCGCACCTGATCACAGGCATGCAGGCCGAACCACAGGTCCTGGCGATGCAGTTGACCTTGTTGGGGGACCTCAATTCCACGCCCTATTCGTTGGGAGGGGTGGAATGGACGCTCAGGATCGAGATCATGTTCTACGTCTTCATGGGTGGGCTTTCCTGGGCGACCAGGAGGCTCCGCATCACCATGACCATGGCGGCTCCCTGGATCTTTCCGGCGATCGTGGTGCTGTTGGCCTTGCTACCACCGCTCACCTCCGGCACGCTGCGTTGGGGCCACTGGCCGGCAACGGGGGTGATCAACCTGTACTTCCCATTGCTCCTGGTCGGCTCCATGGTGTTCATCCATGAAAAGGGCGGGATCTCCGGTACATGGCTGGCCTGCTTCATCGCGTTGGTGTACGCGGAGTTCTATTGGCTCACGCCCCGCTATCAACCCCTTTGGAAGGAGGACCATCATGCCATCATTGCATTGGTCATCTTCCTTGTGGCATGGGCCGTCCGGTCGAAACTGAATGCCGGGCGCGCCGTGCGGTGGCTTTCAGACCTGACCTACCCGGTATACCTCTTCCACAACTGGTTGTATTTCGCCGTGGTGGACCAACTGGCGAAACGGTCCGAACTACCGATGGTCTATTGCACCGCGATCTCGTTCGCGGTGCTGTTCCTGGTCTGTTCACTGGGTTCCCGCCTCCTGGAAAAACCGTTCATCGCTCTGGGAAGGAGGATCGTCGCCGGGCGAAGGAGTGTTCACCTGGCCCGTTCTTGACCGGGGGTGGTGTCGACCGCTGCAAGGCCCAACTTCTTTCGCAGGTATTGCCAGGGGTACGGTAGGTTGAATTCATCCCTCGGGAAGAGATCGGTATTGATCTCCGCAGTGCCATCCGTGGCCGGGATACCCGGATGGAACGACCCTTCGTACTCCGCAAGCAACGCCGAGATATCGATCCCGGCCTGCGCAAAATGGGCTTGGGTGAACGGAGCGGATGCCCGCTGTTCCACGGCCTCCCAGTCGATCTCGATCGGCTCGTTGCTCCCGATGCCGATGAATCCATCCATCTCCGCCAGGTAGGGGAATACCTGCCGCATGGTCTCGAACACCCGCGGTGTGGGGCACCAGGAAACGGCGATGCCGCCCGGTTTCAGCCGCGCACGCAGGAGTTCGAAATACTCCTTCGAGTAGATATTGCCCGAGAAGCTGGAATTGGGCCTCAGCGCATCGGCCTCGATCACATCATACGCGTCAGGCATGGACCGTAGCTGGTAACGGCCGTCGTGGAAGATCATGTGCAGACGGGGGTCGCTGAGGAGGGCCGATACTGCTCGATCACCGGCCTGGCGTGCATATGCGCCGATCACATCGGTCTGGTTGCTCATGATCTCGAAGCAGACCAGGCGTTCTGTTTCGAGCCGCGCGGCGGTTCCATACAAGGTGCCGCCGGAGCCGAATCCTATCACCGCCACATCCACCGGCTTCGGGTGCAGGAGCACCGGGAGCGCACCCAACGCCGTGTGGATATTGTCCCGGTGGTAGGGCATGCTGCTTTGGCCAAGACCGTTGGCAAAGACGACACCGGAAAGGTGACCATGCACCTCCATTCGCTTGACGATGGAGAGGCCGGACTCGTTCTCATCGTACAGGAAACGATCCGCTTGTTGGATCCCGTTCAATCGCCGCCAGAAGTCCGTATTGGCCGGAAGAGCGAAGATCACAACGAGCACTGCGACGAAGCACGATGCCGTAAGGATGAAGTGCTGCGACCTGCGCACCAGGAGCACAACGAGATAGAGCAAGGCGAGCGCGGTAATGCACTTCACCAACATACCGGTGCCCAGCACGTTGAAGCCGATCCAGGTAACGCACCAGGCCCCCAGTGCGGAACCAACGATGTTCACGAACTGCAATAGTCCCACTTTGCGGCCCACTTCCTCGAACCGGTCCTGGATCAGCGCCTGCGACACCGCGAAGCTCAAGCCCATGAGGAAGGTGGGGACGAACATCAGGAACAGCGGTACCGCTGTGTACGTCGGCAGCACAATGCGCAAACTGAGGTCCGGCTCGTAGCTCTTGAAATACTCCCACAGGAAATCCAGGGCATGTAGACGGAAGACGGCACCGAGCAGGAGCAGGAATGAAATACCCACATAGGCATAGAGCAACGCCTGCGTGCGAAGGAAGAACCGTTCCAACTGTGCGCTGGACCTGCCTTTCGCCCACCGCACACCAATTGCCGTTCCGATGGCCATGGAGCCGAGGTAGATGGCCAGCAGGATCGAGAACGTGATCGAAACCGATTTGATGAGCGACCCAAGGACGCGGAACCAGATCAGCTCCAACGACAGCGCCGCGAATCCGGAGAGGAAGTACTGGGCGCACCACGCGAGCAGACGACGCGAAAGGCGCATGCGTGGAAGGGCCTCCCGTGCCGGTGTCGCGGCTTCGGGTCCTGCCAGGTCCCTGGTCCGTGCGCCAAGGACCAGCGCACCAATGGCGCATACGGCGTTGCAAGCCACACCCACCCACAAGGCATGCTGGTATCCGAGCATGCGCACCAGGAACAAGCCCGTCAACAGTGCGCCCAACGAAGCACCGAGGGTATTGACGAAATACAGTTTGCTGATGTAAGCGGCCTGCTCCCCCGCACCCTCCAAACGGTAGGCGCGCGAAAGCAAGGGCAACGACACACCCATCAGGAAGGTCGGGATCAGCAGGGCACCGAAGACCATGATGTACAGCAGCAGCGGGTGGCCTTCGGCACTTGGGCCTTGCAGGTACAACAGATCGTAGAGGATGAACTTGCTGAATGCGGCGAACAACAGAATACCCAGTTCGGCCAGAATGAAGAGGTACAAGTTCCTTCTGGGACTGCCTTTATCGGCCATGCGCCCTCCCGCCAGATAGCCCAGGCCCAAGCCCGACATGAAGGCCGTTACGATAAGGCTGATGCTGACCGTGTCGGACCCCGTGTAGAACACCAGCATACGCTGCCATGCCACCTGGTACAACAAAGCCGCGAACCCCGAGAGGAAAAAGAGAACGAGCAGCGTTCGGCGAAGTGAAGTGGACAGCATGATCCTCAATGACGGTCAACCCGGATAATGGATGCTTCGGACCGCGTGTTGAAGGCGCAAGTAAACACTTTCACCCCCAGAGGCTCGCCCTCTGAGCGTAGCCCGCGGCTAAGCAGCGCATGTACCGAACAGGGTAGCCCAAGGCGACCAGAGCGGTGACACCGTACGCGATGGTCTGCGCCCACACGAACCACTCGATGCGGAACGGCGTGCCGCTGTTGCGCCCCCACAGCAACCAGCCCACCATGCCGATCAGCAGCAAACGGTCCAGCTCGCTGAGCAAACTGTCCCGCCGGTAGCGCTGTGCCCCGGCGATGTTGCTGCGCAGGTAGAGGATGGTGGCGACAAGGGCTTGGTTCACGATGACCCAGCCCAGCACCGCCATGTCCGCACCGCGGAAGCCGAGTACAAGTCCGGTGGTGGCCGTGATCAATGCATAGAGCACCACCAGCAGGAAGCGTACACCCAGTGCTCCGCTCAGGGTCTTGCCCATCAACTGCGTGTGCTGCGCCACGTGGCGCGTGTTGTGGTTGGTCATGCCCAGGTCCAGCACAATGTTGAGCAGGAAGCCCATTCTGAGCAGCG
>DEQO01000054.1:0-19953 GCA_002360495.1 Flavobacteriales bacterium UBA3364
AGATCGTCGCCACCATCGGCCCCGCTTCCTCCAGCAAGGAAGTCCTGCGCGACATGATGCTGCATGGCATGGACGTGTGCCGGCTCAATTTCAGCCACGGGAGCTACGAGTTCTATGCCGAATTGATCCGCACGATACGCGAACTGAACCAGGAGCTGGGTGTCAGCACCGCGATCCTGGCGGACCTGCAGGGCCCCAAGATGCGCGTTGGCGAAATGGCCAACGGTCCCATCGACCTGGTCGAAGGCAGCGAACTGGTGATCACCACCGAACCTATCAAGGGGCGACCCGGACTGGTGAGCACGAGCTACAGCCTCTTCCCGAAGGACGTGACCAAGGGAGAGCTGGTGTTGCTCGATGATGGCAAGTTGCGGCTGGAAGTGCTCTCCACCGATGGTATCAGTACCGTGACCACCCGGGTGCTGAACAGCGGACCGCTCAGCGCGAACAAGGGACTGAACCTGCCGAACACAAGGATCAGTTTACCCAGTCTCACCGAAAAGGACCGGGAGGACCTGCAGTTCGCGCTGGACCATGATGTGGATTGGATCGGCCTCAGCTTCGTACGTGGTGCAAGGGACATCATCGAGCTCAAACACATGATCCGGGCACAGGACAAGCACGCCCGGGTGATCGCCAAGATCGAGAAGCCCGAAGCGTTGGTGGAGATCGATGCGATCATCCGCGAGAGCGATGCGCTGATGGTGGCCCGTGGTGACCTGGGCGTGGAGATCCCCATGGAAAAGGTCCCATTGGTGCAGAAGGACATCATCCGTCGTTGCCTCGTACACCACCGTCCGGTCATCGTTGCCACACAGATGATGGAGAGCATGATCTCCAACATCACACCCACGCGGGCCGAGGTGAACGATGTGGCGAACGCGGTGCTCGATCACGCCGATGCTGTCATGCTCAGCGCCGAGACCAGCGTTGGCAAATACCCGGTGGATGTCGTGAAGGCCATGAACAAGATCCTGCTGGAGATGGAGACCAGCGAAACGATGTTCAAAGTGCCGCAACCGGACCTGGAGAAGGATGAACGGATGGTGACCGATGTGATCTGCATGGCGAGTGTGCAAATGGCCTCGAGGATCGATATCAAAGCGATCGTCACCATGACGCACAGCGGCTACACCGCCTTCAAGATCAGCAGTATGCGGCCCAAGGCGCACATCTTCGCCTTCACCAGCAACCGGGCCATCCTTAACATGCTCAACCTGGTCTGGGGCGTGCGTGCCCAGTACTACGACAAGACCGTGAGCACCGACCACACCATCGCGGACATCAAGCATATCCTGCGCGCGAAGAAGCTCGTGGAGAAAGGCGATCTGCTCGTGAACGTGGCCAGCATGCCGATCGCGGAACAAGGCATGAGCAACATGCTGAAGTTGAGCCCGGCGTAGTGGTGATGCCCGTCCATTGACGACGACGCCCCATCGGTCCGGTCCCTTGGCTGACAAACGATCGTGGAAACACCATCACGCCTTGCCGTGATGCCGATCGAGCACGCGGCTACCTTGCTTCGACCGACGAACCAGCCGCCGCGCATCGATCGATCCCACGACCCTCGAACGGGAGGGCTCCATGCGCGGCTGCACAAACGTACCTCGCATGAACGAGCGCGCATGGGACCGAGTAGCGGACACTTTCGAGCAGGAGATCTTCAATGTACCGGCCAATGACACCAAGGGCTTCATCCAGCATTGGGTGGACCGGCTCGCCGTCCCGGATGCCGTTGCGACCGATCTCGGTTGTGGTGTGGGGCGTACGCTGCCCCTTCTCGCGGAACGCTTCTCGAAAGTGTATGCCGTCGATGTGAGCAGCCAATGCCTCGCGGTAGCTGAAGCTGCATGCCCGGATCTCACGAACATCACATACGTACATGCCGACCTGTCACAGGACAAGAACGGTTACCCGGCCGCCGATGTGGTGCTTTGCATCAACACATTGTTGAACGCCGCACTGGAAGTCCGCGAGCCGCTTTTCGATCGTACATGCCGTAGTGTGAAGAAGGGCGGACATTTGCTCCTTGTCGTGCCTTCGTTGAACTCCGCCTTGCTTACGGCATATCGTCACCTACAGTGGAATTTGCGCGACGGCATGGACCCCAAGAAGGCCCAGCTTGCCGCCGCGTTGAACGGCAAGGGCCTGGAACATGGGATCGTCCATATCGATGGCGTGCCCACGAAACACTACTTGCGCGAGGAACTGGAAGCCTCACTGGCCGATCGCGGCTTCATTGTTGAAACGATCGAGAAGCTGGAGTACCCTTGGAACACGGAATTCGATGCGCCGCCCAAGTGGATGAAGGCGCCATTCCCATGGGATTGGTTCGTGGTGGCGAAACGGAAGTAAAGGACCGTTCAGGGGCGTGAGGCACGCCCGAGGAGAAGATCCATGTAGAAGCCGGGCTTCTTCAGTCGCTCGCGCATGTCAAGGTCGGTGAACATGCTGCTGATCGTATCGGCGAGCGCCGGGTTCTTGTTGGCGCGGTCCACCACGAAGTCGAAAAGCCAGGCCTGGTTCGCCATCTGCTGCAAGCGCGTGCTGATCGCGAGTTCCTTGCCCAGGCGTTTCCATACGCGCTGGTCGTAGGCAAGCAGTCGCGCAGCGCTCGTGTTCTTTTCCGACAGTGCTTCTGCGGCAATATCGGCAGCATACACACCACTGATCATCGCATGGCTGATGCCTTCGCCGGTGAACGGGTCTATCAAATGGGCCGCATCACCTATCAACAGGTATCCATCGCCACTGATCGACCGGCGCTTGCTGGCAAGCGGCAACCCCATACCCTGGATGCCGCCCTCCAACGTTGCTCCGGCGAATCGATCGCGTAGCTGCGGATGTGCCGCGAGCAATTGCGTCAGAAGTGCTTTCAGGTCGGCGTGGCGCGCTTTCACCACATCGCTCCGGAGACCAAGCCCGACGTTCGCACGGCCGCCGGGCAGAGGGAAGACCCACAAGTAACCGGGAAGGAGATCCTTCAGGAAGATGAGTTCGATGAAACCCTCCGGGTCCAGGTCCATTACGCCGTTGTAGTAAGCACGCACACCAGCGGCATGATGACGTAGCTCCATTTGCAGACCAGCGATGTGCCTGGCGAAATGTGAGTTCGCTCCGGAGCCATCGATGATCAGCCGTGCTTCGATCACGCGACCGTCGCCCGTGGTGATCAGCCAGCCGTCCGCTCGTCGCTCGAACGATCTCGCGGGCGACCCCTCCAGTACGGAGATGCCCGCCGTTGACCTTGCTCGTTGGAACAGGAGGTCATCGAACCGTTGTCGTGGCAGGATCACTCCCGGGGCTTCGCCAACACCGGTATTGCGCGAAAAGGGGACACGTAGCGCACGACCGCTCGGGGCCACGAACGTCACACCCCAACTGGGCATCGAATGCGCATCGCGCTTAACGGTGGCGGCAAGGTCCGGGTCGAGCCGTTCCAGCGTGCGCATCACTTTTCCACTGAGCGCATCGCCACACACTTTGTCGCGGGGGAAGACCGCCTTCTCCACGACCACGGAAGGAACTCCGAGCCGCGCCAGTTGCAGTGCCGCGGAACAGCCGCCCGGCCCACCGCCGAGGACGCAGACATCGGTGTGCAGGGCCTCGGGCATGGGATCGATCAACTACGGAACGTTCCAGCTGTGAACTGGTCGAGGAACCGCACATCGTTCTCCCAATACATCCGCAGGTCCGGTACGCGGTAGACCAACTGCGCGATACGCTCCACGCCCATGCCGAATGCGAAGCCGCTGTATTCCGTCGGGTCGATGTTGCAATTCACGAGCACAGCGGGGTCCACCATGCCGCAGCCCATGATCTCCACCCAGCCACTGTGTTTACAGATGTGGCAGCCCGCACCGCCACAGATGCTGCAACTCATGTCCACCTCGGCACTCGGTTCGGTGAACGGGAAGTAGCTGGGCCGCATGCGAATGCTCACATCCTGACCGAACAGGCTTTTGGTGAAGTAGTCCAATGTTCCCTTCAGGTCCGCGAAGCTCACACCCTTGTCCACGTACAGCCCCTCCACTTGGTGGAACATGCAATGCGCGCGCGCGCTGATCGCTTCGTTCCGGTAGACACGGCCGGGGGATATGGTGCGAATGGGAAGCTTCGAACCTTCCATCACACGGACCTGCACGCTGCTCGTATGGGTGCGCAACGCAAGATCACCATCCGGACCTCCTCCGTTCTCCTTGCGCGCGGGGTCTGGGGGGTGGACGAAGAAGGTGTCCTGCATATCCCGGGCCGGATGGTCTGGCGGAAAGTTCAGGGCGCCGAAGTTGTGACGGTCGTCCTCCACCTCCGGACCTTGGCTTACCGTGTAGCCGATCCGGCCGAAGATGTCCACGATGCGCTGCCGAACGATCGTTATCGGATGGAGGCTGCCTGTCGGTTCGGTCAGCGATGGAGCGCTCAGGTCGATAGCGGGGCCACTGGAGGGGCCGCTCTCCTGGACCCCGGCCTTCAGTTCATCGATGCGCGCCTGCGCGGCCTTCTTCAATTGATTGAGGCGTTGGCCCAAGAGTCGCTTCTCCTCCGAAGCCACCTCTTTGAATGCGTCGAACAACTCGGTCACGGCGCCGTTGCGACCGAGCATTGCCACCCGGAACTGTTCCACTTCAGCAGCCGTCCTGGCCTTGGCCTTGGCCATTTCCGCCTCCAAGGCGGATACGCGTTCCAACAAGCTCATTTCAGTACACGCATGAACATTCGAATATCCGTCAAAGGACGATCCCACAGGTTGCACGGCTCCTTGATCAGGGCATCTATCACTTCCAAGCCTTCCACCACCTCCCCGAAGACCGTGTAGCCACCATCCAATCGCGGCTGGCCACCCAGTTCCGCGTAGGTATGGCGGTCCTCTTCGGTATAGCCGAAGGGGGTACCATGGCGGGCGTTCCGTTCGGCCACCTGTGCCAGTTCCGTAGCGTCGTAAGGCACGCCCTGGACGATGTAGAACCGCGAGCCATGTGAGCGCCGGGCCGTTTCCGGAGTATCGCCGGCGGGGGCGGCCGCCAATGCTCCTTTCTTGTGGATGAGCCCCGGCACCACCTCCAGAGGGGTCCCCACCGTGTCGGTGTCAAGCCCCAACTGGAGTCCAGCGGCGGCGTGCTTGCTGGCCGGATCCCCGCCCTCCACAGCGAATCCAGGGACCACCCGGTGGAAAAGCAGGCTGTCATAGTCCCCCGCTTCCACCTTGGCCAGGAAGAGGTCGCGATGCAGGGGGGTCTCGTTGTAGAGGGCCACCACCATCGTGCCCAGCACGGTCCGGATCTCCACCAACGGGCGGAAGTTGCCGGGGGCTGGCTCCTGCGCCTTGGCCGCATTGGGCAACCCCAGCCCGCACAGGATGGTCATGACCATGGCGCGGGACCATTGCCCTCGGATCATGCGCATGCTTACATTTGACATCCTTCCCAAGGCCCTGTCCATCAAGGACCCCAAAAGTAGCCCAATGACCACAACCACCTTCCGACGCGTTCTTACCAACGCCCTGATGGTCGCCGTGCTCGCTTTCGTTTCCTCTGCGTGCAACAAGGAGGAGCCCACAACGGCGATCATCACCGTACAGGATGCGGATGGTTATCCTGTTGAGGGCGCATATGTGCGTTTGTTCGCCAACCCAACGGTCCCCTTGGCCGACCCCAACCGACTTCGTCAGGAAGCCATGACCAACGGAAAAGGGCAAGCCGAGTTCGATTATTCGGGATTCTACGAGCAGGGCCAGGCGGGCTTCGCGGTGCTCGACATACTCACCTTCAAGGACACCCTGTACGCAGAGGGTATCATCAAGATCCTGGAGGAGGAGACCAACGAGGAGACGCTTACGATGGAGCGTATCCCTGATTAACGGCTCAAACCGTCTCGAAGTAGCCGAGCACGGCTTCTTTCATCAAGCGCTCCTGTTCTTCGGGTCCCAAGGGAGGAAGCTCCTTTGCCCGTTCGAAATGCGGCCAGCCGTCGGCATCGCGGCCCAGCTCCTTGTAGTATCCATAAGGCATCAGCACCACGCAGATGGCGATGTGCATCAACGCTACCTTCTCGTCCTTCTTGAATTCGCGCGCATGCTGGCCCAGCTCCTGGACACCGATCAGGAAAAGGATCGCATTCAAATCCAGCGTACCAGCATCGAAACGCCTGGAGAGTGTAGTGACAAGATCGCGCCAGCGTTTCTCGAATGCGAGGTCCACGGATTCGGGGGATGAAGGATCAACGCCTTGTTCCGGCGGGCACGAATGTAGTTCCGGCACATCAGCGCGAACAATTCCTGAAGCCGTAGTTTCAACCGCATGAACTGGTTGGACTGGGTGCTGGTCGCCCTGGTTGCTTTCGCTGCGATCAAAGGGTTCTCACGCGGCTTCATCGTGGAAGTGTGCTCGTTGCTGGCGCTGGTGCTCGGCATCTGGGCAGGCATTCATTTCAGCGAGCGTGTGGCCGACGCGATCGGGTTGGGAACGAAGAACTCGGCTGTTGCATTCCTCGTCACCTTCCTGATCGTGCTGGTCGGTGTGCACCTGCTCGCGCGCTTTCTCACCACATTGATCGACATTGCACAATTGAGCTTGCCGAACAAGGTCGCCGGTGTGCTTTTCGGCGCGTTGCGTCAGGCCTTCACGCTCAGCATCGCGCTCAACCTGCTGGCCAGCTTTTCCAGTGGTGCCCTGCCATCGACCCAGGCCTGCGCGGACTCGACCCTGTACGCCCCGGTCAAAGCCTTCGCGCCGCTGATCGTTCCGGCCTTGGGCCAGACCAAATGGTTGGAACACGCCTTGGACGAACTGGGAAAAGGTGTGGATGGCCTCGTGGAGTGATCCACGGAACGCACCGTCGACCGGAAGTGAATGCTAGCCTTTGCGAACACGCACGGCGTTCAACCCTTTCGGGCCGCGCTCGACCTCGAAGGTCACCTTGTCCCCCTCCTTCACTTCATCGATCATGCCGCTGATGTGTACGAAATACCGCTCGCGCGTGCCGTCCTCGTTGATGAAGCCGAACCCCTTCGAGGTATCGAAGAAATCCACGCGGCCCGTGTGGTCCGGCGTTTCTTCTTCCTTCTCCCGGCGTGGAATGCCCAGCTCGATCTCGTCGATGGAAACCTCCCGGCGCTTGCTGGGATCCGGCGGCGTACTGGTGATCACCCCGTTCTCGTCCACATAGGCCATCATGTTCTCCAAGCCGCCGCCGGTAGAGTTCGCTTTGCGCTCTTCTTTACGGAGCTTCTTCTCTTCCTGCTTCTGCTGGCGCTTCTTTTCCTTCTCGCGCTTGTTGAACGTGCCTGATGATCCTGCCAAGGGGAATGGGTGCTTGTGATGCCCTTCGGATCAACAGCCTTGTTGCACGTTATTTCCGAGGGACGACCTAAAGATAGGGTTTGTTGGCAGGAGTTCACTGAACGACGACGCTTCACCCCTGCACCGCAGCGATCCCCGGCAGCACTTTCCCTTCCAAGTATTCCAGCATGGCGCCACCACCCGTGCTCACGTAGCTGATCTTGTCGGCCAGGCCGAACTGGTTCACAGCGGCAACACTATCACCACCACCGACAAGGGAAAATGCACCGTACGCTGTCGCATCGGCCACGGCTTCGGCAATGGCGATCGTGCCTTTCTGGAAGGGCTTCATTTCGAACACGCCCATGGGACCGTTCCACAACAAGGTGCGGCTGCGTTTCACCACAGTTGCGAATGCCTTGCTCGTTTCAGGACCGATATCCAGGCCCATCCAGCCATCGGGGATGGCGTTGGCGGAGCAGACATCCGTGTTGGCGTTCTCGGCGAAGGCATCGGCCACAACGGCATCGGTCGGTAGATGCAGCTGAACACCCTTGTCCATGGCGCTTGCGAGGATCGTTCGTGCGGTCTCCAGCTGATCGTCCTCCACGAGCGATGTGCCCACCTGCCCGCCTTGTGCTTTGATGAAGGTGAAGGCCATGCCACCGCCGACCACCACCTCGTCGCATTTGGAGATCAGGTTCTCCAGCACCTCGATCTTGCTGCTCACCTTGCTGCCACCGATGATGGCTGTCAGCGGGCGTTGCGGATTGCCGAGCACTTTCCCCACGCTGTCGATCTCGGCCTGCATCAGGTTCCCGAAGAGCTTGGCTCCGGGGAAGTATTTGGCCACGATGGTGGTGCTGGCGTGTGCGCGGTGGGCGGTGCCGAACGCATCGTTCACGTACACGTCACCCAACTGGCCCAGGGTCTTGCTGAACTCCTCGTCGCCGGCTTCTTCTTCCGGATGGAAACGCAGGTTCTCCAACACCAACACTTCGCCGGACTTCAATGCAGCGGCTTTTGCTTTTGCATCCGGACCGACACAATCCGTGGCGAATAGCACAGGCTTGCCCAGCAGCATTGCGAGGTGTTCGGCCACCGGTTTCAAACTCATCGCCGCATTCACCTTGCCTTTCGGGCGACCGAGGTGGCTCATGAGGATCGCACTTCCGCCATCGCTCAGGATCTTGGTCACCGTGGGTACGATGGCGCGCGCACGGCTGTCGTCGGTCACCTTGCCGTTGGCGTCCTGGGGAACGTTGAGGTCCACGCGCACGAGCGCTTTCTTGCCGTTGAAGTCGAAGGAGGTCATGGTAAGCATGGCGCGAAAATACCTCCTGCTGTCCAGTTGTTGCGGGTATACGACAGCGTGTTGCGTGTTCTCCGGGGTTGAACCCACGACCGCCAACGTCGTAACACGCGACGCATTCTAACTTTCGCCTCGTGTTGTTCTCAAAGGTCATCGGTCACGCAACGCTGAAGGCGAAGCTCATCGGCAACATCCGAGAGGGGCGTGTAGCGCATGCGCAGTTGTTCATGGGGTCGCGAGGTGGTGGCAACCTGCCGATGGCACTGGCCTATACACGGTACCTCTTCTGTCAGGAGCGCGATGCTGCGGATTCCTGTGGGCAATGCCCATCGTGCCTGCAGATGAACAAGCTCGAACATCCCGACCTGCACTTGATGTTCCCGATCTTCTTCACGGACAAGGTGAAGGTGTGCGAGCCGTTCACGGCCCAATGGCGCACGTCGGTGTTGGCCGAACCGTATCTGGACGTGGAACTCTGGCGCGAGCAGTTGGAGAGCGAGAACAAGCAGTTGCGCATGGGTGTGGACATCGCGCAGGAGATCCAACGGAAGTTGAGCCTGCGGTCGTTCATGGGCGGTTTCAAAGTGATGCTGATCTGGCTTCCAGAGCTGATGGACGCCCCCGCGGCGAACAAGCTGTTGAAAGTGCTGGAGGAGCCGGAGCCGAACACGGTGTTCCTGCTGGTTTCCACGGATGCGGAGCAGTTGTTGGCGACGATCCTCAGCCGCGCGCAGTTGACCAAGGTTCCTGCATTGCGTCCAACGGACCTTGCCGAAGCCCTGCGGGAACGGTTCCCGGAATTGAGCGCCGACGAATCCATGGCCATCGCCCTGCGCAGTGAAGGCGATCTGCTGGAGGCGGTGGAAATGGCGAACAAGGGCGAAGAGGAGCTCTTCGTCTTCTTCCGGGATTGGCTGCGTTCGTGCTACAAGCGGGAAGTCGGCGCCGTGGTGGAGTTCGCAGAGGGTTTCCAGAAACTGGGTCGCGAACGGCAGAAATCGTTGATGAGGTATGGCTTGTACCTGATCCGCCAGTGCGCTTTGCAGTGGCAAAGCGTTCCGGAACTGGTCCGTGTTCTGGGCCAGGAGCAGGAGTTCGTGCAGAACTTCAGCAAGCTCCTGAACCATGCCAACGCGGACCCGATCCGCCGCGAACTTGAAACCGCGCATCTGCACATCGAACGCAACGCCAACCCCAAGATCCTGTTCACCGACCTGAGCTACAGGATGATGGGGTTGTTACGGGCTACGGTGAACGCCTGAGCGCGGTCGCTGGACCGGTCGGCCTATCTTCGCACCTCGCCCAACCGAGTCAATGGGCACAGGCACAAGGAAATGGCGTGTACAGGATGTAGTAGTGGTGCAGATGGGAAGCCAGCTGGGTGCAAGAGCAACGGCTACTGCAGCACCAGCGGTTGCAACAAGCTGGGCGTTTTCGATTGGCTCACCGGCGTTCCCATTCCTGGCGGCCAACAGCCGTTCGATGGTGTGGAAGTGCGTTTCAAGAATACCCGCAAGGCTTTCTACCGGAATACCGGCCTGCAATTGATGCCCGGCGATCTGGTGACCGTTGATGCGGCTCCCGGTCATGACATCGGCATGGTGAGCCTGACCGGAGAGCTTGTCCGTGCCCAAATGGAGCGCAAGAAGGTGAGCGGCGAGACCTTTGATCTGCGAAAGGTCCTGCGCAAGTCGACGCAAGAGGATATCGACCGTTGGCACGAGGCCCGCAAACAGGAGGATGGGACCATGCTGGCCAGCCGCCAGATGGTGCGCGATGCCAAGCTGGACATGAAGGTGACGGACGTGGAGTACCAGGGAGACGGCACAAAAGCCGTTGTGTACTACACCGCCGAGGACCGCATCGATTTCCGGGGCATCGTACGTACCATGAGCGACCGCTTCAAGGTGCGTGTGGAGATGAAACAGATCGGGTCCCGCCAGGAGGCGGGCCGCATCGGTGGCATCGGTAGTTGCGGCCGTGAACTGTGCTGCAGCACCTGGCTCACCGATTTCCGCAGCGTGACCACCAGCGCGGCGCGGTACCAGCAACTCGCGCTCAATCCACAGAAGCTCGCAGGGCAATGCGGCAAGTTGAAGTGCTGCCTGAACTACGAGCTGGACATGTACATCGAGGCGATCAAGAGCTATCCCTCGGCGAACGCGAAACTGAAGACCCAGCAAGGCATCGGTGCGCACCTGAAAACGGACATCTTCACGGGAAAGATGTGGTACGGATTCAAGCAACCGGGCGGGCCGTTCATCATGGCCGGTTTCCCGATCGATACGGTACGCGAGATCCTCGCCCAGAACAAGGCCGGTGTGGAGCCCGAAGTGGACCTGAACATGGTGGATCCGGCGGAAGAGAAGGTGAAGACCCCGGATTATGAGAACGTTGTCGGTCAGGACGACCTGACCCGCTTCGATAGCAAGGGCAGGTCCGGCAACAAGAAACGGGGCCGTGGTGGACGTGATCGACGCGACCGACCGCAAAATGCCGGCGCATCACAGGGACAACGCGAGCAAGGTCCTCGTCCAGAAGGTCAAAAGGATCGTGGCCCTCGCCCGGAAGGACAGGGAAGAGGTGATCGTGGCCCACGTCCAGAACGCGGTCCAAGGCCGGAAGGACGAGGAGGTGGAGATCGTGGCCCTCGCCCGGAACGTGGCCCACGGCCGGAGCAAGGCCCACGACCAGAAGGGCAAGGGAGCGGTGATCGTGGACCTCGTCCAGAGGGTCATGGCGGAGACCGCAATCGGAGGAACAGGGGTCGCGGCCGCCGAGGTGGGGGAGATCGTCCTGCTGGCGGAGGCGGTGGCGAAGCGCCCAAACCACCCGTCGCGTGAACCGGATCCTTCTTGCTGGCGCGCTGCCGATCGTGCTGCTTACCGGCTGTTCCGAACCGCCCGTGTTCCAGGCCGACACCACTGTTCCGGAAGGATCATGGGACCGCTCGTTCAAGCCGGAGTTCGCCTTCGACATTTCCGATACCGTGAGCAAACACGATGTCTACATCGATGTGCGGCACACAGGTGATTATCCGTTCAGCGACCTTTTCTTGTTCGTGGACCTGGAAGGGCCGGGTGGTCGTACGGCGCGCGATACCGTGGAGTGCCTCCTGGCCGACCCCTCCGGCCAGTGGTATGGCAAGGGGACGGGTTTCATTTTCGCCAGCCGCACGGAGATCAGCGCGAAAGTGCTTTACAAGCTGAACAATAGGTTCCCCGCTTCCGGACGTTATGCCATCACATTGGAACAGGCCATGCGCACCGGGAAACTGGACGGCGTATTGGATGTCGGGATCAGCGTTGAAAGGTCGAGACAGTAGACCGGATGTGGGCTCCAAGCGTGTTGTCACCGACGCGGGCGGGAAAACTCTTCCCCCGGCACAGGTACCGTCGCACACCACAACGGATAATTTCGGCCGCCGACCATGACCGCACCGGATCCACAGCCCAAGCGTAAACGCCGCCTGCTCTGGTGGGGCATTGTGCTTTCACCCGTCCTTGGATTATTGGTCATGTTGGTGCTGGCTTCGAACAGCGACCTGCCCAGTACAGAGGACCTGGAGAATCCGCGCAGCGACCTTGCCACCGCGATCCTCTTCAGCGACGGCTCGCAGATGGGCCAGTACTACAAGGAGAACAGGATCCCGGTGGACTATGCGCAGATCAGTCCCAACGTGGTGCAGGCGTTGATCGCCACCGAGGATGAGCGGTTCCGCCAGCATAGTGGAGTGGATGTTCGTGGCACCTTGCGGGCTGCCGTGTTCCTCGGGAAGAAGGGCGGGGCGAGCACGATCACACAGCAGTTGGCCAAAATGCTCTTCACGGAGCGGGCCGATAATTTCTTCAAGCGGACCTTCCAGAAGTTCCAGGAATGGATCATCAGTGCGCGGTTGGAACGACAGTACACGAAGGACGAGATCATCGCGATGTACTTGAACCGTTTCGACTGGATCAACCAGGCGGTGGGGATCCACAGCGCCGCGCGCGTCTACTTCAACACAACACCCGATTCACTGAAAGTGGAAGAAGCCGCCATGTTGGTGGGCATGCTGAAGAACCCTGCGCTCTTCAACCCGAACCGCGCCAGCAGGCAGGATACCGTGATGCACCGCCGGATGGTGGTGATGGACCAGATGCGGCGCAACGGCTTCATCACCACAGCGCAGTACGATTCGTTGAAAGCACTTCCGCTCGGGCTGAAGTTCCAACGCGTGGACCACACCGAAGGTCCGGCGCCATACTATCGCGAAGTACTGCGGGCCAAGCTGCAGGACCTTCTTGCATCCACCAACAAGGACGGCACGTTGCGCTATGCGAAGTCGGACGGATCGGCCTACGACATCTACACCGATGGGTTGAAGATCTATACGACCCTCGACAAGGACATGCAGCAATACGGCGAGTTCGCGGTGCGCGAGCATCTCGGCACGGAGCTGCAACCGGACTTCTTCAAGGATATCGCCAAGAAGAAGAACCGGCCTTTCGATTTCCGCGTGAGCCAGGAGGAGATCGACGGTATCCTTGACGCAGCGATGAAGCGGAGCGTGCGGTACAAAGTCCTCACCGGGAAGCAATGTGGGAACTGCGAAAGGCCGGTCCGCTACATAGAGCAGGTGACGCACGAAGGGTCCAAGCACTATCACTGCCGACCGGACCTGGGTGGGTGTGATACCTATTGGCCGGTGGTGAAGGAGGAGGACATCCCGAAGGTGTTCGACACGCCGACCCCGATGCGTGTGTTCAGCTGGAAGGGCGAGATCGACACGACCATGAGCCCCATGGATTCCATCCGCTACTACAAGGCATTCCTGCAAAGCGGATTGTTGAGCATGGATCCACACACCGGATTCATCAAGGCATGGGTCGGGGGCATCGACTTCAAGCATTTCCAATACGACCATGTGGAACAAGCGCGCCGACAAGTAGGGTCGACGTTCAAGCCGTTCGTTTACGCCACCGCGGTCCGTGAGGGCATGGAGCCCTGTCGCGAACTGCCGAACCAGAAGGTGTGCTTCGACATGCCTCCCGGGCAGCCCGATTGGTGCCCGGAGAACAGTGATGCGGTATACGGCGGCATGGTGAACGTGAAGTTCGCACTGGCAAATTCCATGAACACGGTCACCGCATGGCTGATGAAGCAATACGGCCCACAAGCGGTCACGGTACTTGCGCGCCACATGGGTGTGAAGAGCCCGTTGGAGCCGGTGCCCTCGCTCTGTCTGGGCGTTGCCGACCTGACGTTGATGGAAATGACCGGGGCGTTCTCAAGCTTCGCGAACCAAGGCGTTTACATTGAACCGATCCTCTTCACCCGCATCGAGGACAAGAACGGCAACACCGTGTTCGATGTGACCCCGAACACGTACGAAGCACTGGACGAACGCACAGCCTACATCATGCTCGATATGTTGAAAGGCGTGTGCGATGGCGCTTACAACCAGAGCACGGGCAAGACCGTGGGTACCGGTATGCGTTTGCGCATGGGCTGGGGCGCGCGCGCCAAATACGGCAACATCAAATTCCCGACGGCGGGCAAGACCGGAACTACGCAGAACAACAGCGACGGCTGGTTCATCGGGATCACCCCGGATCTCGTTACCGGAGTGTGGACCGGGGCCGATGACCGCAGTGTCCGCTTCAGCAGCACTGACAAGGGACAAGGGGCCAACATGGCACTACCGATCTACGGATACTACATGAACAAGGTCTACGCCAACCCGAAACTGGAGATCGGCACCGGGGATTTTGAACGGCCGGAGGGTGACCTGGGTGTGGAAACGAACTGCCGCAACAAGGGCGCGGTGAGCGGGCCGGAGGAGAAGCCGGATTGGGGGAATTGAATGCCGCCACCAGCCCGTGGCCCGGCGGCTGGTCGATACATGCGTCCGTAACCGGCGGTGATCACGGGTCCGTTGCTCCGGCCCGCTCCGTTTTCCCGTTCCTGAAGCGTCTATCTTCGTCGCTCTACACAACGGCATGAACAAGATCGTGGCCAACGCGGATGCGGCCCTTGAAGGCATCCAGGACAACATGACCTTGATGGTCGGCGGGTTCGGCCTATGCGGCATTCCAGAGAAGAGTATTTCGGCCTTGGTGCGCAAAGGCGTGAAAGGCCTTATCTGCATCAGCAACAATGCCGGGGTGGACGACTTCGGTCTAGGCCTGCTGCTGAAGACCCGACAGATCAAGAAGATGATCAGCAGCTACGTGGGTGAGAACGCCGAGTTCGAACGCCAGATGTTGAGCGGCGAATTGGAAGTGGACCTGATCCCACAGGGAACCCTGGCCGAACGCTGCCGTGCAGGTGGTGCAGGGATCCCGGCCTTCTACACCCCTGCGGGTTATGGCACCGAAGTGGCCGAAGGCAAGGAGACCCGTGAGTACAATGGCAAGATGTACGTGCTGGAGAACTGGCTACGCGCCGATTTCGCGTTGGTGAAAGCATGGAAAGGCGATCGTTTCGGCAACCTGATCTACAAACGGACAGCACGCAACTTCAATCCGATGATGGCCATGGCGGGCAAGATCACCGTGGCCGAGGTGGAGGAGATCGTGGAGCCGGGGGAATTGGACCCGGATGCGATCCACACGCCGGGCATCTTCGTGAACCGGATCTTCAAGGGGGAAGGGTATGAGAAGCGCATCGAGCAACGCACGGTACGCAAACGCAACTGATCATGGGCCTTACGAAAGAGCAAATGGCGCAACGTATTGCGCGCGAGTTGAAGGACGGCTACTACGTGAACCTGGGTATCGGTATCCCCACCTTGGTGGCGAACTATGTGCCCAAAGGGATCAACGTCGTGTTCCAAAGCGAGAACGGGATACTGGGCATGGGGCCGTTCCCTTTTGAAGGAGAAGAGGATGCCGATCTGATCAATGCCGGCAAACAGACAGTGACACTGCTCAATGGCAGCAGCATCTTCGATAGCAGCACCAGCTTCGCCATGATCCGCGGGCAGCACGTGCAACTCACCGTGCTCGGGGCCATGGAAGTGACCGATACAGGTGACATCGCCAACTGGAAGATCCCGGGCAAGATGGTGAAGGGCATGGGCGGAGCCATGGACCTTGTCGCCAGTGCCGACAATATCATCGTCGTGATGCTGCACACCAACAAGGCCGGTGAAAGCAAGCTCTTGAAGAAGTGTACGTTGCCGCTCACCGGTGTGGGCTGTGTGAAGAAGATCGTGAGCGACCTCGGTGTGTTCGACGTGACCCCGGAGGGATTCAAACTGATCGAACGAGCACCGGGGGTCAGTGTGGAGGAGATCAGATCCAAGACGGAAGGGCGGCTTGTGGTAGGTGAGGACGTGAAGGAGATGAGCATTTGAGAACGGGCCCACGGGGCCCACTACAGGACGTTAAGTGACCAAAGCACCTGACTCCGCTCCAATAGCCCCGAGCCGACCGATCATCCTGGCCTGGGTGGGGGCCTTCCTCTTCTTTGCCTGGGCCTCCGTCGACTATAACAACAAGATCTTCTTGGACAACTGGCATTCGGATCTTCGGGCCGATGCTGGAGGCTATTACAGCTATCTCCCCGGATTCTTCCACCATGGATTCCGAGCGAACATGGTAAGTGATAGCATGGTTTTCAAAGGTGGCGACGGCTTCCGCCTGGATCGCGAGAAGGATCGCATCGTGACCAAGTATACCTGTGGTACGGCTGTACTGCAGCTGCCGTTCTTCCTGGTGGCCGAGTCGATCGAGGGTTTCGGCGCCACGGATGGTTGGAGCAGGACGCACCACCGTGCGATCGAGATCGCGGGGATCCTCTATTGGACCCTTGGTTTGTTCTTCCTCTTTCTCACGCTGCAACGGTGGTGGCCGGAGACATGGGGCCTCGCTCTATTGGTGGTGGGCTGTGTGGCGTTCGGCACCAACTCGTTCTACTACGCGTTCCGGTCCCCCGGATATTGCCATGTGTATGCCTTTTTCCTGGTGGCCCTTTCCATGTATGCGCTGCACGCGGATGGCAGTGCCCCGATGCGGCGTTCCATGCGCTGGCTTTTCATGATCGCCAATGCGCTTATCGTCCTTGTCCGACCCGTGGACGTTCTCGCGGTGCTCGCCTTGTACGGCTTGCTCTTCATGACGCATCCGGCCTTGCTCCGATGGAAGCGGCTCTATGTCGAACAGTTCGTCATTGGCGCGGTTGTGGTGTTCCCGCAATTGCTCTACTGGAAATTCGTGCATGGTCAGTGGGTGGTATACTCCTATGGGGAGGAGGGATTCAGGCATTGGGCGGCACCGATGTGGAAGGAAGTGCTGATGTCGCCCATGAACGGACTGTTACCGAACGCGCCGATGTTCTTTCTGCTCCCGCTCGCGATCGGAGCGTTGTTCTTGGTGCGGAGGTCTGCTATGGCATGGTTGCTTCTGGCGCTGTTCTCCGCAGTGGTCTATACCTGTTCGGCCTGGCATGCCTGGCATTTTGGATGCAGTTATGGGCAACGGCCCATGGTGGAGTACGTTCCGTTCCTTGCTTTGGGACTTTGGGCCTTGTTCGTCACGCTCAAGCAGCGATGGCCGGCGATCCTGCATGGCGCCCTTCCGTTATTGACCCTGCTCTGCTTTCTCCATTACCGCGCGATGCTCCACTACGATGTCTGCTACCGGGGAGGGGAGTGGGATTGGGCGCCCTACGGTCGAAACCTGATCGAAGCCATTTTCGGGAAGATCCCGTTCTGAACCGGCTGCCCAGCGGAGGCCGCTCCTTGACCGTGGAGGACCGTCCTCACAAGGGCAATGCTCTCCTTGTGATCGAGGAATGGCGGCACCTATCTTCGCGGGCCGTTCATTGTGCGCGTGATAGCGACCATTACCCCTCGGGCCAGTCCATGAACGCCTTGCGCCGCTTGTATCGGATCCTCGGCGGCCGCTGGCTGTTCATTGCCGGCTTCGCCTTGTTCTGCGCGCTGTATGAGTACGGCCGGGTGCTGCATCTGCGCCCGTTACCCATGCACATCTGGCGACAAGGTGATTGCTTATCACTGACATGGAACTATTACACCGGAGAAGCCACGTTCGGCAGTCCCGTGGTCCACGCGCGCATAGCGGACGGTGGATCGAGCGGCAAGAGCGCCGGCGAGTTCCCGATCCTCTATTGGACCATGGGCCAGATCTGGAAAGTCACCGGGCCCAGCGAGTTCGTCTACCGGGCCTTCGGTTTGCTCTTCCATTTCCTTGCCTCCTACCTGTTGTTCCTCACGCTACGAAGGATCCTCAAAAGCGACTTCTGGTCGATCGGCGTTGCCCTCCTTCTGTTCACGTCACCGGTCCTCCTCTATTACAGCATCGGCTTCCTGACGGATGTTCCGGCATTCGACCTTGCCCTGATCGGCTGGTACTTTTTCGTGCGGCATGCAGAGGACGGATCAAAGCGATGGTGGGTCCTTGCGATCTTCTCCTTTACGCTGGCCACCCTGTTGAAAGTGACTGCGGGGATGAGCCTGGTCGCCCTTCTGGCCTTGTTCGCGCTTGCAACACTGCGGCCCTCACTGCTTGGAGAGCTCCGCAAGGCATTCCCGGCCGCCGGTTTTGGATGGGCTGTCGTGGCGCTCGCCCTTAGCGGTGTCGCGGCCTGGTATGTGCATGCTGAACGGTTCAACAACCTCCACAACGGGCGCTACACCTTCAACAACCTTTGGCCCATTTGGGAGATGAACACGGAGGAGATCGATCGTGCCGTGAACTTTGCCAAGACCATTCTCGTCTTCCAGATCTTCGACACGTCGGTACTCGTGGTGATCGGGCTGGCCATTGTCCTGCTCCTGCTGCATGTGCGCCAGCTGCCATTGCCGGTCGCCTTGCTCAATGGCATGCTGCTTCTGGGTACCATCATCTACACCCTGTGCTGGTTCCACGCCGTTGATGGACACGATTACTATTTCATCAATCCGATCATCACACTTCTGGTGCCACTTGTCACATGGTTGTGGTGGTTGCGTAGGACGCACCCGGAGATCTTCAATGCCCGATGGGTACGGTGGGCCTTCATCCTTTTCCTCGGCTACAATGCTGCCTATGCGAGGAACAACCTGATCATGCGGAGCAACCCGACCAGCCAGATGGATCGCAAGGACCTGCTGCCCACCTACCATTGCGAGGAACCGGCATTCTGGAACTCGATGGTCAACCCTGTTTGGGAACCGCTGTGGACCATTGCACCGTACCTGCGCTCGATCGGTGTGCAGCCACAGGACCTGGTGATGTCGCCTGATGATTACACCATCAACACATCGCTCTACCTGATGCATCAGCCGGGGTTCACGGAGTACGGGTACAACATGGAGGAGGCCGCCACCTTCGAGCGTTGTATAAGCCTCGGAGCGCAGTACGTGGTCGTCGTCGATGAGCGCTGGTTGAACAAGGAAGTCCTGCAACCGTACTTCACACGCCCGATCGGTCAGCACGGCAGGGCCCGTGTGTACGACCTCCTCCATCGGGAGACACGGGTCGATACGGCGTTCGTCTATCGGCAAATGGCGGGCGTCCCGATCCCCGTGTTGCACCGGTCGAATGCGACGGTATGTGAGGGCTCCAATGGTTGGTGTTTTGCAAGTGATGCCTTTCCGCTGGAGATCGATGGCCTGCCGCTGGAGGCCAACGGCCTGCGGTATGCCGACGTGGAAGTACGGGGCACGATCCACTGGGAGGGCGGTTATTCGGGTGGTGGTATCCTGGCCTTGGCGGAGAACGACAGCACCGGTCAACTCGGTCAACTGAACAAGGACCTGCCGGAGGGGCCGTTCGCGTTGGAGTTCAGGGTGCCGGCGCGGACCAAAGGAGTGCACCGCAAACTCTATTTCTGGAATACCACGGGGTCGTCCTTCCGTCTTGAGGGTCTGGAGGTCGTGGTGAAGCACCATCTGGCGGTGCCTTAGATCGCGAGCAGGCTCTTGGCGGACCGTCGGGCCGGGCCGTAGCTTCTATCTTCGCCGCCGTTCATGGCCGTACACACACTTTCCATCATCATTCCCGCCTACAACGAGGAGCGGACGATCCATCTCATCCTCGACAAGGTGCGCGATGTGACCTTGCGGGACGGCATCCGCAAGGAGGTGATCATCGTGAACGATGGTTCCAAGGATGGCACGGTGCAGGCTATCGAACGATACATGGCCGCCAACCCTTCCATGGGGATCCGCTTCCACCAGCAGCCGCGCAACATGGGCAAGGGAGCAGCGATCCACAAGGGGATCGAACTGGCCACGGGTGATTACCTGATCGTGCAGGACGCTGATCTCGAATATGATCCGCGCGAGTACAATGATCTGTTGCGTCCAGTGACAGAGGGCTTCGCCGACGTGGTCTTCGGTTCCCGTTTCATGGGCCACCACCCGCACCGCATCCT
>DEQO01000054.1:20250-59077 GCA_002360495.1 Flavobacteriales bacterium UBA3364
GAAGGCAAGAAGATCGGCTGGAAGGACGGCTTCCGTGCGATATGGTGCATCGTGAAATACGGCCTCGGCTAACGCCGGGAGTAGATCCGGCACGTATTATTCGCGAATGTGGGAACGTGGGATCTTTCCAATTCACATTCCATATCGAACATCGCCCCCGGACCCAACTCAACCGGTGTTCCGCCCATCACGATGATATGGTCCGCTACGCGGATCAAGGCTCCCCGCGTATTCGAGTATGCACCCAGCCTGTCCAGTGGATCGTTCGGGAGCATTCGCATCTGTTCAGCGACCAGCGGCTTCCAACGCAAGGGGAAATGTGGATTGATGAACTCGTAGTTGGAAAGATGCAACGCGTGCCGATCGGCTGCGGCTATTTCGGCGAGGTGCGCATCCGTCCACGGGAATGCAACGGTCACGATCGTGCTTCCCACAGGGATCTTGGAGCAGGCCTCGTAGCATTGTCTTGTCCGCTCTTCCCCCGCCTTGTGTAGGCCCGATCTGACATGGTCTTGGAGGACCACCATGCCGCATCCCAGTAGTGCAACGGATAGACCAACGGTGCGTGGAATGGGCAAGTGCGCGATCACGATGAAAGCACACAGATGCATGAGCAGGGTCATACGGATCAACACATCCCCGCCCTTCCCAAAACGGTCCGGCAGTGTGGCGAAGAGAACGGTCGCGATCATGAACGCGCCCACCGGGACCAGTAATGAGACCGGCGGTCCGCTCGCATGTTGCCTTGGAAGGGGTCCGATATCCATGGAGAGGCCAAGGATGATCGCGCCGACCGCGAATAGGAACATCTTCCATATGAGCACTTCGCTGGGCCCGTCCGCATTCTGGAAGGGGAGGAATAGGATATACCACCGATCGGGCCCTGCGCCCCATTCAGCAAGGAGGGAGGCTCCGTCCGAACTGCCGGAAAGCAAATAGGCCGCGGTGAAGAGCGATCCCGGAAGAGCGCAAAGCACCAAGCGCCCGGCCTTGCGAAGCCAATAACCTCGAGCGTGTCCATTCAGGGCACCTGGACCCAACGCGGCATAACACCATTGAAGCCCCAACCAGATCAGGGCGAACAAGAAGGGCACAAGATGCGAGAAGTACAGCACCAACAGGAGTATGGCCAGATACCACCATTGTCGTTGCGCGAACGACGTGCGTACGAGCCGCTCCCACCGGTGCACGATCAAGAGGAAGAGAACGATCCCGATCGCAAAGTTGAGGTAACCCATGGCAAAAGGCAGGTGCATTGCCATCGGAAGGGATAGGGACGAGGCCCATGGAGGACCGCTCGAGTGATCTTTCACAACGGCACGGAAAGCGAACGGCAGCCCCACCAAGCACAAGAGGTATACCACCTTGAGCGCCTCCGGCGCTTGAAGCACGAGTTGTAGCAGGGCCAATAGAACGTGTCCCGTCCAGTTCGGAACGGGTACCGGATTGACCTCCCAGGCCCGTCCTTCCGACGGGGTGTCGAAAAGGTCCAGTAGCAAGGATGCGTTGTAGGCGTGAGCGGGGCCATCCACGGTAAAAAAGAACCGGGAGGACACCACGGGATGGATGACGAGCAACACACCGATCAGGAATAGTGCACGCTCAAGCCAGCGCATCCAAGTACGTTCGGTGTTCATGGACCGAAGATGAAGAAGGCCTCTTGCACTTTGTCGAAGTAGCTGCGCCATGTCCACTCCGGACCATCCCACGGCGCATGGTAGATGTAGCTCATCCGGATGTTCATGAAAGCGAAGACCACGCACACGACGGCAAACCCGGTCCGCAGGACCGCACCCCGCCCACGTATCCATCCCAGTAAGTGGGCCAGGGGTACCACCAGCAGTGCCGAGTACTCGATGAAGCCCCTGTAGCCGTAAGCGCCGCCAAGCCACCACGCCCACCAGGATCCATAGATGTACCAAGCAATGGCCCAGACGAGCAATGTGGCACGTGCACCGGCATCACCACGCCAAGCCGTCCAGAGCAACGCCAACATGACCATACCCATGAAGGGCGAGTAAATGAACCAACCGTTCTGGTGGCTGATCAGCACGTCTAACAAGTGTGGAGCGGAGAAGTCGAACCCCTCCTCCTTGACCCCGTAGGTGAACAGTACCCAACGGCCGGTTATCGCGTGCCAGTAGGCGAGTTGTGGCAGGGTCATCGCGATAGCAACGCCACAACCCACCAACGTGGCCCAAGGCCACTTCCAAAGTACGCCCAAGCGCTCCCGGAACCCGGAGATATTCGTTGTACCCCAAAGCAACGGAACAAGTACCAGGACGCCGTTCAATGGACGGGTCAGAACGATCGAACCCAACACAGGGAAGAGCAATAGCAGATGCCATGGCCTTGCATCATCGACCACCGAGCAAGTCAAGTAGAGAAGTGCGCTTACAAGGAAGAAGGAATAGCCATGCGACATTCCAGCTTCGTACGAAGTGTAGTAGTACAGGGTGCTGCAACCGACCATCAACAGGACAGCCACCCACGGAATGTTCCCGTCGAAGGACCGTCGAAGGACGCCATGGAGCAATAGGCCAGCGACCGATAGGTAGAAGGACGCCCCGACGAATTGGGCGACTGCATACGGTGCTGAATACCCATCTACGTCATTCCCCAATAGCGTCGCAGCCAGATGCCCCAGGCAGAAGAACGGTAACTGAAGGATGGAAACACCGATACAGAACAGGTTCAGCGTGTGTCCGTTCTCCAGTCGCTGCGACCACGGAAGTTCGTACAGGTCGTGTGTGATGAACACGCCAGGCAGGTATTGATAATATCCGAGGCTATCCGAACGGAAACGCAGGAACTGGTCCAGTGCGCCCCCCCAATGCAGGAGTGCGGTCAGGAGGGTAGCGACGAACAGGAAGAGCGCGAGCAGCCCTTGTGTCCGCCGGTCCGATCCCGGATGTTGGGTCTTTCTCAACAGCTTGCCGTTCCTTTGGGCCTGTTTTTCAATGCCTTCGTGGCCGGCCGAAGATAGAATGGAGCATCCTGCACGGATCCAGATCATTATTCCTTGCTACAACCCACCGGAAGGGTGGGCGGCCCGTTTGATCGAACGAGCGGGCGTGCTGCAACGCGAGTTGGGAGGGGTCGCCTTGGGCTTTACGCTGGTGAATGATGGCTCCACACGCGGAGTGGGCGATGCCGAACGAGAAGCCGTACGGAACTTACTTGGCGAGGTGCGGTGGATCGACCACGCCGTGAACAAAGGCAAAGGCACTGCACTGCGCACCGGTGTGCAAGCGGGTGGAGCCGCGATCTACCTCTTCACCGATGTGGACATTCCCTACACCGTGTCGAGCATGGTCCGGGCCTGCAACACCTTGCTCGAAGGCGCCGATGTCGTTCTTGGTTATCGGCAGGACGATTACTACGACCGCGTTCCGTTGACGCGGCGCATGATCTCGAAGACCTTCCGTTGGGTGCTCCGGAACGTCATGCGTTTTCCGATAAGCGACACGCAATGCGGCCTCAAAGGGTTCAATGAGAAGGGCCGTAGGGTCTTCATGGCCACCACGATCGAACGCTTCCTCTTCGACATGGAATTCGTCATGCTCATCTCACGACGGAAGGACCTGCTCGTGCGAACGATCGATGCCCGCCTGGATGAAGGCATCCGCTTCAGTCGGATGAACTACCGTGTACTTGCCCGTGAATCCGTGAATTTCCTGAAGGTCCTGTTCCGCGGCCTGCGACAGTGAGCGGCACGTTGTTGTAGAACAGTGTCGCTTGGCCGTTCCAAGCTCCTTCGCGCCAGGCATCCACTTGCAAGGGCCGTAGGACGAAGTTGGTCACCTTGTACCGGTCATTGGAGGCATCCGGACCCTTGAACAACAATTTGTACGCCCTGTCCGGGTGGATGGGCCGGAACCTCAACGTCACGATCGCGGCATCCTCCACCTGCATCGGCATGGCGCGGATGTTCCTGAGCAGTTCCCATACGCCGTCCGTCTCATCGGGCCGCGTGTGCTCCAGGATGAAGGAGAGGTTCACCGCACCAGGGTCCACGGCTTCGAACTGGAAACTGGCCTCGTAGGTCAGCGCACTGTCCAGTTCTCCCGGGAGGAACCTCCTCAATCCATTGTAGTCGCGTGCAACGCCGGAAACGACGTCGTGCTCGCCTGCGGTGAATGTTTGTGATAACAGGTGCGGCTCGCTCAGGCTGTCCCGCGTACTGAACCACCACGGCCCGCGCTGGTGCATCTGCGAGCGTTGTGCGTTGAACTGCGCCTGGAGTCGCTGTGCGTTCGAAGCGAACAAGGATTCCCTGGTGATCGTACGTAAAGCCCCGGCTTCGTTCTGGAAGAGCGGTTTACCGCGGTCCCACAACTGCTGCTCATCCATGTCCAACTCATCGTTGCTGCGCAACAGGACGAAGGGCGCGGATCCGGCAATGGCCTTCGCCAAGTCCTTCGTGTAGGCCGGCGGCGAGGTGATGGCGAGGAGATCCCGCGTGTGACCTAGGGAAGCCCTGCTGGTGATACCCGCCATCAACGGTAGCGCGGAGCCGTAAGCCACCGGAAAGGACAAGGCCTGCAAGGGCTCGGGCGCCCCTTTCACATAGCGCTCGGAACCGACGTGCAGGTACGGCAACGGAACGATGGCCTGTGCCCCGACCTTCCGTGCTGCTTCGATCAACTGCGCCTGTTGTGGATCGGGCCGGTCCAGAATGTCCGGGGAATGCCCAAAGGCTTTCGAGATGTTCCGGTGGTAGGCCCAGCCTTCAACAGCATAGAAGCCGATCACGATGGTGAAGGCCGCTACTGCAACAGCTTTCCTGGCAAGCCCTTCGGCAAAAAGGTACTGGTACACCCGCACGGTGCAGAACACCGTACATACATGGAAGAACACCCATGCGAAGCGACCTGTGCCCCGGAATTGCGCGAGCATGGGAATGGAGTATCCGAGCAGACGTTGCCATTCGCCCATGGCGAACAGGAGCACGAGAAAGGCGGACCCCAGGTACAACGGCAGTTCATCCTGCGGGGCCGGGCGCGTCGACCTACCGGCCCAACGGTCCACCTGCACCGCACCTGCCATGACCAGGATGAGGAGCGACGAAAGGCCGAGGTAGCAGAGCGACTCCCATTCCAGTCGCTCATACCGGAAGAATTCGCTGAGCGGGGTGACGAAAGGATCCTGGGAGGCCACGATCAAACTCACGAACCGCGTAGCGTAGATGTCCGCACCGCCAGGCGTTGCCGGTCGATCGGCGCTTACATCGCTACCGTTCATCAATAAGAGGAAGAGTGCCAAGGGAACGACCACCATGATCAAGGGCTCTGACCAGGTCCGCTTTTGACGACCCACGCTGCGCAGCTTCGTCACAAGGAGCAGGCCGTAGTACCCGGCAACGAACATCGTGTTCATCAACCCCAGGTACGGATGGGTGAGGAATGCCGCTGTGATGACCAGGCAAACCGAAATAGCGCCACGGAGCCATCTATCCGAGGCACGTGTCCGCAGCAGGAGGTACCACGTCAAGGGGATGAACCAGCAATGCGCCAGCGAAAGGTGGCCACCCAGCCGGAGGATCTGAGGTTGCAACAGCGTGATGCTGAACGCCCCTACGAAGCACGCCCAAGGCGCGAGACCAAAGCGACGCAACAGGACGAACACGCACAACGCACAGCCGGCGATACCCAGGATCAGGACCGTGTTCAGCACGCCTATCTTCCACGGCGCCAGGATGGGGAGCAATTGGAACACCCAGCTCAGTAGCGGATGGCCGTCCGTGAAGAACACATGCTCGCCGTACGGATAGCCGGACCCGCGGTAGTGCAGGAGGTGCTCATCGTGTTCAATATGCCAGGCATAGGTGAAGTAGTTCTTCAGGCCATCGCCACCGCTGGTCAGGAGAACGCTGTTCGGCGCTTGCAGCACATGACCATAGAACTGCAGGAGAAAAGCCAGCATGACCACGGCAAGGGCCAGGAACCAGCTGGACGAGGTGGAAAGTGCGCGTTGTGGTCGTTGGGGCACGATGCAAGTCTAGAGCTTCCTGCGGTGTCCTGTCACATGATCATCACACAAGGGCGATGAACGGTTCCGCGATCGGTTCCTTTCCGGTCAACCGCAGGAAGAGTTGCGTCGTCGCGATCACGTCCTTCTTACAGTAGGTGGCAATGCGGTCCAGCCCTTTTTCCTCGTAGTACACCCGGGCCACATCGGCACCGCTGATGTCATCCTTCGGTGTGGGAATGCCGAGAATATGGGTGAGCAATGCCAGCGAGGTATAGGCTTTGCGATCACCGAAGCTCCAAAGGTTCATGGTATCCAGGTGGCCCACTTCCCAAGGCTTCAAGCCGCCGATATCCAACAAACGCGGCAGGGCTATACGGTGCACGACGCAACGGCGCGCGATGTAGGGGAAATCGAATTCCTTCCCGTTATGGCCGCACAACCAATGGTCGTCCGTGTTGTAGTGCTTGTTCAAGAGCTCCACGAACTGCCGCAGGATCGCGGCTTCATCATCACCTTGGAAAGAGGTTACCCGTAGCGCCATGTTCTCTCCCGACCTATGGACGCTGCCCACACCGATGCAAATGATCTTGCCGAATTCGGCCAGGATCCCGCCCTTCTCGCCATAGATCTCCTCCGCAGACTTCGCATTACGCTCCTGCTCGTAGCGTGTCTTGTCGCTGAAGAGCTGCGCGGTGCGCGGATCGAGTTTGCTCCAGACATACTGCTGTGGAACGGTCTCGATGTCGAGGAAAAGGACTTTGGAAAGGTCACGGGCGTGGTCGGAACGCATGTCGTTCGGTGTCTTCGTTCAAGATACGAACACAATGGTACCATAGGTGGATCGCTGGGCCAAAGTCACCACCGTCCGCAGGTTCCCGATGTATCGTTACTATTGGTGCGGGGATGGGCAAGGGTCCAGCGATGATCCACGACCAGACGCCCGACCCCGAAAGCGGTCCACATGGAAGAAGCCGAGGCAAGTACTGTTCCGCCCCACGGGAGCGCTCGTGATCGAAGGACCGTGGTCCTGGGTTGGTGCGTGATCGGGGTGTTGGCATGGTTCGCCTGGCGGTACTTCCTGGAACGCACCGCATGTTTCGATAGCGCCTTCTTCTCCTGGCTGATGGTCGATGGCGAGGAGCCGGTGAGCGTTCTGGGGCGCTATGGCTCGTGGCTTGCGCAATTGGTCCCCGTGGCCCTTGTAAGGTCCGGTGTTGCGTTGGATACGGTGTTGAAGACCTACTCGTTGTCCTTCATCGCCCTCCACGCGCTGGTCTTCCTGTTGCTTACGACGAAATGGAGGGACGGACGTGCCGCCATGGCACTCCCCATCGTGCTCACAGCGGGTTTCCACTACATGTTCTACTACGGGATCAGTGAGTTGTACCAAGGCTTGTCGTTGTCGGTACTGCTGTGGGTGATGATCGTTCGCATGCTCGCCAGCGAAGGGGGCGCGGCATTATGGAAATGGTGTGCCGGTATCGTGTTGCTCAACGTCGTGGTATCGTTCTTCCACCAGCTCCTGGTCTTTCCCTTGGTCTTCCTCCTGGTCTTCGAGGGCATCGGCACTGATGCACAACGGCGTCGTCGGTTGTTCTTCGTCGGCCTGGTGCTGATGGCTTGGTACGTTGTGCGTATCAAGGCCTTCGCCACATCGAGCTATGAGGAGGAGCGCATGCCTGCGATGGAGGATCTGCTCAATGGTTTGATGCACCTGAGGGAACTGAACAGCACGGTCTATTTCCTGTCCGTTTGGACCAAGTTCAAGGCTGCCCTGCTGCTGATCGGGCTGGCCGGCGGGCTGGCCGTCCTGCAACGCGCATGGCTCAAGCTTGTTTGGACCATGATCTTCACGGCCGGGTTCCTCGCGCTGATCCTGATCGTGGACCGGGACAATACCTCTCCGATCATTTGCGAGAACTACTACCCCGTCATTACCATGTTCTGGGCGGTGCTTTTCGTCACCTCCCTACCTGAGCATGGCGGGAAGACGGCTCTGATAGCCCCGGCCGCAATGGGCCTTGTTTGCATGCTAGGTCTTTTGCAGATCCACCGCGCGCACTATCGGTTCTCGGAGAAGGTCGCGTACGCCGAACGGCTCACCGATTTTCGTGCTGCGCATGGGTCGCGCAAGACGATCGTCCACTTCAGCAACTATCCTTGGGCATATGGCCTCGGGCATTGGGCCCTGGGCATGGAAAGCGCGCTGATCGCTGCGGTGGACGGGCCAGAGCACGCTGCAACATTGTTCACCAGCGACGACGTGGCCTTGATCGATACGGCCAGTACGCGCAAACAGCAGTTCCTCGGACCGGCCTGGACACCGCTTTGGTTCGGTCTCCAATCCCTGGACCCACGCTATTTCGACCTGCCGATGGATACCGGATACACGCACGCCAATACGTGGGTGCCGGATTTCCATTTCGACCAGCTACGCTTATCGGGCCCGCGCACACCCTTCAGGATGTTCCCGGACCGGTTCACCGTTGTGCCGATCGTGATCCACAACCCGACCGATCTACGCATGCCCTCCATTACGGCGGATGGGGCCCCGTTCCGCTTTTCGTACACCCTGTTCCGTATGGATGGGACCGTTTACCAGGAAAGCTCCGAGCTCTCCTCCCTGGAGACCGATATCCCTTCCGGCGCCACGTACTACCAAGGATTGGTCGTGGAGCGACCGGTCGATCCCGGGCGCTACGTGGTGCAGGCACGCATGCTGGCCGGATCGGTCCCGGTGGGTGCAAGTTTGAGGTTCGAAGTGGAAGCGGACCGCTGGCCGTTCTGAGCGGACGGATCACTCGATCATCACCCCGCGCTTGTTCATCAAGGGTACCGTGGTGAAGTTGCCCTCCTCGATGCTGCCGGCCAGGAAGATGTACTTCTTGTCATGCAACGTCTTGCCGATGTAGAAGCTCAGCCAGTACTGGTTGCTCAAGGCGAACACATCCTCCACGATGCGTTCGATCTTCGCCCAGCTCTTTGGGCCGAGTTCCTGGATGAAGTGCCTTAGTTCGCTGGTCTTGCGGCTTTCGCCTTCCAATTCGCCATAACCACGAGAACTTACGAGTACGTTCTCCAGGGTCGTGTCATTCTGGTTGATCAGGTACACGAACCACCCCTCGTCACCTTCCTCATCCGGCTCGCGCACCACCGCCATGGCGATGCCTTCGACTTTCGGTGCATGGATGTCCTTGCGCATGTCGAACGCAAAGATCGCCGATATCCGTTATCGTGCTGCCAGTTCCCGAGCGATGGCGATCCACTGGAACACATCTTTCGGATGGCCGGCATCGTTCACCTCTTCGCGCTTCATGCCGGTGCGCACGAACACGAGGTCCTCGTGCGGGATCACGACCACATACTCGCCATGGAAACCCCTGCAGTAGTAGATCGGCTTTCCATCGATCTGCGCCAACCACCAGTAGTAGCCGTAGCGCTCGTTGGGTTCGCCGCGATCGTCGAGGTCCGCTGGTGTGATGGAAGCCTTCCAGTATTCGCGCGGGATGATCTGTTCGCCCTGCCACATGCCACTGTCCAGGTAGAGTTGACCGATGCGCCCGAAGTCGCGCGCCGTGGCGTACAGGCAACAGAAGGCCTTGAAGTCGCCGTCCTCACGGTCCTTGCCCCAATAAGCTTCGTGCTCGCAACCGAGCGGCTTCCAGATCTTTTCACGCACCAGTTCATCCAACGGTCGGCCATAGGCGGCTTCCAAGACCTCCGCCATGATCTGCGTGCTGCCGCTGATGTAGTCCAACTTCTTGCCGGGCTCTTCACGGCATGGTTGTGAAAGGCTCAGCTTCCGTACATCGCTGCCATAGTAACCTTTGGCATTGTCGCTGAACGGGTCGGCACCGCTCTCGCTCCAATCCAATCCCGTGCTCATGGTGAGCAAATGGTACAGGTTGATCTTCGCGTAACAGCCCTCTTTGAACTCCGGCAGGAAGTCACCCACTGGTTGGAACACGTTGGAGATCTTCCCCTCGCCCATGGCGATGCCGGTGAGCACGCTCACATAGCTCTTTGCCACGCTGAAACTGTTGCTGATACTGTCCGCATCCCAGCCGTTCCAGTATTGTTCGAAGATCAAGCTGTCGTTCTGGAACACTGCGAAACCGACCGAATAGAGGTCATTCAGTTCTTGTTCCTGGGCAGCCGTGAGCGCCAGTTTCCCATAGCGGGCTCCCTGTGGCCAGGGTTGTGGGGCATCCGCCGGGATGGCCGCATACGGAAAGAAGTCGCGGTCGTCGATCTCCGGTGAACCGCGGCCGATCAAGTAGGTGTTCTGCACGCCACGCACCAGGTGATCGTTGCCGGTGATGTAGGCCAAGGCGATCAGCACGAGCAGGATACCGACGGACCAAAGCAGGAATTTCCGGAGAAAGCGCATGCAGCGAAAGTAACAGCACCCGGCTCTTTCGACCAGCACTTGCAGCATCGCCGCGACGACCGTAGGTTGGCTCCGCCGAAAGCCGTCGCACGCCAACGATGCCCGAGATCCTGGTCGATATCCTGAAAGCCAAGGACCTGTATTCCGGGTTGGGCCAGTTCTCCGTGAATTTCGCCGAGGCCCTGCAGGCGCCGGGGACGGGCGATCAACGTTTCACTTTTCTTGCACCTCCGGGCTTATCGCTTTCCGGAACAGCACGGTACGAGCGGCCGAATTGGCGCAAGCGTTACCTGCCCGCTTTCAACCGACCCTACGACCTGTGGCATAGCCTGCACCAGTTCCCTTCGTTCCTGCCCGGTCCGCGATCGAAATGGATCCTTACCGTTCATGACCTGAACTTCCTGCTGGAGAAGGAACCTGCGAAGGCGGATCGCTACCTGCGCCGGTTGCAACGCAACATCCACATGGCCGAAGCGGTCACGACCATATCGCACTTCACACGAAAGGAGTTGGAGCGCCATGTCGACCTGCGCGGGAAACATGTGCAGGTGATCCACAACGGGGTGAAAGTGCCGACCGGATCGCCAAGTGAACATCGTGGACGCCCGTACTTCCTTTCGCTCGGCGTGTTCAAGGAGAAGAAGAACTTCCATGCCTTGTTGCCGCTGATGGCACATTTCCCGGATCATGACCTGGTGCTCGCGGGCAACAACGATCCGGCATACGGCGAACGCATCAAGTCACAGGTCCGGGAACTCGGTTTGGGCGACCGCGTTCATCTCCCCGGTGCTGTGGATGAGCAGGAAAAGTTCCGGCTCTATTCACACTGCGAGGCATTCCTCTTCCCGTCGCTCGCAGAAGGTTTCGGCCTGCCCGTGATCGAAGCGATGCTCCTTGGCAAGCCGGTGTTCCTGAGCCGCGCGACGAGTTTGCCGGAGATCGGTGGCGATGTCGCTTTCTACTTTGATGCACCCGGACCGACCGAGATGGCCGACACCATCGTCAAGGGGTTGAGGGCGTTCGGGAATGATCAGGGCGTGCATTCGGAACGATCGAAGCGGCATGCATCCCAATACACCTGGGGCAACAGCATCGCGAAGTACAGGGCACTTTATGACGAAGTGCTGGCGCCCTGATCGTTCGGGTAGCCGGATCGGAAGGCGTGAATGGCCTTGTTCGTGGAACGGAGGAGGAATGGGATCCCCGCGAACACCGCCAGCACGAACACGAATACAGGGATCGACGACCAGGTGCTGGACGCGCCGGTGGAGACTCGTCCGAGTCCCTCCTCGATGTATATGAACAAGGCCAGTAGGAGTACTGTGGTGTACCGCAGATAAGTGGCGACCGGTGCGAGGGCCATGCGTCTTCCTTCTTCGGGCAGGGCATGGAACGCTTCGCGTTGTGGCATATTGATGCCCACCGGGTTGCACGCAGCGGTTCCTTCCAACCAACGGACCAAGGCCTGGAGACCGATCGTGAGCACCACGCCTATCACAGGGAGCAAGCCCCAGATCAGTATGCTCTTCGGCGCCCAACCATTGGGTGCTCCTTGAGCATTGAGGTGGATGACGATACGATCGGGCAGTTGAGGGTACCACCCCACGGCACTGGTCACGAGTATGGCAACTTCGGTGACGACAAGGAAGTCGAGGATCGATCGCAGGCGCACGGTCAACGGGGAGGTTGTGCCATTTCGGTAGCGACCAACCCCACATCGAAGAGATCCGCCAACTCCAGCTTCAAGCGGTCCTTCACCGCCTCGATGTCCACCAACCCGCCGAGTTCCTTCGCCATGCACGTCACCCCTTTATCCGTGATCCCGCACGGCACGATGTTCTCGAAGTAGGAGAGGTCCGTGTTCACGTTGAATGCGAAACCGTGCATCGTTACCCAACGGCTGGCACGGATGCCGAAGGCACAGATCTTCCGGGCCTTGATCGGATCGGTCCAGTCGAGCCAGACACCGGTCAGGCCATCGATCCGTCCGGCTTTGATGTTGTATGCCTCCAACGTTCCGATCACTGCTTCCTCCAAGGTCCGCAGGAACCGATGGATGTCCGTGAAGTGATGGTCCATGTCGAAGATCGGGTACCCTACGATCTGCCCCGGCCCGTGGTAGGTGATGTCTCCGCCGCGATCGATGGGGAAGAACTGCACACCTTTCTCGCGCATCCCCGCTTCGTTCAACAAGAGGTGGCTTTGTTTGCCGCTCTTGCCCAAGGTGTAGACGTGCGGGTGTTCGCAGAAAAGCAGATGGTCCTCCGTCAATACTTGCTCATCTTCCGGCAGGTTGCGGTTGGCGATCTTCCGGTCGATGGTGGCTTGGAACAGCTTGGTCTGGTAGTCCCAGGCGGTGGCATAGTCGATCAGGCCGAGGTCTTGAAAGTGGACTTGTCTCATAGGAGAACGCAGAGGCGCGGAGGGCGCAAAGGAACGCAGAGTATGGGGCTTCTGGTGGTTTGAAGCAGAGGCCCGCGAACACGGAGGATGAGTACCGGTGGGTGCCGAGGAATATTCTGCTTACTGTTCTTTCAGCCCATTCACCACGCGACGGATACCGTCGACCAAACGCAACTCGTGGAAATTGATCAACAGGCCGAGCCGCTTGTCGGATAGTCGCAGGTAGGAGAGGAGGGTGGTCAGGAAGATGTCGTGGATGGTTTCCACCGCTTTCACCTCGACGATGATCAGGTCTTCGACCAGAATGTCCAGTCGCAAAGGTGTAGACAGGACCCGGCCTCGGAAAGTGAGAGGGACCCGTTGCTGCACGATCACATTAAGACCTTGTTCACGAAGCACATGCACCAAGCACTCCTCATAGATCGACTCCAACAACCCCGGCCCAAGCTCCCGATGGACTTCAATCGCGCAGCCGATGATCTTCGCACTGAGTTCGTTGTGTATCATTTTCAGGCCACCAGAACGACCAGAACTCAGCGCCCTTCAGCGTCCTCCGCTACTCTGCGTTAAGGCATTACTTCACCTCGGCCAGCTTCCCCTTCAGCATATTGATCACCGCGATCTCGCTCGGGTCCACGCCTTTCTTCTGGGCCCAGAACAGGCTCACCCAGTCGCCCAGGTTGATCAGGTACAACTGGCGTGCGAAAGCGCTATCGCCCTTGCTCCACACCTCGTTGATGTGCGATGTGTACTTCTCGAAGACCGCCTTGTTGATCTCCATACGCATCTGCGTGCGCTCGTGGTCCTCCTTGTGACGGAAGATCACTACGGCGATGTTCTTGTCGGCACCGGCCCAGCCCACGAGCTCGTTGTGGTTCATCTCGGGAATGCTGTGGTGCCAGCAGAGCACTTTGCTGTTCTCGTTCACCTGCTGGCGGAAGCGGATACAAACGGCTTCGGTATTCGCCTCGCTGTAGATCACGAGCTGTTTGCCGACCAGCCTTTCGGTGAGGTCCATCGCGGCCTTCTTGATGTCCTCCTTGTCGCGTTCCAACAGGTCGGCCGCGGCCTTGATGGCACCTTCGAACCCGTCGCCGATGATGCCGAAGTGATGCAGCACGAAGAACTGTTGCACCAACGAGTAGGCCAGCATGGTACGAGGTGGGTTGCCACCGGGGATCACGATGTGATCGAGACCTTTCGCTTTGGCCATCTCCAACATGCTGCCACCACTGGTCACCACCACCACTCGAGCGCCCTTCGCCAGGGCTTGCCCCATCGCAGCGATCGTCTCCTCCGTGTTGCCGCTATAACTGCAGGCGATCACGAGGCTCTTGTGGTCCACATAACCGGGCAGGTAGTAGTTGTGGTAGACCTCGATAGGACACTTGGCCTCCTTGTGTGCGAGTTGCGCGGCGATCTTGCCGCCGATGCCGCTTCCACCCAATCCCGTTACTACGACGTTGCTGTATGGCCCTCCGGGGGCTTTCAGGGTGGCTTTGCGGCCGATCTCCAGGGCTTCCTTCAGTTGGCGGGGAAATGCTTCGATGAGCTGTTGCATGGTGTTGATCTGGTACTGGGGTCAAAAGTAGGCGCGTGATACGCGAACGGAGCTGTTCGGGTTAGCGCGAGGTGCGTAGTTTGCGCTTGGGGTCCTGGCGGGTGTGGAACACGCGTCCGACGAGGATCACCTTCGGATAGACCGCGAAGAGGACAACGAACGGAAAGCCCTTAACGGGGAATTGGCGAATGCGACCACGTATCTGCGTAGAACCCAAGGGGTGTTCGGACAGGTAGTCCAAGGTGGTGGATAGTGCGTATCGATAGCGCCGCTCCAGTTCACGGGACCGTATCGAGTACCAAATGGAAGCCTCTTCGATGTCATCCTCAGCCGCATCGGCGAGGAGAATGGCCCTTTTCATCGCGGTGTCCGGCGAGTGACCTTGCGCCTGACCGCGCTCCATTCTTTGGGCTTCACCTCCCCTCGCTCATATCGCTCCATGTAATCCTCGAACGCCTTGATCTCAGATTCCGGAAGTGAGTACGGTTTGGGGTCGTTCAATGCTGCGGCAACGATGTTCAGTGTCACTTCATCGGTCGTCTCCAGCACACGCTTCGCCAGTTCGATCCGCTTGTCCTGCAACTTACCCATGGTCCCACAAATGTAAGCCGGGTATCTTCGCCGCCCATTCAAGGGAACGCCATGTCACACGTCCTTTCCGATCAAGAACTCGTCCGCCGAGAAGCATTGCAGAAGCTGCGTGCGCTCGGCATCGACCCCTTTCCTGCCGCACAATATCCTGTGAGCCATACCGCGCAGCAGGTAAAGGAACTGTTCAAGGACGTCGCCGCACATCCGGAAGGGCAGCAGCCCGTGGCCGATGTCTCCCTGGCCGGCCGCCTTATGAGCGTGCGCGTCATGGGCAAAGCGAGCTTCGCCGTGCTTCGGGACGGCAGCGCGGACCAGCAGATCTACATCAACCGTGACGAGATCGCGCCGGGAGAGGACAAAACGCTGTACAATGAGGTCTTCAAGAAACTGCTGCACCTCGGCGACTTCATCGGTGTGAAAGGCTTCATGTTCCGCACACAGACGGGCGAGTTGACGCTGCACGTGAAGGAGTTGACGGTCCTCGCCAAATCATTGCGGCCCCTGCCTGTTGTAAAGACCGACGAGCAGGGCAACGTGCACGATGCCTTCATGGACCCGGAGCAGCGCTACCGCATGCGTTACGTGGACCTGATCGTGAACCCGGATGTGAAGGAGACCTTCCTGAAGCGCACGCGCATCTTCAATGCCATGCGTGCGGCTTTCCAGGAGGCCGGCTATGTGGAAGTGGATACGCCGGTGTTGCAGCCGATCCCCGGCGGTGCGGCCGCGCGTCCTTTCGCCACGCATCACAACGCATTGGACGTGCCCTTCTACCTGCGCATCGCGAACGAGCTCTACCTCAAGCGGCTCATCGTGGGCGGCCTGGACGGCGTATTCGAGTTCAGCCGCAACTTCCGCAACGAAGGGATGGACCGTACGCACAACCCGGAGTTCACCATCATGGAACTCTACGTGGCGTACAAGGACTACCGTTGGATGATGGACTTCATCGAAGGCGTGTTCAAGGCCGTCGCCACCGCAGCGAACGGATCACCTACGGCGCACTTCAACGGCAATGCGCTCGATCTCGGCGCACCGTTCCAACGGGTCACCATGTGCGGTGCCATAGCGGAGAAGACCGGCAAGGATGTGCTGGAAATGGATGAACCCGCGTTGCGCTCGCTGTGCGCCGCGAACGGCATCCATGTGGAACCGAGCATGGGCAAAGGCAAGTTGATAGACGAGCTCTTCAGTGCACTGGTGCAGCCCGGTCTCATCCAGCCCACGTTCGTGATGGATTTCCCCTTGGAGATGAGCCCGCTGTGTAAGAAGCACCGCGATGACCCCCGCTTGACCGAGCGGTTCGAATTGTACATGGCCGGCTTCGAGGTGGGAAATGCCTACAGCGAGCTGAACGACCCGATCGATCAGCGCGAACGGTTCGAAGAGCAATTGACCTTGATGGAACGTGGTGATGACGAGGCCATGTTCATCGACCAGGATTTCCTGCGCGCCCTGGAATATGGAATGCCCCCCACTTCCGGTATCGGTATCGGCATGGACCGGCTCGTGATGGTACTGACGGACAATCCTGCGATCCAGGAAGTGCTGCTCTTCCCGCAGATGCGGCCGGAGAAGTTCGAGTAAGGTCCGGTCGCCCAGAAGCTTCGCAGCAGGCAGGCGCGCTTCATGCGTGGCCTCTTCACACACTTCAGTGGCGCGTAATTTCGCACCATGTCCCACACGCTCACCGCACCACCCGTATTGTATCCCACGGCCAACTTCATCAATGGCAGGTGGTCCGAGGATGGTGACGGAACGTTCAATACCGTCCTCGATAAGTACAAGGGAACCAAAATGGCCCGCCTCCCGAACGCGACCGCCGCGCAAATGGAAGAGGCCATCGCCGCAGCGTATGCGAGCCGGGATGCACTGAAGACGATGACCGCTGGTGGGCGCAGCAAGGTGCTCGAGCAACTGGCCGACAAGATCGCGCAGCACGAACTGGAGATCGTGGACCTTATCGTGACGGAAGCCGGCAAGCCGAGGATGGCTGCACAGATCGAGGTGGCACGCAGCATCACCACGCTACGCACCGCTGCAGCTGAAGCCTTGCGTTTCGCAGGAGAGATGACACCCATGGACTTCGGCGGAGGCGTCGGAAAAACCGCCTTTACCAAACGCTTTCCAGTCGGGGTCATCGCGGCGATCACCCCCTTCAACTTCCCGCTGAACCTGGTGCTGCATAAAGTGGCACCCGCCATAGCAGTAGGCTGCCCGGTGGTGCTGAAGCCTTCGCCACAATCGCCGCTTTGCTCGCTGGTGCTGGGCAGGTTCATCGAGTGGAGCGGTTTGCCGATGGGCGCCTTCAGCGTGCTTACATGCAACGTTCCTGTTGCCGAGAAACTGGTGACGGATGAGCGCGTGGCCATGCTCAGCTTCACCGGAAGCGACAAAGTGGGCTGGCACCTGAAGAACATCTGCGGCAAGAAGAAGCTCGCGCTGGAGCTGGGCGGCAACGCAGCGGTGATCATCGACGAAGGCGTCGATCCGGCAGCTGCCGCGAAGACCGTGGCCGTTGGCGCGAACGTGTACGCCGGGCAGACCTGCATCAGCACGCAGCGCATCTATGTGGTGAAGAGCGTCTTCGCGCAATTCCGTGATCTGTTGGTGAAGGAGTATGCCGCGCTGAAGGCGGGCGATCCGAACGATGCCAGCGTCACCGTCGGACCGATCATCGACAAGGGCCACTTCGAGCGTATCGCTTCATGGGTGGATGAAGCCGTGGAAGGCGGTGCGCAATTGCTCGCTGGCGGAGAGCCGGTCGATGCCACCCGCAATGTCTACGCGGCCACACTGCTGACGGGAACGAAGAGGGACATGAAAGTGAACTGTGCCGAGGTCTTCGGCCCGGTTGCCATACTGGAACAAGTAGCCGACTTCAGCGAAGCCATCGCACAAGTGAACAACAGCACCTATGGCTTGCAGGCGGGCGTCTTCACCGATTCCGTTGCGAACATGAAACGCGCACACGACGAGTTGGAAGTGGGCGGTATCATCATCGGCAACGTACCCGGCTTCCGCATCGACAGCATGCCCTACGGCGGCATCAAGGACAGCGGCTTGGGGCGCGAAGGCGTGAAGTACGCGATGGAGGAGATGAGCGAGCCGAGACTGATCGTTTTCTGATCGTCCGATCGACCATCCCTGCCCCGCCGTCGATTGCATTTGCCCATTGGGCGAATTAGTTTAGCTAGCCGCTCGATCCTCCTTGCTGCTGTTGCACGGCCTGCATGCGGATGTTCGAGCGGTCAGGTCCTACCCACCGCCGCCATGACACATACGCACCACCACCGCAAGACCATCATCGCCCTTGTGTCCTTTCTGGGTTTGGTCGTGCTTTCGGGATTCGTTACCGAGGAGCGTGGAACACCTCCCGTCATGGCCAAGGCGGCCGTTCCCTTGAGCGACTTCGTCAACTTCGAGTCGGCCCACGTGCATCCGATCGACAAGACCCCGGATGGAACGAAACTGCTGGCCGTGAATACGGCCAACAATTCGCTCGAGGTGTTCGTGCTGAGTGCGACGGGAATGTTGCACTCGGCCTCGATCCCGGTAGGTGTCGATCCGGTCACGGTGCGTGCGCGCACGAACAATGAGGCCTGGGTGGTGAACACGATCAGCGATGAGATCAGTATCGTGGACCTGACGCTGAAGGCCACGATCCGCAGCCTCACCACGGAGAACGAACCGTCCGACGTCGTGTTCGCTGGATCACCGGCCAAGGCCTTCGTGAGCTGTGCCGAACAGGAAATGATCCAGGTGTTCGACCTGGCGAACTTGAACACCGCACCCACGCAAGTGTTGTTGAAAGGGGAGCAGCCTCGCGCCCTGGCCGTGAGCCCCGATGGGGGCACCGTGTACTGCGCCTTCTTCGAAAGCGGCAACCGGACCACGGTGATCCCCGGCAATCAGTTCCACGCTGGTGGTTTCTGCTCCGTTCAAACAGGGGCCTGCACCACCATCCCGAGCGTGGTGGCCAACGCAGCTGGTCCCTACGGAGGCCTTGTCCCCGTGCCGAACTCCGGCGCTACGGGATTCGATCCGCCGATGAACCCGAACAACCCGCCCCCTCCCGGCAACAACAGCCTGGTGGTGCGCAAGAACGCGGCCGGACAATGGATGGACGCCAACGGCCGCAACTGGACCAACATCGTGACCGGCGGGCTGCCCAACACCCTGCGCGTCGCCGGATGGGATATGCCCGACCGCGATGTGGCGATGATCAACGCCAACAATCCCACCACTGCAGGGGTGACCTATAAGCAGACCCTCGGCAACATCCTCATGAACATGGCCGTGCATCCAAGTGGTGAGGTGTACGTGATCGGAACCGACGCCACGAACGAAGTACGCTTCGAGCCGAACCTGCGCGGCAAATTCCTTACGGTGAACGTATCGCGTTTTCTCGGCGCGGGGAGTGTGACGCGCACCGATCTGAACCCGCACATCAACTACACCACGCACGCTTCGGCACCGGCCGACCGCAAGCGGTCCGTGGGGGATCCACGCGGCATCGCCTGGAAAGCCGACGGCAGCAAGGCATACATCACCGGCATGGGTTCCAACAACGTGATCACCATCGGAAGCACGGGAGCACGTACCGTTCCGGATCCGATCGATGTGGGCGAGGGCCCTACAGGCCTGGTCGTGGATGATGCCCGGAACCGTGTCTACGTGCTCAACAAGTTCGATGGTTCCATCTCCACCATCGATATGGGTACCGACAAGGAAGTGGCGCGCACGGCCTTCTTCGATCCCACTCCCACGGTGATCAAGATCGGGCGCAAACACCTGTACAACACGCACACGGGCAGCGGCCATGGCCAGATCGCCTGCGGCTCCTGCCATGTGGACGGCAAATGGGACCGTCTGGCCTGGGACCTGGGCAACCCTTCCGGTGAAATGGTGACCGTGAACGATGCTGCGGGGAACAAGACATTCCATCCGATGAAGGGATTGAAGACCACCCAATCCCTCATCGACATCATCAACCGAGGAGTGGGCAAATTGCATTGGCGCGGCGACAAGCAGACCTTCCATGATTTCGCTGGGGCATTCCGCGACCTACAGGGGACCGAGGATCCGCTCGACGCTTTGGGCATGCAGGAGTTCTCGGATTTTCTGGCCGCATCATGGTATGTCCCTAATCCATACCGGACCTTCCGACCGGAGGTTTCCGTGGCATCGACCGTTGAGCGCATGAACAACCCGAACCGTGTGCGTTTCACCGGTACCACCTTCCAGACCGTGCCGACCGCAGGGGTGAAGCTTTTCGTTGCCGTTAACGTGAACTGTTCGCATTGTCATCAGACCGGTAGCGGGCGAGGGCACCTGCCGGGGAACGGTTCGAACACCACGAACGGCCAGGTGGTGATGACCAACAACACCAACATGGTGCCGGACCTGCGCTCGGTGTACAAGAAGAACGGATTCTTCTACAACACCACCGAATGCACCAGCGGCTTCGGGTTGATGAGCGATGGCGTGATGGAGACCCTGTTCAACAGCCCCGGGGTCACCGGGCACTATTTCGGCGATTACGAGCCCGAGCTGCTGAGCTGGTCGGGCGGAATAGATCCGGTGAACAGTCCGGCCAGTCATGCCTTCGACCGTGTCCATCCCGTGCAGGACGCCATGCCGGCCGTGGGCCTGCGTCACACACTGAACGGCGCTGTCGGAAGCACGACGCAGCTCACCTTCATGAAGTCGCTCGTGAACGACAAGCCGACCGAGTACGCCATGATCGTAAAGGGGCTTTGGAACGGTGAACAACGCGGGTTCTTCTACTCCGGTAGCGATAACTACCAACCCGACCTGAACGGTGCTGCGTTCGTTACCCATGCCCAGCTCGTTGCGGCGGCGCAGACCGGCAGCTCTCCCCTGACATGGACCATCGTGCATCCGAACACCAAGACCCGGGCGGGCGTGGACCGTGATAGCGATGGCATCTTCGACTACATCGATGGTGATGTTGAACTGGACCTCACGGTATTCCTTCAAGGCCCCACCGTGGTGAACACCATGCGGACGGACCTGTTGACCAACGCCCTGCTGCCCGCCTCGGACCCCTATGGTCTGGGCGGCGTCATGGACAATTCGGTGACGCAACGTCCGGGTGGTTCCAAGCCGGTGGACTGGATCATCGTTCAGCTACGTGACGCCGGCGACAACACACAGGTGATCGCGGAGGTCCCGGCGATCCTCCAAGCGGACGGCAAAGTGGTGATGGCATCCGGCAAGGGGCCTTTGGTTTTCGCCAACGCACCCCGCGCCTCGTACTATATCTCCGTATTGCACCGCAACCACCTCGGGGTGATGACCTTCACCACGCGCGCGTTCGGGGCCGCCGTGCAGACCTTGGACCTTGGTGACCCTGCGGTCACCACCTACGGGACCAACGCGCGCAAGACGCTCGGTAGCATCTCCGTGATGTGGGCGGGCGACAGCAACGGGGATGGTGATCTGCTGTACACAGGCGCTAACAACGACCGTGATCCCATCCTTTCACGCATCGGTGGCATTGTACCCACCAACGTCGTGAGCGGGTATTACGGGGAGGACATCAACCTGGATGGCAGGGTACTTTACACCGGCGCGGCGAACGACCGCGACATTATTCTGCAAGGGATCGGTGGCATCATCCCCACCGGCACCCGGGCGGAACAGTTGCCCTAACCAGCACCCTTCTCCAGTCTACCGATCCGCTCCACGATCTTCTCCAGGTTGCGGAAGTGGATGTAGCTCTTCCGGTACTTGCTGGCCTCCCATGCCGGGGAGCCCATGTAGGCCTCGCCTGCCTTGGTGTCCTTGCTGATGCCGCTTTGTGCGGCGATGATCGTACCGTCCGCGATCTTCAAGTGGCCGATGATGCCCACCTGGCCGCTGAACATGCAGTTCTTTCCGATCTTGGTCGAACCCGCCACAACTCCACCGGCCGCGTAGTAGGTGTTCTCGCCCACCTCCACGTTGTGCGCGATGTGGATGAGGTTGTCGAATTTGACGCCCTTGCGCAGAATGGTACTGCCCAGTGTAGCACGGTCGATCGCGCAGTTGGCACCGATCTCCACATCATCCTCGATCACCACGTTCCCGATCTGTGGGATCTTCTGTCCACCATCCGGACCTGTGGCGAATCGGAACCCATCGCTACCGATCACAGTACCGCTGTGGATGATCGCACGGGCACCGATCACACAATCCGAATAGATCTTCACGCCCGCGAAGAGCGTTGTGTCATCGGCGATGGTCACGTTATCACCGACATAGCATTGCGGATAGATCTTCACGTTGTTTCCGATGCGTGCGTTCTCGCCGATGAATGCCAGAGCGCCCACGTAACAGTTCGTACCGAGCTGAGCCGTATCGGCGATCGACGCTTGCGGTGAAACGCCCTTCTTGTCCAGCTTGATGGTATTGTACATCTCCAGGACCTTGGCGAAGGCGCCTTGCGCATCGGCCACACGGACCAGGGTCGTCTTCACCGGAGCCGTCAACGGGAAGTCCTTGCCGATGATCACCACCGAAGCCGTTGTGGTGTACACGTACTGCGTATAGGCCGGATTGGCCAGGAAGGAAAGCGACCCGGGCCCGCCCTCCTCGATCTTCGAGAGCTTGCTTACGGTGGCATTGGCATCTCCTTCAACGGTGCCCTGGAGAAGGTGGGCGATCTGGGTGGCTGTGAACTGCATGTGGCCAAGGTACATGCAGGAACGTGTTGCACAGGTCCGATCTTCGCACCGTGGAACCGCTCGATGTCCGTGAGAAAGTGCGCCTCCTCCCGCATCACCCGGGAGTGTACCAGTTCTTCGATGCGGACGGCAAGATCCTCTATGTGGGCAAGGCCAAGGACCTCCGGCATCGCGTCAGCAGCTATTTCGCGAAGAACCACCTCGATGGGAAGACCAACCTGCTTGTCCGCAAGATCGTCGATCTGCGTGTGATCCTGGTGCCTACGGAATTCGAGGCTTTGCTGCTCGAGAATTCGCTGATCAAGGAGCACCAGCCCCGTTACAACATCCTGCTCCGCGACGACAAGAGCTTTCCGTTCATCCGCATCCACAACGAACACTTCCCCCGTGTCGAGGGCATGCGCAATCCCGAACAGGACGGGAGCGAATACTACGGTCCCTATGCCGGCGTGCGCACCATGAAGACCGTGTTGCAACTCGTACACAAGCTGTACAAATTGCGCACCTGCAGCTATGACCTGTCTCCCAAGAACATCGCCGCCGGCAAGTACAAGCGGTGCCTGGAATACCACATCGGCAACTGTAAAGGACCTTGCGAAGGACTGCAGGACGAAGCCGATTACGCCGCCAAGGTGGCCGAGGTCCGCGAGATCGTGAAAGGGCGTGTCGCCGGTCTGTTGAAAGTGATGAAACCGCTGATGCATGCCCATGCGGAGAAGCTGGAGTTCGAAGCCGCCGAAGACTATCGCGGCCGCATCGAGCGCCTGGAGCACTACCGGGCGAAGAGCATCGTGGTGAACCCGGATATCGGCGATGTGGACATCTACGGATTGGTCAGCGATCCCGGCAGTACCTACGTGAATTACATGCGTGTCATCGACGGCGCGGTCGTACACGGCATCACGATCGAATTGAAACGCCGCCTGGAGGAGACGGATGTGGAAATGTTGCAACTGGCGATCGCCGAATTGCGCCAGCGATACCACGGCACTTCACCCGAAGCCATCGTACCCTTCGATCCGGAGATCGAGGTTCCCGGTCTCTCTTTCATCATCCCGAAGATCGGCGACAAGAAGAAGCTGCTGGAGCTATGCGAACGGAACGCGCGCTACTTCATGCTGGACAAACAAAAGCAGGAGACGCTCGTGGATCCGGAAGGCGCTACAACGCGCATCCTGGAGCAGATGAAGGAGGATCTCCGCCTCGGCGACCTGCCACGGCATATCGAGTGTTTCGACAACAGCAATACCCAAGGGACCGACCCGGTGAGTGCCTGCGTGGTGTTCAAGGATGCCAAGCCGAGCAAGAAGGACTACCGTCATTTCAACATCCGGACCGTCGAGGGGCCTGATGATTTCGCCAGCATGGAAGAGGCTGTTGAACGCCGCTACAGCCGTCTGGTGACCGAGGGCGAGCCGTTGCCCCAGCTCATTGTCATTGATGGGGGGAAGGGACAGCTGAGCGCTGCGGTCTCCGCGCTGGAGCGACTAGGTTTGCGCGGAAAGGTGGCGGTGATCGGCATCGCCAAAAAGTTGGAGGAGATCTACTTCCCCGGCGACCCTTACCCGCTGCATATCGACAAGCGCAGCAGCAGTTTGAAGGTGATCCAACACATGCGGAACGAGGCACACCGCTTCGGCATCACGCACCATCGCGGCAGGCGGAGCAAACGGATCGTGCGCACGGGCCTGGAGGAGATCCCCGGGATCGGTCCTGGCACGGCGAAGAAGCTCCTGACGAGGTTCGGTTCGATCAAGGGCATCAAGGAGGCGATGGCCGAGGATGTGATCGCGGTGATCGGTGCGAAAAAGGCCGATATCGTCCTGAAAGCGCTGACGACCGCCGGATGAGCACTCCTCCGTCGATCTCGGTACTGCTCCCGTTCAGGAATGCGGAGGCCACCATTGACACGGCCATCGCCAGCATTGTCCAGCAGTCCTTAACGGACTTTGAACTGCTGCTGATCGACAACGGAAGCCGGGATGGCAGTGGTACGATCGTACGTGAATGGTCGCGGCGGGATTCCCGCCTTCGTGTCATCGACGAACCCAACATCGGTATTGCACACGCCCTCAATACAGGGCTTGCGGCAGCCGGCGGCAGGTACATCGCACGCATGGATGCCGATGACACCGCGCATCCCGACCGCATCGAGCGACAGGTCTCCTTCATGGAAGCGCATCCCGAGATCGGGGTGCTGGGTACGCGAACGCGATTCGAGACCACCGTAGAAAAGAGCAGTGGCATGGCCTGGTTCGTGGCTTGGCAGAACACCATTCTTTCCCCGCACGATCACTACGTGAAGCGCTTCGTCGATACGCCGCTGGCCCATCCCACGGTCCTTTTCCGCAAGGAATTGGTGTCGCGCCATGGCGGTTACGATAGCAGCCCCCTCCCCGAGGACCACGAACTCTGGCTCCGTTGGATGCATCGCGGAGTGCGCTTCGCCAAACTACAGGAGCCGTTGCTCACGTGGAACGATCATCCGCATCGCCTCAGTCGCACGCACCCGAACTACAGTGTGGATGCCTTCTTTACGACGAAAGCGAAATGGATCGCGCAATGGATCGATCGGAAGTACGGGACCACCCGACCGGTGATCGTCGCCGGCACGAGCAAGCTCTGCCAGGAACGCGCCCGGCTCCTCACCGCAGAAGGTGTCAAGATCCACGCATTCACAGATGTCAAGCGGCGTGAAGTGCACGGTTACGCGTTCATCGCACACGACGAAGTACCCGGACCCGGGGAGGTCCTCGTCATTTCGTTCATCAGCCAGCGCGGGACCGGTGATCGGATCGCTGCATTCCTGACCGATCGTGGTTTGATCGAAGGCGAGGACTTCATCCTCGCAGCCTGAACACGCAGCATTATCTTTCAGATCCAACACAAGGACCATGACCATCCGAGGCCTGCTCGCATGTTCGTTCACGCTGTTCGCTCTTGCCCTGATCTCCCAGGATGGCGCGCGGTTCGACCCGGATGCGATCCTTGTCGGTGACCGTCCCCAGGCGCATGTCCTGCTCGTCGGCACGTTCCACTTCGGGTATCCCGGGCTGGATGCGCACAAGACAGCCGAGTCCGATCAAGTGGACGTGCTTTCGCCGCAACGCCAGAAGGAAATGGCTGAACTGGCCGGTGTGATCATGCGTTTCCGCCCGAACAAGATCGCCATGGAAACACAGGGCGGCTGGCTGATGAGCGAATACCGCACGCATAAGGCGGAAAGGACCTCTCTTGGACGGAACGAGTACTACCAGATCGGCTTCCGCATCATGGATATGGCCGGGATCGATACGCTGTATGCGGTGGATGCGGACCCCCTGATGAACGACCTCTACGAGGGTCCGGACAGTCTGCTGCACAGGCCATGGCTGGACTCGCTTTACGCAGGCTGGGATTGGGGAGGTGAGGACGCGATCTCCCAGCGATACACGGAGCTGTACAAGCAGCAGGACCTGTTCGAACGTGATCATACCCTCCTGGAGTCGTTCCTGGCGTTGAACGATGACCATGCACTGGACCGGGGTTTCGGGGCCTACCTCCACGGGGGCTTCGAACTGAGCGATCATCGCGGTGCCGATATCCTGAGTTTGCACTGGTACGATCGGAACCTGCGCATCTTCCGGAACATCCAGGAGATCACGACATCCCCGGACGATCGCATCCTCGTACTGTTCGGAGCGGGCCATATGGGCATCCTGAAGCATCTCTTCGAATGCTCACCGCAATACGCACTTGTGCGGTTGAGCGAACTGGTGGAACAGTAGTCGGGATCCTGCGACTACCTTGGTACGGATGTCGACAACAACGACCGATGGTATCGGGAGGCGCCTGGCCGAGCTTCGGCGTCATTTCGAGAGCGGCTCAACGCGTGCCTATATCGGCCGTTGTGAAGCGCTACGGTCATTGCGCAAGGCCATCGTGGAACACGAGGAGGAGCTTCTATCGGCCATGCATGCCGACATGCGCAAGCCCCGTTTCGAGGCCTACTTGAGCGACATAGGTCTGGTGCTTGCAGCGATCGACCACGCATTGGAAGGCTTGAAGGAATGGATGGCTCCACAGCGCGTGCATACGCCGATCGCCATCCAACTATCCGAGGGCACCGTTTACCACGAGCCACTTGGTGTCGTGCTCATCATCGCGCCTTGGAACTACCCCGTACTGTTGTTGTTGGACCCTTTGGTGGGGGCCATTGCCGCAGGGAACTGCGCGGTGTTGAAGCCGAGCCAGGAAGTACCAGCGACCTCCGCGGTGTTGCGGCGTATTGTGCAAACGGCCCTCCCCCCAGGACTTGCGATGATCGTCCAGGGCAAGGGCAGCGAGATAGTGCCCACCTTGATGAAGGACTTCCGGTTCGATCATGTCTTCTTCACCGGAAGCATGAACGCCGGAAAAAGCATTCTTGCATTGGCTGCGCCACACCTGACACCGGTGACCCTGGAACTGGGCGGTAAAAGCCCCGCGATCGTGGACCGGAAATCGGCCGTGAAGGTGGCCGCCAAGCGGATCGCGTGGAGCAAATACTTCAACGCGGGTCAGACATGCATCGCAACGGACCATGCGCTGGTCCACTCATCCGTGATGGATGAATTCCTCGACGCCTACCGGCGTTCCGTGGAACGCGCTTTCGGCGAAGAGCCCCAACAGAGCCCGCATTATGCGCGCTTGGTGAACGACAAGCGCTTCGCCACGGTTGAGGCATACCTCGCCCAAGGACGCACGTTCATCGGTGGCCGATCCGATGCCGTCGATCGCTACATCGCCCCTACGGTATTGCTTGATGTTCCCGCGAACAGTCCTGTCCTGCATGAGGAGATCTTCGGGCCGGTACTTCCGGTGATGCCCTGGACCGAACGAGAAGAAGTGGTCTCCCTCACCCAGCGCAACCCGTTCCCGCTGGCGGCCTACATCTTCAGCAACGACCGTGGAGCGCAACAGTATTTCAGGGAGCGTATCGCATTCGGCGGAGGATGCATCAACCATTGCATGTTGCAGTTCGCCGCGCCCGATATTCCCTTTGGCGGCATCGGGAACAGTGGCATGGGCCGTTATCACGGCCGTCGGACGTTCGAACTGTTCAGTGCGCGCAAAGGAATTGTACATGCCAGTACTCTTCTGGACCATGGGCTCCAAGAGCCGCCATATACCGCCATCAAGGAAAAGGTGCTGCGGAGGCTCGTATGATCCGTTCGAGCGGCCGGCGTGATATTGTCACGGGGAACTGGATAATTTGCAGCCGTGGATGCACTGCTCCTTTTCGTGATCGCCACCGTGGCCAGTTTCATCGGCTCGTTACAAGCGGGTATCGTGAACACGGCCGTCCTGGCGCATACGATCCAGCGCGGTCGCGACGCGGGCAGGCGCATGGCCATCGGAGGGGCATTGCCCGAGCTGCTCTACGCGGCGCTGGCCTTCCAGTTCGCCACGTGGGCCGTGAAGTGGATGGGGCTCGACCATTCCGGCATTGCGATCCTCGTGGGATCGCTGCTCATTGTGATCGGTCTCTATTTCGCCTTCCTGTTCAAGCCGAAGTTCGATATGGAGACCGTTCCGATCAAGGCCAGTGGTGTGCGCAAGGGCCTGGTACTGGGCCTGCTGAATCCCCAGTTGGTCCTGTTCTGGTGCGGCGTGCGCTTATCCATCGGCTCTTTCGGCATCACCGGAAGGGGTGTATTGGAGTTGGCCGCATTCTCCATCGGGGCCTTCACCGGTGCCATCATTCTCCTGTTCCAATTGGTGAAGCTCGGACGCAAGGCCGTGGAGACCTGGAAGCCGTCCACGTTGCTCCTGCTTTTCCGATCGGTGGGTGCCCTGCTGATCGTCAGCGGCATCGTGAGCATCGTGCGCGCCTGAAGCAGCGTCAATCCAGAACGCGATCGGCGCGCTTCGGGCGCAGTGCATCGCGGATGATGACAAGGTGTTCCTCATCGCATTCCATCGTCGCGACCACGCGCACCTTCTGGTCGGTGGTCCAATGCCGGTGACCGCTCACGCCTTCCCGCGCGCAGAATTGATCGAGGTGACGCAGGAAGTGTTCAGCCGTGGGCAACGCATCGGGGCCGAAGAAATCCCAGTGGAAACGAAGAAGCCCCATCACGACAATTTGTCGCTCAGCAATCGCATCTCCATCGCAGGGGACATGCGCTCGTAGAGCATGCGGTAGGTAGCCTCGCTGATCGGCATGTCCACACCCAATTTGGCGTTGATCTCGTGTACGCACTTCACCGCATAGTAGCCCTCGGCCACCATGTTCATCTCCATTTGCGCGGCCTTCACACTGTAGCCCTTGCCCACCATGGTACCGAACTCACGGTTGCGGCTGAAGGTGGAGTAGGCGGTCACCAACAGATCGCCCAGGTATGCGGGTTCGTTGATGTCGCGGTCGATGGGATGCACTGCTTTCACGAAACGCGCGATCTCCTGGATGGCCCGGCTCACCAGCACAGCCCGGAAGTTGTCCCCGTAACCAAGGCCAACACTGATCCCGGAACAAACAGCGACCACGTTCTTGAGGATCGCGGCGTACTCGGTGCCGTAGATGTCATCGCTCAAGGTCGTCTTCAGCGAGCGGCCGGTCAATGCATCACCCATGGCTTTGGTCTTCGCCCCATCACGACCGGCAATGGTAAGATAGCTCAAACGCTCCATGGCCACTTCCTCGGCATGGCATGGGCCGCAGATCACACCGAAGTCGTTCTCCGCGACGCCCCAATGGGCGAAGAGGTATTCGCCCACGATCTGGTTCGTTTCAGGCACGATACCCTTGATCGCGCTGAAGACGGTCTTGCCTGCCAACTCGTGCTTTTCCAACCGGTCCATGGCCCCTTTGAAGAAGGCGCTGGGCACGGCCATCACGAGCACATCGGCGTTCTTCACCACGGCGTGGATATCGCTGTCCATCGCAAGCCGGCCCACATCGAACTGTGCGGCACTGATATAGTCGGGATTGTGGCCGTACTGGCTGATGTGGGCGATCGTTGCGGGCTTCCGCACCCACCAGCCCACCTTTTCCTGGGTGCCGGTCAGCAGCTTCACCAGGGCTGTTCCCCAAGATCCGGCGCCGATCACGGCGATGCGTTGCGCAGCCATCAGAACGTGACTTCAGCGTTGACCTCTTTTCCTTCCCGTATGACCGTGATCGGTGCCGTCGCGCCCTTCTCAAAAGCAGAAAGGGCCTTCATGTAGGCCATCATGTCCGTCACCTCGATGTCGCCGAGCTTCACGACGATATCGCCCACCTGCAATCCGGCTTTGGATGCGGGCTTTCCATCGGTGACGCCATCGATGCGCATGCCCTTGCCGTCGTAGAGATAGTCCGGCACCACGCCGAGCGTGACCTTGAAACGCGGCGTGTTCGCGGTATCCGCATCGGCCGTCCTGGTGAACACCAACTTACCATCATCGTTCAGGGTGGTGATCAACGACTCGATGTAACGGGTCACGCGCAACATACCGTCGTAGTTGATCTTCTCCTCGTCGTCGCTCGGCTTGTGGTAATCGCCGTGGGTGCCCGTGAAGAAGTGGATCGCCGGGACGTTCTTCAGATAGAAGCTCGTGTGATCGCTGGGACCGATGCCGCTGGACGTGGTCTTCACGTTCAGGTTACCGACAAGAACACGGTCCACTTCGGCCCATGTGGGTGATGTGCCGACCCCGTTGATGCCGATGACGTTGGTGGTGTCCAAGCGGCCCACCATGTCCAGGTTGATCATGTAGTTCAATTGCTCGATCGGCAGGGTGGGATGTTTGGTCCAGTGGTTCGAACCGAAGAGGCCCTTCTCCTCGCCACTGAAAGCAATGAAGAGGTAATCGTTCGCGCGTGACTGGTCCATTTCCAGAAGATCCCGCGCCAACTGGAGCATCACCGCCACGCCGCTCGCATTGTCGTCCGCGCCGTTGTGGATGGCCTTTTCCCCGCGATGCAATGAGCCTTCATCACCCCAACCGAGATGATCGAAGTGTGCGCCGATCACCACCACATTGTCTTTGCCATGATCGAGCAGACCCACGACGTTGTAGGCCGTGCGCTGTTGGCGTTGCATGTCCACGTTGATCACCACTGGATTGTTGTCGATGGCAAGGTCGATGTGTCGATCGCCTTTCAAGTAGACGACCGGTATGGAGCAGGTCTTGGTCTTGGCGGAAAGATGGAACGAGGGCTCCTCGGTGTCCTTGTCATCGTTGTAGAAGACGACCCCGATGGCACCGAGCTCCGCGGCTTTTTCAGCGCGCAACTGCAGGTCGTGGTGGGCGAGGAACTTGCTGTGCGGATGGATCCCATCCGGCGAACCGATGAGCAGGGCGACTACGCGACCTTGCACATCCAGCCCCGAATAATCCGCGCGGCCCAACGCCGGTGCGTCGATCCCGAAGCCGGCCTTCAACAGCTTGCCTCGCGCCAGGCCGGGTGCCGAGAAGGGCAATACGCCGTAGGCTTCCTCCAGCTTCAGTTGTGAACGACCGATCTGCAGCGAATTCGCCGGCCCGAGGAACGGTTCGGCTTGGAAGGTGAAGGCCTGTAGATAGCTGGCGCTATCGCCGTAAGGCATCAAACCCACGTTGCCGAATTTGGCCGCCACGTAATCTGCAGCAAGCTTTTCGCCGGGGGTTCCGGCTTCACGCCCTTCGAGCAGATCGCTGGAGAGGTATTTCACATCGTAGCGCATCTGGTCCAATGCGTCGGCATCGGATTGGAGTTGCGCGGAAAGCATCGCGGGCGAAATGACCAGCGCGGCAAGAAGGGCAATACGGACGGGTTCCATCGGGGAGCCGAAGATACCCCGCGCATACCTTCACGACCATGAAACGCTTCCTTGTCGCGTTGGCCGGGGTTCTCTCGGCGCTCTATCTCTTGAATCCCACACTGGGCCTTTTCGAACTATTGCCGGACAACATCCCGTTCGTCGGCAACATCGATGAGGCCACCGCCACGATGGTCCTGCTGGGTGCCCTGCGCTACTTCGGCTGGGACGTGACCAATTTGTTCATGAAGAAGACCGCGATCGACTTCGGTAAGAAGGAGTAACAGTGCATTGGAGGCTGCGCGACCAACTGCACGCACAAGATCAAACCCATAACGTCATGAGAAATTTCTTGGGACCCATGATGCTGGCAGTACTGGTATCGGTCACGGTGGCAGATTGTTCGGATGGGGTCGTTTCCCGAACCAAGTCAACGGAAGAGAGCGGTGCGAACCTTGCAACTGTTTGGGAAGTGCTTGTACCTGACCCGTCACACCTGCTCATTTTCCATAAAGACCAAGGAACGATCTCGCATGAGCTACTCTTCGTGGAGTTTGGGAGATCGGGCGTGCCGGCCGGAATTGATCTTCCGACTTCGTTCGTATCGGCAACACTCGTACCCGGCGGTAAGCAACTGGACTGTACGGACGATAAAGGGAAAGCCTGGTCTTACGTGATCGATGGCGCGACCAGTTTGGAACAGAAAGTAGTGTTGGCCGTGAAAGGCTTATCGGAATTGAACGACCCTAACGGATGGGATCTATCGAAGTCCACAAGCACGTCGGGTTCTGGCTGGGATGTAGCCGGACTCCTTCAGGTCAGGGATCCTGCACCGGATCCGGCCCCCGCAGTTGGCGGTTGCGCCTCCGGCGGACCAGGTTCAACGAATTGTTCTCAAACTGTAAATGGTATGAACTGTTCGGTGGGCTGCGGGAGTGGTTATTATTCCTGCTGTTACATGAACGCCAGCGGCAGCCCGCGTTGCAGATGTGTGGAACAGACCATTCCCAAGTGATAGCGACTTGACCTTTGGTCAAGAGCGTGTTATGCTCGGTCGGTGATATTGGATCCGTACTCAGGTAAGGTAGGGAAGGGAGGTGAAGGAAGCGAGGAGACCCTAGTCGCCCGCGTTGGGGTCCTCTCAGTGCTCTTTCTCTTGGGTCCCACGCTGGGCCTGTTCGAACTACTGCCGGACAACATACCTTTCATCGGCAACAGCGATGAGGCCACCGCCACGATGGCCCTGCTGGGTCCAATGCGTTACTTCGGTTGGGACGCGACCAATTTGTCCATGAAGAAGTCGGCGATCGATCTCGGGAAATAGCACTTGGACCGTCATGGGATATTTCGGTGCAACGAACCGCGATGGCTATCTGCTCAAGGGGATCAGGATTTTCATCGCTTACTGGATCTGCGGATGGGCCATTGCGATCCAGCAACTCCTGGCAGTATTCCTGGTCTTCAGGTCACTCTTGCCTCCTTACGGTGTAGCGAAGCGGACCCTCGACATGGACAAGGGGGTGATCACTATCGATGGCGAGCGAACGATCCATCTGTTGGACCTCCCGCTGGCCGGATGGCCATTGGTCTGGGGTACCCTCGCGGGGCTGACGGTCCTTGTGACCGGCACTTATTTCTCGAACAGGCGGTCGCTTCAACCGTTGGCGCTTCGGTCATTCTCGCTAAAGCCATTCATTCCCTGGCTCGGGTTGGCCTTCCTGCTTGGTGTGATCAGCAGTGCGCTGGAGCGATCATTCCCTGACTTGAGGAGTGGGATGATGGAGCGCCTACTCACCTCGAGTCTGGACTCCACGTACGTGACCATCATCGCCATCGGCGTTCTCGTGCCACTTTTCGAGGAGTTGATCTTTCGGGGTTTGATGTTCTCCAAACTCGAAGCAGAGTTCAACAGCAACGTCGCGGTTGTTGTTACCAGCGTTCTTTTTCTCCTTGTACACCTGCAGTACAGTGTTTTGGTCCTGCTGGTCATGCTTCCGCTCGCGCTCATACTCGGAATGGTGCGGTACAGGACCGGATCGGTCTGGCCATCCTTCATCATTCATTCTTTGAACAATCTTGCGGGAATCTTGATCATCGCCGCGCAAAGTTGACCCAATACACGTCCGGGTTCCAGCGAGCTGATCAGCAGAACTGCCGACCTTCGTGGTCGATGACCGCATGTCGTTTCGTCTTCGTCGCCACCATTCTGCTTAGCTGCGAAGGCGCGCAAGAGCAACAACCCCCAGCCCCGAACCGCTGGTCCAATGAACGCCTGCTGGCCGTTCTTGACGCACAGGAACACCGGAACACGGAAGCGCTATGCGCGTTGCTGCGCGATACCTCGGCCACCGTCCGGACGGCAGCGGCGCTGGCTTTCGCATCGGTACAGGACTCCGCATCCGCGAAGTGCCTGCTACAGGTTCTAAGCGACCCCCATGTCGATGTCCGGGTCAACGCGGTTTACGCGCTCGGCTTCATCGCCAACGACAGCACGGTGGACCGCATGGCGGAATTGTCCGGGCGCGAACGCGACAGTACCGTGCATCGGGCCTACCTGAGCGCCATGTTCCTCAACCTGCAACGGCGCGGCAAGCTGAAGGATGTGGCGCCTGCCCTGTACTATTTGGAACGAAGCAGTGGACAGGAGCGGGTCCGTGCAGCCGATGCGTTGAGGCGGCTCCCGACGAAGTTGCTGTTGGCGGACAGCACCCTGATCATGCGCGCGGTGACCTTGGAGCGGAACACCGATGCAAAGGCCGCATTGCTGCGGGCCTTGATGCAGATCCCCGGTCCGCAGCGGCTTGCCTTGTTGCTGGATGCCGGAATGCGCGGCCGACCACTTCCCATGCGCATCTCGGCGATGGGTGCGTTGGGTTTACACCCCAACGACCAAGCGCGTGACTCGCTTCTGGCTTGGATGAATGATCCCATTCCGGCAGTGCGTACGGCGGCGATCGATGCCTTGCACAGCGGGGGTGTTTTCGGCGACGGTGGCTCCTATTGGTCGGTGCTTGAGAACGACCACTGGCTTGATGCCATGACGATCACCCGATTGTACGGGCTGATGGCTTACGACCGAGGGGCGCAGAAGAAAGTCGTGATCGCGCTGCACGCCGATACGACAAGTGGTCCCTACGCCGAAGCCGAGCGCATCAAGGCCCTGAGCATGACGGATGAGGCATACAACGATCGCACGCTGGAGCAACTGATGTATGGCGACGAACATGCAGCGATCCGACAGGCCGCGTTCGGTGTATTGGCCGAACGCGAACGATGGCTGATGATGATGCCACGCGCGATCTCCTACGACATGCAAGTTGAGCAGGCCGCTCCTTTCTGGCACCGTGTCTTCGGCAGCGGTGATGCCGGGCTGATCTGCGCAGCTGCCGAGAAATTGACCGGAGGGCGACTCAGGGAGCTGAAGGTGCTCTTCCCGGCGAACGTGGAACAACAAGCCCTTGCCGCACTCCATCCCTTGCGCGACCTGGAGGCGATCCAGCTCATGGGCGATCTGGCTACGAAGCGCGACGGTGTGCCAGCTCGCGTACACGACGCACCACCATTCAACCACAAGATCGACGCGGCAAAACTCCGCGCGTTGAAGCAAGGCCAGCGCTACCGCATCGTGACCAGCAAAGGCGAGATCATCATCGCTACCGATGTGGATCAATGTCCGGGCAGCAGCCTTGCTTTTGATTCACTCGTCGTTGCGGGTTACTACAACGGCAAGGCTTTCCATCGCATGGTGCCCAACTTCGTGGTGCAGGGCGGTTGTCCACGCGGCGATGGCTACGGCGGCATGCCCTGGACCCTGCGCACCGAGATCGGGCGCTCACCGTTCACCGCTGGATCCGTTGGTCTTGCTTCCGCAGGGCGCGATACAGAGAGCTGCCAGTTCTTCATCACCCACAGCCCCGCCCCGCACCTCGATGGACGCTACACGCGCTTCGGCGAAGTGGTGCAAGGGATGGACGTGGTCTGGGAACTACAGGTGGGGGATGTGATGGAACGGGTCGAACGCGAGGAATAGCTGCGCATTTACTTGGCGAGGTAGCGTCCCACCGGCCGCAGCAGTACCACCTGCACGTCCTGCTCCTCGAAGCGTGTGAAACTCGCTTCCACCTGCTTTTCGGGCCAGATGACCTGGACACGGCCCTTGGCGACGTCGTACGCTGCAGTATACAAGGTGCCGAAGCCGCGCAGGTATTGCTGGCTGTATAACGGCGGTTTCAGGAACTGCTTGATCAGCGAAGCTCGTGTAAGCCGTGGACTGGCTATGCTATGCTCCAGATGATGCTTGCGCTCGATGGTGTGCGTGAAGGCCGCGTACTCGTCCCACTCCACCTGGTGCTGGTGGTTGCAGGCAACGGCTTGATAGACCACTTGCGCGGGACGGTCGGGGTTCAAGTATACCGTGGCGTACTTGCCGGCCTTGTCGACCACCGTGACATTGTAACCCATGTGCACAGGGACACGGGAGAGCGTCTCGCAGGCTTCATCCGTCGTGCTGCACGTTTCCAGCACGTAACGGATCAGCAGCGGGATGCCGAAGCCGGTGCCGCTCACTTTTCTTCCGCCGAACGCAAGTGCGACGGCCAGGCCATCGGCGTTCATGCCATCGAGCAAACCCCAGCCGCTGTCCTGGATGCCGATCACGGGCTTCACGTATTGCGTGAACCGCATGCGGCCGTCGAAGTAGCGCGGATCGAAGTCGTAGTTGCGGATGAGCGTGGGCGCCCCTTTTGTCCAGGCCACCTGCGAGCAACCGGCCATGTACGGTGGTGGACACCACATGCTGAGAAACCGGCAGGCCACGTCGTCATTGTTGGCGGCGCGGCACAGGCTGTTGTACACCGGTATCAACTCCGGCATGTGCAGCTCGAGGACGCTCCGGCAGGTCACCAGGTCCGGACGCGCATCAAGGCCCTCGCTCTCGTACCAGATCTTGAACAAGGGCCAGGCGTGATCGAAGAATTTCTGCCAGCGGTCGCTGGGCCAGGGTTCCTTGACGAGTTTCAGGTGGACGTACATCAGCTCAATTGTTCACCACAGAGACACGGAGGCACAGAGGATGTATGAACGCAAGTGCTGATCATTCTCCTTCCGGCAAGTATCCGTTCATCATGCGTTTGATGCCTTTGACAAGCACGGGCGAGTTGAAGTTCAGCAAGAGCCCCACTCGCTTGTCGGTCAACTTCAGATAGGTCAGGAGTTGGGCTTGGTGTACGGGATGCAATTCCTCCACGGCCTTCACCTCGACAATGATGCGATCATCCACCAGCAGGTCAAGTCGAAGGCTGTTCGGCATATGTATGCCTTTGTAAATGATCGGTACCGTCAATTGCTGCATGACGACGACACCTTGCTCGCGCAGTTCATGGGCCAGGCACATTTCATAGATGCTCTCAAGAAGCCCCGGCCCCAACTCACGATGTACCTCGATGGCCGCCTTGATGATCAGCTCGCTCAGTTCATCATGCTTGAGCCGCCCGTTCACCATTCTCCGTGTCTCCGTGCCTCTGTGGTCCATTGCGTTCACCTGATTCCTTCTCTGTGTCCCTGTGCCTCTGTGGTGAACCACATTACATCATTTTGAACCCCCCGATCTCCAGGATGTGCTCGTGGCCATTGCTGCCGTGCGCACCGGGCACCACGCTCTTGTACTCTGCCCGTATCGCCGCCAACCATTTCTTGGAACGTTCGGTCAGCTCGAAGCTGTCCGTCATCATGCGGCCGCGCATCACCAGGATGCCGATGTCAGCGCCTTCGTAGAGCCAGTCGCCTACCCGCGTGATGCGCAGGAAGAAGGCCTCGTTGTCCTTCTCCACGTAACGACGGTGCGTGTCCATCCGCCAGAAGTAGATGCTGCCGTCGTCACGCATGCGCCAGATGCCGCTGCGCGGGGCTTCGATCACGCGTTCCACATCGTCCTTCGTGTGCTTGATCACCATCTGCCCCCAGGTGTCGATGTTCTCCTCCTTCGCCCAGCGACGGTTCAACACGTTCACGTTCAGTTCGTACGGCACGTTCATCCATTCCAGGGTGTGGAAGAGGTGGAGCGGCATGTCGCTGAGCGCGAAGACGGCGTGGTTGGTGATGCTGCTCGCACCCGTGACCCGCGGATTCAGTTCGCCGAGGTAGATCTCACCATTGTCCTTGTCGATGAGGTAGTCGAGTTCGAAATAGCCTTTGTAGCCCTCCTTGCGCAACTGATCGCCGAAAAGGCGCGCGTATTTGCGGGCCTTCGCGCGGATCTTCGGGGTGAACGTGTCGCTGAAGATCTCGTTGCCGCACCAGCCACCTTTGTAAGGGGTGAGCTCTTTGAAGCCGACGAGCTCGGTCATCAACGGCGCCACGATGGTGCCGTGCCGCGTTACGCAAGCCTCCATGGCCGCACCGCGACAGTTGATGCGCTTCATGATCTTGCACTCCTTCTCCGCCTCGATCTCCTCGGCGTACTTGGCGTAGTCCTCCTTGGTCTTGATGAAGAAGGTGGTGTGGCCGCTGTCGCCGAAAGGTGTTTGGACCACGAGGTCGTTGCCGAGCTTGCCCTTCTGTGCCACCGCCATCAGGTGCTCGAAATGCTTCACCGGACTGAGCACATAAGGCACGCAGGGCACGCCGGCCTTCTCCGCCACGCGGTTGGTGTTCACCTTGTTGTCCAGCCAACTCCGCAGTTTGGCCGGCGGGAAGATCACTTCCAAGCCGGCCTTCTTCGCGAGCGTCTCGGTCTTCTCATCGAACATGAGGAAGAGCGCCTTGCCGTTCTTGCCCTTCGACTTCCGAGCTTCGATGTAATCGCGTACCTCGCTGTGGGTGAGCAGGTAGTTGTTGATGTCCTCGATGCTCTGGAACTCCTCGTGCGGTTCCTCGGTCTTGGGGCTCATCAGGTTCGGGTGCAACCCATCGAAGCAATCGATGTAGGTGATGAACTTGAACCCCTTGATCCACTCGTCGGCCCCGAGCAGGTTGAAGTTGGTGGCGCTGATGAAGTAGATGGGCGTTTCGTTGCGGTAGAAGAAGCGGCGGATGTCGCTGATGCCTTTCAGCACTCCCGCAGGCTTCACCTTGCTGATTGCTGTTCTCTGCGCCGCCTTTTTCACGGGTGCTGCCTTGCGCGCACCGGTCTTTGCAACACTGCGGGCGGTCTGCTTTTTGGAAGGCGCTGCTTTCTTGCGGGTTGCGCTGGAACCTGCGGCAGACTTCTTTTTTGGCGTGTTGCGCTTGCGCGCTACGGCTTTCTTCTTGGCCATGTGGCGGGGAGTGATGCGAGCAAAGTAATGCGCCAAGGAGGAAAATAGGCTCCTGGGGGCCGAGGAGGGGGCAAGCCGGAATGGACGGTTCGCTCGAGCACGCTGGTGGATCTTCGCTTGGAACTGTGGTTGGGCCGCCATGTCCGGCTCGTCGTATCCTGGGCGAACGTCGGCATCCCGCTGGTGAAGCCGCACCTCGGGACCGTGCATGATGACGAAGG
>DEQO01000114.1 GCA_002360495.1 Flavobacteriales bacterium UBA3364
TAGAAGTTTGAGGGGAGCTACCATTAGTACGAGAGGACCGTGGTGGACGAACCGCTAGTGTACCAGTTGTCCCGCCAGGGGCACCGCTGGGTAGCTATGTTCGGACGGGATAAGCGCTGAAAGCATCTAAGCACGAAGCCCACCTCAAGATGAGACTTCTTCTAAGGGTCGTAGAAGATTACTACGTTGATAGGCTACAGGTGTAAAGTCAGCAATGGCAAAGCCGAGTAGTACTAATTACCCGTCGACTTTCGATCCGTACAGATCGCTCCATGGAACGGTCCTCGGCTGTTTTAGTCTTGTCCGACAACTAGTCATAGCTTATCCAAAGCTTCAGGTGACTATTGCGGTGAGGTCCACCTCTTCCCATTCCGAACAGAGAAGTTAAGCTCACCAGCGCAGATGGTACTGGGCCACAAGCCTGGGAGAGTATGTCGTCGCCGATCTGAACCCCGTCCAGCAATGGACGGGGTTCTCTTTTTTGTACCCTTACCGTTCCGGCAGGATCTTTGCCCACCCGATCCAGATGAACCACCGCGTCTACGAACTCCTCCCACTCGCTTGGTTCCTGGGCTGCTTCACGCCGTCCCACGCCCAGGTCATATCGGGTACGTTGCAACGACCGCTCCAGGCGCAGCTGATCGTACTGCACGGCACGCGCGGAACCGATCACCCGGCCATCGACTCCGCGGCCGTCGATGCGAACGGGTATTTCGTATTCCCTGATCGCAAATACCCTGGGGGCTTCTACCAGCTCGGGGTGAACGGCAACGACCGGGTGGATATCATCCTGGACCCCAGGGAGCCCGAGGTGAAGATCGATTTCCTTGGTCACCCTTTGCAACGGAACATCGAGGTCCGCCGGTCCGATGAGAACAAGCGCTTGTGGGCGTACAAGCTCATCAGCCGGAGAGGACAGGAGACAATTACCAAGATCCGCACTGACCGCGCCGCCGCCGCACCGCTCGATACAGCGCTGCTCAGGACCCTCTATCATCGTGAAGAGACTGCGAAGCATGCCATGGACCACGCCTTGGATAGCATTGTGTCGTTATCCTCCGAAGGCCAGTTCGCTTATGCCGTTGCCGCGGATCGCCGATTGGAGGAAGCGATCCCGAATGGTCAGCAAGCGATCCTTCGTGCACTTGACCTTTCTGACGATCGGAACCTGCGTAGCGCTTCGTATGCCAAAGCCATCATGGCCTACGTCCAGAACTCGACGCCGACGGATGACTATTCCCTGCATCGCGCTTGCGACTCGGTGTTGATCGCTGCGGAGGGTGATACAGCGTGTTGGTCGTATGCACGGTCGTTCCTGGTCGAACTCTTTACCACCTATGGACCGGGCGATGTGGCGCAATACCTCGTGGACCGCTACGTTGTCGGCGCCGATGCGCGCACGCCTCCGGATGCTGCGCTGCTCAAACTCGCCGCAGAGCAGTTGCGGCTGACCAATGGCGCCCCGGCACCCGAAATTCCCTTGTTCAAGCCAGGGAACCCGGATACCCTGAAGTTGTCCACGGTATTGGCGGACCATACGTTCACCGCGATCTTCTTCTACTCGAGCACCTGTGACCATTGTCATGATCAAATGCCCGGCTTGCGCCAATTGGTCACCGACATGGATCCCGCTTATTTCCATTTGATCGGGATCGCTCTGGATGCCGACACGACGGAATTCAACGCCACCTTGATCGACGAGAAGATCAACTGGCCGTGCTATTCCGAATTCAAGGGATGGGGCGCCCAAGCCGCCAAGGACTATGCGGTCAAGGCCACGCCCACGTTGATCGTCCTCGACCAGAATGGGCGTATTGCCTATAAACCGATGGACCATGAGGAACTCAGGGCTTTCCTCCAGGACCGGTTGCGTCGATGATCTACAGGGCGAAGGTCCAGGACCTATAGCGATCGGGGAACGTCAGGTCCTTGGGCGAGGTCTTGAACAAGCCGAATACGCTGGAGCCCGACCCGGTCATGGAAGCATGGACCGCACCGCTCCGTAGCAGGCTCGCCTTGATATCCGCGATCTCGGGATGGACCTCAAGGACATAGCCTTCCATCGTGTTGAAGATCGTCGATCGCCATGATCCGATCCTTTCGCGTTGCAACAGTGATGCGAGATCCCAGTACCCCCCCGTGGGAACCGTGTTCCGGTAGACCGCGGCGGTGCTCACATGCAGGCCGGGATTGACGAGCACAAGGTGAAGTCCTTGAAGGTCAAGCCCCAGCGGCTCCAGTAGTTCACCACGGCCCCTCACGACGCAAGGCTCGCTTTGGAGGAAGAATGCACAATCACTGCCAAGCGCAGTGGCATGAGCGAGCAACACTTCCGCCCCTAAGCCCGATCGGCACAGTCTGTCCACCAGGAGCAACGTGTGTGCGCCATCGCTGGATCCGCCCCCGAGACCGGCGCCCATGGGGATCACCTTGTGTAAATGCAGCCGTAGACCGGGAAGTTGATGGTGCTGCTGTATCATGCGCACCGCTTTGTAGCACAGGTCCTCTTCCAAGCTACCAGCAATGGGCAGCCCGCTGCGTGTGTAGACCAGCTCGTTCTTCGGTAGTTGACGATCCACCACCGCCTCCAACACGTCGTGGAGCCGGATCGGGACCAGCACGCTCTCAATGTCGTGGAACCCGTCGGGCCGACGGGCGACCACGTTGAGCCCCAAGTTGATCTTGGCGTGCGGAAATACCACCATCGCGACGAAGGTAGGCCTGATGTGCGGTGGGCAACCCTCGCCGGTTCTTCTACCTTCGCTCTCCCAATAAGCGATCATGCAAACTTTCCTTGAATTCGAGAAGCCGATCCAAAACGTGATCGAGCAGATCGAGAAACTGAAGGAGGTGGCCGCCCAAGGTTCGGTGGACGTTCAACCCACGCTGAAGGACCTGGAGAAGAAACTAGCCGAAACCCGCAAGGCGATCTACACGGGCCTCAGTCCGTGGGAGCGTGTGCAGGTCAGCCGTCATCCCGACCGGCCATACTCGCTCAAGTACATCGAGATCATGTCCGACGCCACCTTCGTAGAACTCCATGGGGACCGTACGGTGAAGGACGACAAGGCCATGGTCGGTGGTTTCGGGATGATCGAGGGGCGCACCGTGATGTTCATCGGTCAACAGAAAGGGATCAATACCAAGATGCGGCAGTACCGCAACTTCGGGATGCCCAATCCGGAAGGGTACAGGAAGGCCCTGCGATTGATGAAGCTCGCCGAGAAGTTCAACAAACCCGTCGTTACGTTGATCGATACGCCGGGGGCTTTCCCCGGTTTGGAGGCCGAGGAGCGCGGGCAGGGCGAGGCCATTGCACGCAACCTCTACGAGATGGTGCAACTGAAGGTGCCGGTCATCTGTATCATCATCGGCGAAGGCGCTTCCGGTGGTGCGCTTGGTATCGGGGTGGGGGACAAGGTCCTGATGCTTGAGAACACGTGGTATTCCGTGATATCGCCGGAATCTTGTTCGTCAATTCTCTGGCGTAGCTGGGACTACAAGGAGCAGGCGGCGAAGGCCCTGAAGCTCACCGCTACCGACATGCTCGCCAACAAGCTGATCGATGGCATCGTTGAGGAACCGCTGGGCGGTGCTCACGCCGATCCGATCGAAGCGGGCCGCAAGGTGAAAGCGGAAGTGATCAAGCACCTGGACAAGCTGACGAAGACCGACCCGGAGAAGCTGGTGGAGCGCCGTATCAAGAAGTTCTGCGATATGGGCGTGGTGCTCAAGGCGAAGCCAGCAGCCAGGAAGCGCTGATCCGCTCAACGGTTCCGCAAGGGCAGGATGTGACGGATCTGGATCCCTGCGGACAAGGTGCTTGTTGTAGTCCCGGAATTCGGGTCGATCGTGAGCAGTTCATTGCCTTCTGCCGCGAACAATGCGCCGGTCGCAGGATCGTACGCCAATGCATCGGCGCTCGTCGAGGAGGTCAACTCGACGATGGCGTTCGTCGGGTAGTTGAAACGGACCAGCCGATCCGCCAGCGCGATCACAAAGGAATTGGCATCCAGACGCACGACCGCACGGATCACCTCTCCAGCGAAGGAGCGTACTTCAGGCGTACCACCGGCCGTGATATTCAGGTCTTCAATGAGCCCGGAACCATCCTGGTTGGCGAAGAGCAGCGCGCTGGTGGCCGTCCTGGCGAAGAGTGCAACTCGTTCGTGTTCAACCTGAAGGATGTCTTGGATGGTGCCTGCCATGGAATAGGTCACGACCTTCCGGTCCTGTCCGACAATGGCTTGCTGCCAGGTCGCGACCCTATCGTCCAGAACGACGATCGCCTCACAACGGTATCCGGCCATGGCCTCGGCCGTGAATCGCTCGGTTCCTTCGCCCGTGAAGCCTCGAATGAAGCCATCCCGGGTGGCGAAATAGGTTCGACCGTCGGTCGGGTCCACGGTAAGTCCCGTGAACTGTTCGGGTACATCGTTCGCGGGTGGTTGTCGCTGCCACGGATAACTACCTGCTGCTGTTGGGATCGCCTGGAACGGACCCAGTTGGGAGCCGGCCACCATCAGGTGCTGGGAGTAACCATCCACGGCGATCCCGTTGAGGTCCGGCAGGGTGAGCCAATCGCTTACCGAACCAGTGCTATCCACCCGTTGGATGGTCGCTGAAGCGGTCGTGAATGCCGGCGCGAGGAAGATGGACCGTAACCGCAATGGCGCTTCGATCAGCTGGATGTCAAGGAATGCGCGACCATCGTTCGAACCATCGGATGCCCTTGCAACGATCGTGTAGGTACCGGAAGGGGTCCGTTCCCTGTCGATCACCAGGTCGCGTGCCACGGATACGCTGGATGCGTTTTCGCTGACGATGACCGGCGTGCAGATCGAAATGCCGTTGGCATCCGTTACATCGATGACCAAGCCTTCCACTGTTCGGTCGTCGCTGGCTTCCACGTGTACCGTGATGGTATCGGGTATCGAATAGGTGGAACCCGCTGCAGGAGCGATGATCCGGACCGAGGGGGGGGTGTCGTCCCCGTCCTTGCGGCATCCTGTGCTGCAGAACAGCAAGAGACCCAGTATCAACGCGCGTTGTTGGCCGATCATTCCTATCAAATGTAGCGCCAGCGCAGGCCACGGTATCGTCCTACGTTCTGTTCACGATCGGATCGTTGATCGATCGGGTATGAGTTGTTCACTGTCGAGTGAACAACGGACCGTAGCGCGTTTACTTTTGCCGCCCATCCACGTTCGCATCCTGGTGCATCCCACGTCCGGCCTTGCCGGACCGGCACTTGGTCGCTTACGTTCCATATAGGACATGGCCGAGCTCTCCACCTCCCGTTCCACAGACCGACCGCGCGGTACGGCAGGTCGTCGCCAGGCAGCTTCGCTCATTGAGACCGCCCTTGAGGCCGGCAAGTTGCCCCCCCAGGCACCGGAGCTGGAACAGGCCGTGCTCGGCGCCTTGATGCTGGAACGCAACGCGGTGAACGAGGCCATCGACATCCTCCAACCGGAGAGCTTCTATGTGGAAGCGCATCGGCGCATCTTCGATGCCATACTCGGATTGTTCCGGAACGATCAACCGATCGATATCCTCACCGTCACCGAGGAACTGAAGAAACGCGGTGAGTTGGAGGTCGTTGGTGGACCTTTCTACATCAGCCAGTTGACCAACAAGGTGGCGAGCAGTGCGAACGTGGTCTATCACGCGCGCATCATCAGCCAGAAGCACATCCTGCGGGAACTGATCCGGATCAGTGCGGAGACACAACGCGACGCCTACGACGATACAGCGGATGTGTTCGACCTCCTGGACAAGACCGAACAGGACCTGTACACCATCACCAGCGGTAACCTGAAGCGGAACTACGAACCGATGAGCGACCTGATCCAGGACGCCATCGCGCAGATCGAGAACGCCAAGACGAAGACCGGCGGCGTGAGCGGTGTCCCCACAGGATTCGTCCAATTGGACAAGCTCACAGCAGGCTGGCAGCGGAGCGACATGGTGATCGTAGCCGCTCGACCCGCCATGGGCAAGACGGCATTCGTATTGAGCATGGCGCGCAACATCGCTGTGGAGCACAAGCGTGCCGTAGCGGTCTTCAGCCTGGAGATGAGCAGCACCCAACTCGTTACTCGTTTGATCGCGAGCGAGGCGGGCATCAGTTCGGAGAAACTTCGGAAAGGTGACCTCTCCGACGCCGAATTCACCATCCTGCATCAGCACATCGCACGGCTGACGAACGCCCCCATTTATATCGACGATACGCCCGGGTTGAACATCTTCGAACTGCGTGCCAAGGCCCGCCGATTGAAGAGCCAGCATAACGTGGACCTGATCGTGATCGACTACCTGCAGTTGATGACCGCCGGCGGCGATAGCAAGGGCGGCAACCGGGAACAGGAGATCAGCAGCATCTCGCGTTCGATCAAGAGCATCGCCAAGGAACTGGACATCCCCATCATCGCACTTAGCCAGTTGAGCCGTGCCGTGGAGACCCGTGGTGGGGACAAACGCCCCATGTTGAGCGACTTGCGGGAATCCGGTGCCATCGAGCAGGATGCCGACATCGTGTGCTTCCTATACCGGCCGGAGTATTACAAGATCCATGAGGACGAGCACGGCAGTACCTTGGGCATCGGCGAAGTGATCGTGGCCAAACACAGGAACGGGGCAGTGGATACGGTAAGGCTGCGTTTCGTACCGGAACTCGCAAAATTCACCGACTTGGAGAGCATGTCGGGTAATTTTGGCGTTGGTGGCATGGGATCGGATGGCGGTGACGGGAATCCGTTCCGCACCATCACACGGCCCAGCCGCATGAACGATGATACCGACCTTGACGATCCAGCGCCGTTCTGATCCTTTTCGGGGCCTGCTCCTGGTGGCCGTTCTGGCCCTGTCGGTGCCCGCTTGGGCAACGAAATTGTTGATCCCCATGGACGGTTCGCAACAGAACCATCTCAAAGCTTACGGCATCGCCTTTTGGACATTGGGTCGCGAAGCATCGATCGAATGGTTGCTGAACTACCGCGGGGGCAGCTTCCTCATCGATCATTTCAAGGAAGTGGAACAGGAGTGTACGATCCGGGGTGTCACCTACCAGGTGATCGCCGACGGGCAGGCCGCTGCGATCCTGGCCGAGATCGGTGATCCGGAAACGAACATGGAGGTCGTCAAACTGGAGAAGGCACCCAAGATCGCCGTCTACGCTCCCGAGAGCTTCCAACCTTGGGACGATGCCGTGGCCCTGGTGATGACCTACGCCGAGATCCCTTATGAGCGGATCTACGATAAGCAGATCATCAGCGGTGTTCTTCCGAAGTTCGACTGGCTGCATCTGCATCACGAGGACTTCACCGGACAGTACGGGAAGTTCTATCGCATGTACCACAATGCGCCGTGGTACCAAGCCCAGGTGAAGGAGAGCGAGGAAATGGCCGCAGAACTGGGTTTCGCCAAAGTGAGCGAGATGAAACTGGCGGTAACGACCAAGATCCGCGACTACGTGGCGGGCGGTGGTTACCTCTTCACCATGTGCTCAGGGACGGACTCCTATGACATCGCGCTCGCGGCGGAGGGGGTGGACATCTGCACACCGGAATTCGACCACGACCCCATCGATCCTGCCGCGCAGAGCAAGATCGACTTCGGTCGCAGCTTCGCTTTCAAGGACTTCCGGTTGGTGACCGATCCCAATGTGTACGAATTCAGCAATATCGACGCGACGGATATCCATGGAACGATCGGGCAGACCAAGGACTTCTTCACCTTGTTCGACTTCAGCGCCAAATGGGATGTGGTACCCACCATGCTCTGCCAGAGCCATGAACAGGTCGTGCGCGGATTCATGGGGCAGACCACGGCCTTTCGCAAGGACTTGGTGAAACCCGGTGTGCTCGTGATGGGCGAGAACAAGGCCCAAGGCACCGCCAAGTACATCCACGGCGAATTCGGTCTTGGCCAATGGACCTTCTATGGCGGCCATGATCCGGAGGACTACCAACACATGGTGGGCGATCCCCCGACCGATCTGAGCCTGCACCCCAACTCATCGGGGTACCGCCTCATCCTGAACAACATCCTGTTCCCGGCGGCACGTAAAAAGAAACAGAAGACCTGATCTTCGTCCCGCCTTCCGCTATCGTTAGCTTTGACACTTCCAAGAACGCCGTATGGACCTCAGCAAGATCATCTCCGTGGCCGGCAAGACCGGCCTGTTCCGTGTTGTCGCACAAGGTCGCCAAGCCATCATCGCCGAGTCGTTGATCGATGGGAAGCGCATTCCCGTGCATTCCAGCATGAAAGTGAGTTCGTTGGACGAGATCAGCATGTTCACCACCGGTGATGACGTCCCCTTGGCCAAAGTGCTGGAGAGCCTTCACAAAGTGGAGAATGGTGGTCCGAGCCTCGACCCGAAGGAAAACGAGGACAAGCTCTTCAAGAAATTGGGCGAGGCATTGCCCGAACACGATCGCGAGCGCATCTACGGAAGTGATGTGCGCAAGCTCTTCAGCTGGTACGCCCAGTTGCTGAAGGCAGGTGAATTCGAGGTGAAAGCGAAACCCGAGGAGAAGGAGGAGAAGGGAGCCGAGAAGGGCACGAAGGCCAAGAAGGAAGCCGGTCCAAAGAAGCCCAAAGCAGACCCGGCGAAGAAATCGGCCGCCGCTCCCAAGCCGGGCGCCAGCTCCAAGGCGAAAGCCACCGCGCAGCGCAAGAGTGCCCAGCGCGGAGCGTGATAGTTCCCATGGGTACCGTCGCGTCGACGTCCCGCAACTATCTGCCCAACACCTTGACGGTGAATGGTTGGAACGATGTGGCCGCTTATTTCGCCGAGCTCCACGAGCGTTCGGTCTCGGATGCTGCCGGGCTCGAGCGCTGGTTGAAGGACCTGAGCGAACTGGAAGCCGTGCTGAGCGAAGAAGGTGCGTGGCGCTACATCCGTATGACCTTGGATACGCGCGACCCCGAAGTGGGCAAGCGGTACAACGACTTCATCGCGGAAGTGCTTCCCAATGCGGAGCAATGGACGGATAAGCTGCAGCGTAAGCTGATGGCGCTTCCTGAAGTGGAAGTATTGGCCGGCGAAGGCTATCCGGTCTACTTCCGGGGTATTCGTGAACAGCTCAGGATCTTCCGGGAGGCCAATGTGCCGATCCAGGTGGAGTTGCGCGCCATGGCCCAGGAGTATGGCGCCATCATCGGCGCTATGAACGTCACTTGGAAAGGCGAGCAGATCACCCTGCCAGCAGCCGCGGCCATTCTCGAAAGGACCGACCGTTCGGAGCGTGAAGCGATCTTCCGGCTGATCTCTGAACGTCGCGCACAGGACAAGGACAAGCTGGACGCGCTGTTTGATGGCATGGTCGCCAAGCGGAACAGTGTTGCCCGGAACGCCGGGTTCGACAACTTCCGGGACTACATGTACAGCGCGCTCGGTCGGTTCGACCATACCCCTGCAGACGCCGAAGCCTTCCACAGGAGCGTGGAAGAGGAAGTCCTTCCGGTGGTCGATCGACTGAACCGGGAACGTCGCCAACAACTCGGCCTGGACCGGCTGCGCCCATGGGACCTGAGCGTCGACCCGACCGGCAAGCCGCCACTGCGGCCGTTCAAGGATGCGGACCAGCTGGTGCAACTGACCCGTGCCGTGTTCCACAAGCTCGATCCCTGGTTCTCCGCGTGCATCGCTTCGATGCAAGAACAAGGACGTTTGGATCTTGCCTCACGGGAGGGAAAGGCACCCGGTGGTTACAACTATCCGCTCTACGAAACAGGCGCCCCGTTCATCTTCATGAACGCGGTAGGGACCGCGGACGATGTGATCACCATGGTCCACGAAGGTGGCCATGCGATCCATTCGTTCCTGACACATCCTTTGCCCATCACCGGTTTCAAGAGTTTTCCCAGCGAGGTTGCCGAATTGGCCAGCATGAGCATGGAACTGCTCACCATGGACCACTGGCACCTGATCTACACGGATGCCGATGAGTTGAAGCGGGCGAAACGGGACCAGTTGGAACGCGTGCTCACCATCCTTCCCTGGGTCGCGACGATCGACGCTTTCCAGCATGCGGTTTACACGCATCCGGGATGGACCCCGCAGCAACGTTCCGAGGAATGGGTACGGATCCACCAACGTTTCAATGGCCCCGAAGTGGACTGGACAGGGCTTGAGGCCGAGCGTCGGGTACTTTGGCACAAACAGCTCCATTTGTTCGAGGTGCCGTTCTATTACATCGAGTATGCCATTGCCCAGCTCGGTGCCATCGGTGTCTGGCGCAACTACAAGCGTGACCCTGAAAAGGCAGTGGCTCAGTACAGGTCGGCCCTTGCACTAGGGTATACGAAGACCTTGCCCGAGATCTACGCTACGGCTGGCATCCGGTTCGACCTGTCCACCGCGTACGTGCGCGAACTGATCGGCTTCGTGAATGCCGAGTTGGACGCGTTGTGAACATTACCATTCCCAGTATCGTTCATGATCAGGTCCGGTCGTACTGGTGTACGGTGCGCCACCTGCGTAACTTGGGCCCATTCAACAGCCCATGCGCAAGTCGTCCACACTGCTCACCCGATCGTTGATCCTGGCCGGCCTCGTCGGCACCGTCGCGCTTTTCGTAGCCTGGACCGAGGGCAAGCTCACGAAAGTGCATGCACATCATACGCCTGAGGAGCTGAGGTCCTATCGCGATGGATTGGACCTGCCCATCGAATCGAACCGGTATTTCAAGGGCAGCGGCCAATGCAGCGGATGCCATGGCCTGGACAACATCGCGCCCGTCTTCGCCAACCACACGGAGGCCGGTGTGGATGTGAATCCAGTGGACCAGTGGCGCTCGACCATGATGGGCAATTCCGCCAAGGATCCCTTCTGGCGCGCCAAGGTGAGCCATGAAGTGGCCGTGAATCCTGGACACCAGGTCGCACTGGAGGACAAGTGTACCTCGTGCCATGCACCGTTAGGGCGTTATACTGAGCATTTCACCGGACAGGGCGCGTATTCGATCGCTCAAATGGCCTCCGACCCGCTTGCATTGGACGGCGTTTCCTGTGTTGCCTGCCACCTCCAAAGTGCCGATAGCCTCGGGATCATCTTCTCTGGAAGCCTGCGCTTCGACACGAGCGGTGTCGCTTATGGACCCTATGACGCCAAGAACCTCTTCGGCGCACCGATGGAGTCCTTCGTGGGTTATACGCCCACTTACGGTGCACATTTGAACGATGCAGGGTTGTGCGCCGGGTGCCACACCCTTGTGACGGAAACGGCGGACCTTGAAGGGAACGCCACCGGCGATCATTTCGTGGAGCAAGCCACCTACCACGAGTGGTTGAACTCCTCCTTCAACAACGAAGCGCATCCGGAGACCGGTGTCACGTGCCAGGGTTGCCATATGCCGCGCATCGATGACATGATGGTGATCTCCGCGTTGTACGATTTCCTTGAAGCACCGGAGTACCGCCGCACACCGTATGGATTGCACGAGCTGGTCGGAGGGAACACGTTCATGCTGAACTTGTTGAAGAACAACAATCAAGCGCTGCTACTTACGGCCAGTTCGGTCCAGTTCGATAGTACCATCGCACGCACCACGAAGATGTTGCAGCAGAACACCCTGCTGCTCTCCACTGAAGTGGCGAGCCGCACGCTGGATACCGCGTTCATCGATGTGGAACTCACGAACCTCGCTGGCCATAAGTTCCCGAGCGGATATCCAGCGCGGAGGGCGTTCGTGGAACTGGTGGTGGAGAACGCCGATGGGGATACACTGTTCCGCAGTGGTGGCTGGGACGGGGAGTACGAAGTGATGGGGCATGATGCTTCGTGGGAACCGCATTACGATGTGATCCGCAACGAGGACCAGGCGCAGATCTACGAGATGGTGATGTCCGATGTGGAGGGCAACAAGACCACCGTGCTGGAGCGGGCCAAGGAATCGCTGAAGGACAACCGCCTTGCGCCGCTTGGGTTCACGACCGCCCATCCGAGCTACGATACCATGCTGGTCGTTGGCGTACCACCGGCGGACCTTGACTTCAATCGCAACGCGGAAGGTGAGGAAGGCAGCGGTACCGACCGGGTCCACTATCACGTGGCCATGAACGGTTACGATGGAGCGATCACCATTCGGGCCAACGTGTGGTACCAGAGCGCACCGCCGCGCTGGATGGAGGAGATGTTCGCCATAAGCACGCCGGAGATCGAGACCTTCCGTGACATGTATGCTGCTGCGGATGGCTCGCCTGTCCTGATCCGGTCCGCCGAGATCACGGACCTGACCACCGCCGTGGACGACCTGTCCGAATTGGGCGTGCGCATTTTCCCGAACCCTGTCCAGAACGGTGTTCTACGGATCGACGGAATGGACGAACGGATCACGCAGGTCCAGGTCTTCGACATGCGCGGTGCGCTCGTTGCAGAACGAGCACCAGCGGCTTCCCCGACCTGGCAGGTGCGCCTGCCGGAAGGGGCCGGTACGTATGTTGTGGTGATACGGACCAGACAGCGGGACTTTGTTGAACGCGTGGTGGCCTTCTAGCGCCTTCCCACCGCGCCGCCCTACATTTGGCCGCACCTCAAGTGATGATCCCAGCTGCATTGGCCTGACCATGAAGAAGATCGCGACCCTATTGCTCAGTTCTTCCACCGCGTTGGCTTTCGGCCAGGATCCCGTTGTCCAAGGGGTCATCGATGCCATTGAGATCGATTCCATGATGCACTATGTGGTGCAGATGGACGGCGAGGTGCCGGTGGACCTTGGCGCAGGCTTGGTGACCATCGTGAGCCGGAACAGCTTCCATGAGGGGAACGCGATGGCTCAGACCTATTTCGAACAGCGGTTCGCGGAATTCGGCTACACCCCGGTGATCCAATCATCCAGTGCGACGGGCCGGAACATCCTCGTTACCAAACCGGGTATCGTTCATCCGGATACCTATGTGATCCTGTGCGCCCACTACGATGCCCTGCCCGGTGCGCTGTTCGCGGCCCCCGCAGCGGATGACGATGCGAGCGGTTGTGCGGCGGTGCTTGAGGCGGCGCGAATACTGCGTGACATCCCTCTTGAATGTTCGGTCATCTTCGCGCTATGGGACGAGGAGGAGCAGGGCAAGCTGGGCAGCGATTATTACGCTGGGCAGGCTTCCGGCGATGATCTCGACATACGGGGCGTGGTCAACATGGATGCGATCGCCTACGATGGGGACGGCGATGGACGTGCTCGTGTCCATTCAGCGAACGTGGCGAATTCGAGCGCAATTGCGGACACCGTGCTTCTTGTGAATGAGCTGTACGGCATCGGACTTGACATGGTGAACAACCATCCCGGTGCGACGTACAGCGACCATGCTTCGTTCTGGGAAAGTGGTTACGGTGCTGTGCTGATGATCCAGGATTGGGATGATGACCACAATCCCAACTACCATGAAACGACCGACCTGACCCAGGATTTCGATGTCCCGTACTACGAAAGGCTGGCGAAATTGTCCATTGCCTCCGCCGTTGCGCTCGCGGTGCCATGGAATTCGACCGCCGGCGTCAGATCGCCTGCCCAGAAGCAGGATCGCCGCTTGATGTCCTATCCCAATCCAACGGCCGGGGACGCAGTGGCCTGGTTCGAACCTTCCACGACCGATCGCTACCGCGTTGCCCTTCTCGATCCGTTGGGGCAGGAGATCGCATTACTGCACGATGGAATGCTGGCGGTTGGGAAGCATGGAATTCAGGTGCCCTTGTCCGTTGTTCCTGCCGGGGCGTACACGGTGGTCGCTCGTTCGACCCAGGAATTCCACAGTGTGCAGGTGCTGCGGGTCCCCTGAGGCTCATTGCTTGGTGAAACGGACCGTTGCCGGTGTGTCGTTCGTCCCGGTCAAGCGTAGCGTGTAGTTTCCGCTGCGGAGCGTTGCGATCGGGACCGTGAGCAGGTCACCGCCGTTCACTGCGTGTGTGGCCACCACGCGGCCGTCCAGCATCACCACTTCGGCCGTGGCGAATTGCCGCCGGCCGACATCGATCCAAACGAAGTCCACCGCAGGTGAAGGGAAAGCGATGATCCGCTGTCCGATCGGGCTGTTGCGAAGGCCATTGGTCCCTTCCACGGTGATGGTCCCGAACTGTGTCTCGGCATGCCCTTCGGATTCACATCGGTAGTTGTATACACCGGGAATATCGAAGGTGAACAGGTAGCTCCACATCCCGTTTTCCGGGTCGCCCGAATCGAACTCGGCAGGGTTCGCCGGGAATAACTCGAAGGTGCCGTTCACATTGTGCGTGCCGGACATGTTCGTCCACCGCACCCTGTCGCCGACCGGTATGGTCAGGAACTGCGGGCTGTAGTATGGCGCGGGATCGCTGGACGTACTTCCGCCGATCTCGATAGGATGGGTGGTTTGCGCGACCGACCACAATGGGGTCGCAAGGAGAGCGATGGCCAGGATCTTCATGGTTCGACCACGAAAGTAGATGCACGGCAGTGCAGCGGCCCCGGGGTATCGACGGGTTCCCCCTATTGGACTACGGATGGATCCTTTCGTCGATGTACGTGAGCACTTTGTCCATCAGGTGCAACCGGTCCTTGCCACGAACGTTGTGGCCGTGCCCCGGATAGTTGAAGAAGTCCACTGGTATGCCTTTGTCGACACACGCCTTCAAGAAGGTGTAGGCATGCTCGGGTAATACGGTGTCGTCCTTGCCACCGGTGATGATGAGCAGGTCGTCCTGTAGCTTTTCGGCCAACGCGGGTAGGGTGGTCGCCGCATACCCCTCGGCGTTCTCCGCTGGCGTGTCCATATAGCGCTCGGTGTACATGATCTCGTACAGGCTCCAATCCATCACTGGGCCTCCGGCGACCCCCACCTTGAATATTCCGGGATGTCTCGTTAGCATGGCCGTGGTCACGTGGCCACCGAAGCTCCAGCCATGCACGGCGATACGACTGGCGTCCACGTATGGCAGGCCTTTCAGATAGTCCACACCGCGAAGCTGGTCCTTCACTTCCATTTCGCCCAAGTGGCGGTGTATGATGCGCTCGAAGTCCCGCCCACGGTTCTGGCTTCCGTGGCCGTCCACCGTCCATACAAGGTAGCCGCGCTCCGCTGCCTCCATCATCCAAAGTGGAGCTCCCCCCAGGAACGAATTGGTCACCAGTTGTGCGTGCGGACCACCATAGACGTAGATGAGCACGGGGTATTTCTTCGCCGCATCGAAGTGGCTCGGCTTGATCAAGCGGGCGTTCAGGACGTCGCCGTTCTCGCCTTGAACGGTCAGCAGCTCGATCTTGCCTACGGTCGTGCCCTTCAAAGGGTCTGCAGCATCGACCAGGGTCTTCATCACTTTTCCTGTGCGGCCGTCGCGTAGTACACTGCGGTTCGCCACTTCAATGCTGCTCCAAGTGTCGATCAGGTAGCTGCCATCACTGCTCAGTTGCGTGTGATGGGTACCTGGCCCACTGGACAGTCGCGTAGTCTTGCCACTTGCGAGATCCACCCGGTACAGGTGCGTCTCGGTCGCTCCGGTCGGTGAGCTGGGAACGATCTCCGCAGTCCCTTCAACAATGGCGTAAGACTCCTTCCTGTCCATGCCCACGATCTCCTGCACCACCCAGTTCCCCTTGGTGAGTTGTCGCACGAGGCCTTTGCGGTCATCATACAGGTACAAATGGTTCCACCCGTCACGTTCGCTTTGCCAGATGAATTTGGTGGGATCGGTCTTCAGGAACAGCGCGGGGTGCTGTGGCTCCAGATACCTGGCATCGTGCTCTTCCAGGAGCGTTGCCGTCGGTGTGCCGGTGGTGGCATCGTAGCGCACCAACTTCAGGTTCTCTGTTCTGCGGTCCAGGTGAACGACATGGACGTTCCGCCCGGCGGCATCCCAGGAGATGTTGGTGAGGTACTGGTCCAAGGGTTCGCCCGTGCGCAGGAAGATCGTCTTCCCGGTCATGAGGTCGTACACTCCAACGGTAACGTGATGGCTGATCTGTCCGGCCATCGGATAACGGATCTTGTCGAACGTGCTCGGCTTGGTGCTGATGTTCTCCAGCATATACGGCGATACCATCGATTCGTCCATGCGGTAGAAGGCAAGCCGTTTGCCGTCCGGGCTCCAGAAAGTGCCCTTCGTGATGCCGTATTCGTTGCGATGTACGCTCTGCCCGTTCACGATCCCATCGGCACCGTCCCGGGTCACGCGCAACGCCTCCTTCCCTTCGGTGGTCCTGATGTATAGGTCGTTCTCCACGGTGAACGCGATGGCTCCCGTGGACTCTTCGATGTCCTCGTTGCTGGCATCGTCGGGAAGTGGCATCCCGGTGGATGACTTCGTTCCGAGTTCGTGCTTGCGCAATTGGCCGTTGTGGAAGAACTGGATCCGGGTGGGAGAGAGCCAGGTGATCCCCGGCAACCCTTTCAACTTGGCGGTGTCCGGGATCACGGCATTGAGCGTTGCAACGTCGATGATCTTGGTGTCCATGCTCTTGCCCAGCGTCCCGCGCATCAACACATCGTCCTTGACATAGCTGTAGTCGGAAGTACCCTCTATCCATTGCAGGCCCCGCAGGCGTTCAGGCGCGTAATCGGTACCGGCCTTCAATACGGCATCGCGCAGCGTCAGGGCCTTTTGGGCCGACATGCATAGCGGGGCGATGAGGACAATGGGAAAAAGGGACCGACGGATCATGGAGTTGAGGTGTTTACCGGACCGCGAAGATGGGCACTGGGGTTGGTTCATCGTCCCGCCATGTCCGGGTCGGTCAGGGACGGGTCGTTCAGGAACGTCGTATCTGTCAAACTCTTCAGGAACGCAACGAGATCCGCCCGCTCCTGGTTATCGAGTTGTACCACGCCCATTCTCCAGGCGAACATATGATCATCGAAATTGGGGGTGTTCAATTGCACGTCGTCCGCATAGAAGTCCACCACTTCCTCCAACGTGGCGAACCGGCCGTCGTGCATGTATGGCGCCGATACGGCGCAGTTCCTCAGGGATGGGGTCTTGAACCGACCCATGTGCTTCGCGATGCCTGTGCGTGCCCCCATGCCTTGGTCCACCGGGATGCTGTCCAGGCCGATGTTGATGACCCCATGGTCCTGGAAGAGCGGCAGCTCGTGGCAATCATCGCAGTGCGCATCGCCGAAGAAGAGGTCCATGCCGCGTTGCTCGGTCGGGGTGAGCGCGAGCGTGTCGCATTCGTAGTGGAAGTGGTCGAAGCGCGAGTTGAAGGAAATGATCGTGCGTTCGAATTGGGCGAGCGCGCGAGCGATGTGGGTGCTGTCGATCTCCATGGTCCCGAATGCGGCTTGAAAGAGTTCCGCATACGCCGTTCTTTCCCGCAGCCGTTGCACCACTTCCGGCCAGGCGTTGAACAGTTCGCGATGGTCGGTCACCGGCGCCAAGGCTTGGGCTTCCAAACTGAGCGCCCGTGCATCCCAGAAATAGAAGTGGCTCCAGGCCAGGTTCATCAAGGCCATGGCGTTGCGATGCCCGCTAGCCCCATCGGTCCCAACGGAATAGCGTCGCGGATCGCTGAAGGCATGTTCCTGCTGGTGGCATGACCCGCAGGAAAGCGTGCCATCGCGCGAAAGGGCTTCCTCGTAAAAGAGCTTACGGCCCAAGGCAACGCCTTCCACGGTCATCGGGTTGTCGTCCGGGAACATGGGGGCGTAGCTTGTATCGATGGCCCAGGTCGGGAACGTTGGATGATAGGGCGTAGCGCGAGTTGGGGGTGCGGTTGATCGAACGGCGGCTCGCTTGCTGCCACAGGAAAGCGCGACCATCATCCCCACCAGGGCCAGGAGCAAGGGAATGGTCCGCAGCATTCGTGCGAAGTTCGAGTCAAACCACCGATGCGCGGAGCATGTGATCTATTTGGCACTTCTCTGTGCCTCTGTGCCTCGGTGGTTACATTCTCCCTAGAGGATGTTCACCTCCCGTTCCAGTTCCACACCACAGCGCTCCTGCACCGACCGCAGCACCTGCTCACTGAGGTCGTAGATCTCCTTTCCCGTGGCACCGCCGTAGTTCACCAACACCAGCGCTTGCCTATCGTGTACACCATGCGTGGCTTCGCGATGGCCCTTCCAACCGGCCTTTTCGATCAACCAACCGGCGGCGAGCTTGCTGTGTCCGGCACCTGCCGGATAGGCGACCACATCAGGGTATGTCGCGCGGATCTTCTCTACTAGTTCGTTCGGTACCACGGGGTTCTTGAAGAAGCTACCGGCATTGCCCACTACAGCCGGGTCCGGCAACTTGCTGCGGCGAATGGCGATCACGGCATCGCTTACGTCGCGCAGGGTGGGAGCGGAGATGCCCATGCGGTCCAACTCCTGCTGGATGTTGCCATAACTCGTGTTCAGCACAGGTCGTTTGTTCAGCCGGAAGGTCACGTTCAGGATCACGTATTGCCCTTTTCCGTCGCGCTTGAAGAAACTCTCGCGGTAGCCGAATGCACAGGCTTCCTTGTTGAAGGTGACGACCTCGCCGTCCGCGATACGCAGCGCCTCCAACGCGTCGAACGTGTCCTTGATCTCCACGCCGTAAGCCCCGATGTTCTGCATGGGCGAAGCGCCCACCTTGCCCGGGATCAACGAGAGATTCTCCACGCCGCCCCAACCATGTTCCACGCAATGCAGCACGAACGTGTGCCATACCACACCGGCACCGGCTTTCACCCACACATGATCGTCATCTTCCCGAACCTTCTCCAAACCGGGGATCTCGTTCAACAGCACCGCTCCGTGGAAGTCCCGTGTGAAGAGCAGATTGCTGCCGCCGCCCAGGATCAGGTGCGGCTGGCCATTGACCTCCGGGGTCGCGAGCAGCACGCGCAGTTCAGCCACCGTACTGAAACGGGCCAAGTGATCGGCTTTCGCTGCAATGCCGAAGGTGTTGTGGCCGCGTATATCGGCGTTTTGCTGGAAAACCATGGAAGCGAGGGCAAGTTTACTGGACGTGCTCCGATGTGACGGACAGATCGAATGCGTCTTTTACACAGGAGGCAAGCCGTTCGCATTCCGCGCTGTGCTCTGGTGTGAAGGGAAAATGGAGTTTCCAATCGGAGGTGGAATGCGGTAAGAACCGTAGTAGGTTTAACGACCATTCGATGAAAGCGATTGCGCTCCCGACCTCTTCTCTTCTCGTCATGTTTCTGTTCCCAGCATGGTGCGCGGGGCAGAATCTTGTGCCGAACCCAAGTTTTGAAGAGTACACTGAATGTCCGGATGATCTGGGGCAGCTAGGCCGGGTAGTTGGTTGGGATCTTTTCTACGGTTCGCCAGAGTATTTTAATACCTGTAGTCCCAATCCGCTAACGTCCGTCCCCAACAATGCGTTTGGCTATCAGGCGGCTTTTGACGGGGAGGGCTACATCGGTTGCTATACCTACGCGGCAGGACCATTCTATCGGGAGTGTGTTCAAGCAGAACTTCTTGCACCGCTTACGCCAGGTGTTCCTGTTCATCTATCTATGGCTCTTTCAGCAGGTGGCTACAGCACGAATAAGAACTACAGCCTGCAACGAGCCTCAAACAGAATGGGCATCCGGTTCAGCACAGTGCCCGTTACAGGCGGTTCACTCATCACTGACGGTGCGGTTCTTTTCATGGAACCGATCTTACAGGACACTGCCGAATGGGTTGTTCTCAGTATGAGCTACACTCCAGATTCAGCTTATCGCTATATACAGGTTGGTAATTTCTTCACGGATCAAATGACGGATCTTGCTCTGCTTGATCCCAATGCTGCCACTGACGGGGCTTACGCTTTCGTTGATGGGCTATGTGTTTCTGAAACATCGGGTGTGTGTTTACTCTCCGACGGGGTCCAAGAGTCTACAAACAGTGGCGCGTTGTTCGGATACATTCAAAATGCCGAGTTGGTTGTGAATCTACAGGGAATGGGATCAAGTGCTGTTTCCATGGATATTCTGGATGGCATGGGCCGACTTTGTTGGAGAGGCACGAGTAATCCCTTAGCGCAATACAGGATCGCGTTGAGTTCTTTCGCGCCTGGGCTATATCATTTAGTTGCCGGAACATCAACAGGTGGCGTGCGTCACTTGAAGTTCTTTTATTATGGACCATGAACCTGCCCCAAATGAGACACCCGACAAGGAAGTGCTGCGCTATCGTGGCATTCGCGACGGTATGCTCTTCAACGGCGCAAGTGATCGATAATGGTTCTGGTGACTATTGTAAGCTTCCCCGAAGTTCGGCCATTCATTCTTGGGTGTGACGCTTTTTTCCCGGCCCGCGGGCCGTTCCTTTGCGGCGCATGCCACGCGCCATCGTCACCGTCACCAACGACCTGAGCACGGACAACCGCGTTCACCGCACGTGTACCGTGTTGCGTGAGTTGGGCTACGAAGTGCTGCTGGTCGGGCGCATGCTGCCTGGAAGCGCGCCGTTGGAGCGGCCATATGGAACCAAGCGGATGGGCCTCCTTTTCCGCAGGGGGGCCTTCTTCTATGCGGAATACAACATCCGCCTCTTCTTGCTGCTCCTCTTGTCGCGCTCGTCGTTGATCGTAGCCAACGATCTGGATACGTTGTTGGCCTCTTTTCTGGCTTCACGCATCCGGGGCAGGCAACTGGTGTACGATAGTCATGAGTACTTTACCGAAGTGCCCGAATTGGTGGAACGGCCCGGTGTGCGCAGCGTCTGGTTGGCCATCGAGCGGTGGATCTTCCCGAACTTGGAACGGGTGATCACCGTCAACGACAGCATTGCAAAGGCTTACAGTGAACGCTATGGGAAGGTGCCCGTTGTCGTGCGCAACATTCCCATGCCGCGCGACCTGGGGTCATTGCGATCGCGGGCCGAACTGGAACTGCCGTCGGATCGCTTCATCCTGATCATGCAGGGGAGTGGCATTAACGTGCAGCGCGGCGCCGAAGAGGCTGTGCTGGCCATGAAGGACCTGCCGAATTGCCTGCTCTTGCTGGTGGGTGGGGGCGATGCATGGCCCGTAGTGGAGCGTATGGTCAAGGAGAACGCTTTACAGGACCGCGTGCGGATGTTGCCGCGCATGCCTTACGAACGCATGATGCAGTTCACCCGGAACGCCGATCTGGGCCTTTCGCTGGACAAGGACACGAACCTGAACTACCGCTACAGCCTGCCGAACAAGCTGTTCGACTATTTCCGCGCTTCCATACCCGTGCTGGTCACCGATCTTCCGGAGGTGGCCGGGATCGTGCGCCAGTACGATGCCGGTATCGTTCTCCAACGGCCCGACCCTTCGCTGATCGGTCGTGCCGTTCACGAACTCCAAGCCGATCCAGCCAAGGCTGCCACCCTAAGGCGGAATGCTACTTTCGCGGCCGCTGCGCTGGACGGTCGGCGCGAAGTGGAGACGTTGAGAGCCGTCTTCGAAGGCCTTGTCTGACACACATCTGCATATCGTCAGTTTCGATGTCCCATCGCCCCCGGACTACGGCGGGGTGATCGATGTGTTCTATAAGGTGAAAGCCTTGGCCGAGATCGGAGTGAAGGTCCACCTCCATTGTTTCCAGTACGGACGTCCGCAGGCGAAGGATCTGGAGCGGTTGTGTGCCTCGGTACACTACTACCCCCGGCGCACGGGAAAACACCTGTTGCTGAATTCGCTCCCTTACGTGGTCGTGACCCGTCGCAGCGATGCGTTGACCACCCGGTTGCTGAAGGACGACCATCCGATCCTCTTCGAAGGATTGCACAGCTGCTATTCGTTGGGTGACCCACGGTTCCAGGGCCGCAAGCGTCTGGTGCGCGCACACAATGTGGAGCACGACTACTATACGGCGCTGGCAAAGGCGGAGGGGAACGCGTTCCGCCGCACCTACTTCATCAACGAGGCACGTAAACTTCTACGCTTCGAGCCGGTCCTGAGCGAAGCCGATCATGTGCTCGCCATTTCACCCAAGGACGAAGCCTATTTCGCGGGACATTTCGGGCATGTCAGCCATTTTCCTGCTTTCCATGCGTGCGACAGGGTGGAGGTGGCCGGTGGACTTGGTGATTTTGCCCTGTACCACGGTGCGCTCGGTGTGGCGGAGAACGACCAGGCCGCGCTGTTCCTCGTGCAGAAAGTATTCCAAGGTATGCCTGTGAAGCTGGTCATCGCCGGCAGCCATGCCAGCAGCGAGTTGAAGCGTGAAGTGGCGCGATCGAAGAACGTCGAGTTGCGGGAGAACGTGGGGACGACGGAGATCCACCGCTTGGTGAAGCAGGCCCAGGTCAACGTTCTGCCGACCTTCCAAGCGACCGGGATCAAACTGAAATTGTTGCTCTGCCTTTACACAGGGCGCCACGTGGTCTGCAATTCACCCATGGTGGAAGGCACCGGCCTTGCCGATCTCTGCCATGTGCATGATAGTCCGGAAGCTATACGTACCAGTATCCTGGCTTGCATGGGCAGTCCCGCCAACGGTCAGGCGATCGAACTCAGGGCGCGGGTGCTGGAGGAACGGTTCAGCAACCGCCGGAACGCTGAGCGGATCTTGGGGCTGATGCGGTAGGTCGATCATCACCACAGGGACACGGAGGCACAGAGAATGCGAGTGTGACGACTCGGACCTGTATGTCTACGCTATCGGTACCCCGGGAAGAGGACACCCCTGCGCAATGGAGTTCTCCGTGCCTCCGTGTCTCCGTGGTGAAACCCTTCAGTTCGCCGCGGCTGCGCTCAGCTCCAGCAATTTCGCATCCTCGCACCGGACCACGCGCGTGTTGAATTTCTTCATGTGCGTGTAGTCGTGCGTGGCCATGATCACACTGCGACCGCTGCGGCTGATGTCGAACAGGAGGTCCAGGATCTCACCGGTGGTCTCGGGGTCCAGGTTGCCTGTGGGTTCGTCGGCCAGGATCAGTTCGGGATCGTTCAGCAAGGCGCGGGCGATGCTCACCCGTTGCTGTTCGCCACCCGAAAGCTCGTGCGGCATTTTATACCCCTTGTTGGCCAGGCCGACTTTCTCCAATACCTGTTGCACCCGCTCGTCCATGCGTTTGGCATCGGCCCAGCCGGTGGCCTTCAGCACGAAGAGCAGGTTCTCGTTCACATTGCGGTCGGTAAGTAGCTGGAAGTCCTGGAACACGATCCCGATCTTCCGGCGGAGCAGCGGGATCTGCGAACGCTTCAATTTCTGGAGGTCGAACCCGCAGGCATGGCCCTCGCCCTCGCGGAGCGGGAGGTCGCCGTAGAGCGTGCGCATTAAACTGCTCTTCCCGCTTCCCGTGCGACCGATCAAGTAGAGGAACTCTCCCTTCATGACCGTGAGATCCACGTTGTTCAAGATCAAATTCTCGCGCTGGAAGATCCGCACGCCGTGCAGGAGGATGATGGGACTGTCGCTCATTGATGATCGGATGATCGAATTCGCGCAAAGGTCAAAATTTCGGAACGATGGTTGCCGTTGGAACCAACGATGCGCCACCATTCCATCAACACCCCGGGAGCGTGAACACGCGCGCGTGGATAAGTGCCCGGGTGCCCCGCCGATCACCGGGCGCCCCCCCAAGAACTTTGATCGCTTGATGAACACCCATTCCCAGGCCCTTCTGCGGCGCTTTTCGTTGGCCCTGTCCGGCGTGCTGTTCTTCGCGTGGAGCGGCCTTGCCCAGCGCCCGGCCCACTACGCACACAAGGATGCCGACATGGCGCGTGCCATGGAGCTCTTCGACAAGGCCAAGTACGGCGCGGCCCAGTACGAGTTCGAGCGTGTGGTGGAGCGGGTGACCGATGACCATGCACCGCTGCGCACCGAGGCCGAGTTCTACAGTGCGCTCTGTGCGGTACGCCTGTTCCATGACGATGCGGGATACCGGTTGAACGCCTTCATGCAGGAGCATCCCGAGGACCTGCACGTAGGCACCGTGAAGCTGGAATTGTTCAAGCACACCTTCGCCCAGAAGAAGTGGAAGGAGGCCATCATCTGGAGCGACAAGGTCGACCGTTTCGCCCTTGGCCCGACGGAACTGGAGGAATACCGTTTCAAACGCGGCTATGCGTTCTTCCAGGACGACCAGCGTGACAAAGCACTTCCGGAATTCGCCGAGGTGCAGAACGGCACCGGGGCCTATGCCGTGCCTGCTACGTACTATGCATCGCACATCAACTATGAGCGGGGCAACTACGAGACGGCGCTTACCGGTTTCCAGAAGTTGAAGGACGATGAGAACTTCGGGAAACTGGTGCCCATCTACATCGCCGAGATCCTGTTCCTGCAAGGAAAGTACGATGAACTGAACGCCTACGTGGAACCGCTGCTGAAAGAGGAAGGTGGCATGAAGCGTGCGACGGAGATCAACCGGTTGGCCGGTGAAGCAAACTACCGCACCGGCAAGTACGCCGAGGCACTGCCCTATTTGGAGAAGAGCGCCCAACGTGTCGGGGTGGCACGAGAGGACCGGTACATACTCGGCTATACCTACTACAAGACCGGCGATCGCAAAAAGGCCTTGGCCGAGTTCAACCTTGTGGGGAACGCGGAGGACAGCCTGGCGCAACTGGCCACCTACCATATGGCCGATTGCTACCTGGGACTGAACGAGAAGAACTATGCCCGAACGGCGTTCAAACGCGCATATGAGATCGGCAAGGACCCGAAAGTGACCGAGGATGCCCTCTTCAACTACGCGAAGCTGGCCTACGACCTGAGCCTCGATCCCTACCACGAGGCGATCAACGCGCTGAAGAACTACCTGAAGACCTATCCCAACACACCGCGCAAGGACGAAGCCTATGAATTCCTCCTGAGCGTGTACCTGAAGACGAAGAACTACGAAGCGGCGCTGACCTCGCTGGACGAGATCAAGAACAAGGATATCCGCCTGCAGGATGCGTACCAGAAACTCGCGTTCAACCGTGGCGTGGAATTGTATGAAGGTCGCATGTACAAGGATGCCGCACTCTTTTTCGAGAAGGCGCTGAAGTATCCCGTGGACCCGGCGGTGAATGCGAAAGCACATTTCTGGATGGCCGAATCCTATTACGGACAAGGCGAATACGCCGACGCCTTGCGCAAGTACGACGACCTCCGGAACTCGGCCGGGGCCTATGCCACGGAGTTGTACGAGCAGGCCGGCTATGGCATGGGCTACACGTACTTCAAGATGAAGCAGTACGACGAAGCCGCCACTTCATTCCGCCGCTATGTATCCGGAAAGGCCGGTGAGGCCCGTCAGCGCGGTGATGCCATGTTGCGTATCGGGGACTGCTACTTCGTGATGAAGGACAACGGGCAAGCCGTGAAGTGGTACGATGATGCCATGAGAACAGGTTCCACCGATCGTGACTATGCCCAGTACCAGAAAGGTGTTTGTCAGGGATTGCAGGGCCAGTTCAACGAGAAGATCACCACGTTGAAAGCGCTACTGAACGAAAAGCCCGATTCGCGCTACGCGGCCGATGCGAAGTACCAGTTGGGCGAGACCTACGTGAACCTGGAGAACGATACCGAAGCGGCCAAGTACTATGGCCAGGTGGTTTCCCAGCATCCGAACAGCCCGAATGTGCGCGAGAGCATGCTGCAGGTCGCTCTCGTGCAGAAACGGCAAGGCCGCACCGCCGAAGCACTGAACTCCTTCAAGGCGATCGTGGCGAAGTACAACACGGTGGACGAGTCGCAGGAAGCCCTGGCGGCGATCAGGTCCATCCATGTGGAGCAAGGCACCATGGCCGAATACGATGCCTACGTGCGCACCTTGACCTTCATCGACCCATCGACACTGAACCTGGACGGCGAATACTACAGCAGCGCCGAGGGACTCTACTTCGCCGACAAGTGTCAGCAGGCCATCGGTGCCTTCGGCGATTACTTGAACAAGTACCCGAGCGGTGCCTACGTCCTGAACGCCAAGTTCTATCGTGGCGATTGTCTCTACCGGGGTGGTCAATACGCTGAGGCGCTGCCCGACCTGGAGGCGGTGATCCAAGGCAATTCAGCCCAGTTCATGGAGAGTGCGTTGTTCGGGGCAAGCGATATCCTTTTCCGTGACAAGCGCTGGGAAGGGGCGCTGGACCATTACACCAAGCTGGAACTGGTCGCCAGTTTCCCGCAGAACAAGCTGGCCGCGCAAGTCGGTCGTATGCGATGCTTGCGCGAACTCGGCCGCCTGGCGGAAGCGGGTACGGCAGCGGAAAAGGTCAGCTCAAACTCCGACGCCACCGCAGACCTGAAAGCCGAAGCAGCCATGACCAATGCCAAAGGCTTGTTGGAGAAGAACGACCTGGACGCCGCGTACACCAAGTTCAAGGCCATTACCAGCAGCAGTACCAACGCACTGGGGGCCGAGGCGAAGTACCACATGGCCTATGTGCGTCACCTGCAGCAGAAGTACACCGATGCGGAGAAGGAGGTCTTCGACCTGGTGAAGAAGTATCCCTCCTATGAACACTGGAAAGCGCGGGCCTTCATCCTGCTGGGTGATGTCTACGTGCAGCTGGACGACCGTTTCCAGGCGAAAGCGACGTTGCAGGCCGTGGTCGACAACTGCACCGAACCCGAACTCGTGGAACAGGCGCAGGACCGGTTGGACGCCATCACCACCAGCGAGCTGCAACAGACCACTCCGCAACGACAGGAGGAACAACTGGTCCCCATGCCCGGCACCGATAATACAGACGGCGAATGAGCACCCGACAACACCGTGTATTGTTTGCCGCTGCCGGCGCTCTGGCGTTGACCGGTCTCCGTGCGCAGGGCACACCTCCCGAAGGCGAATACGTGATCCAGGGCGTCTTCAGTCCCACGATCGCCGATGCCCGTAAGATCGATCTGGTGCCGCAGCCCATGGATACGATCCTGCCGGACCGCCCGGTTGCCTTCGATGTGATGCCGGTGAAGGCCGAGATCCCTTCCAAGGTGGACAGCCTGGCGGCCGCCAAATTGAACGTGGTGCAACCGCAACAAAAGCTCTACAAGGGCTTCGTCAAGGCCGGCTTCGGCCTGTACACGACCCCGCTCGGGGAATTCTACTTCGATCAGACCCGATCGCGGAACGAGGCGTACGGCCTGCATGTGAAACACTTCAGCAGCAACGGGGGATTGGATGATGTAGGGCCGAGCACATACAGCTTCAACGGCGTGGATGGTTACTACAACCACTACCTGCGCAACCATGAAGTGGGCGGCCGGTTGATGTACGATCGCCGGCGTGTGAGCTACTACGGCTACGATGCGAACGACAGCACCCTTGCCTTGATCGACGCCGCACCGGCGGAAGAGGACGACCTCAAGCAGATCTACAACGACATCGGTTTCGCAGGCCGCATCCGCAGTTTGTACAAGGACAGCACCCTTATCGCGCACGATGTCGGCTTGGAGGTACATGCGTACAGCAACCTCAGCGAGAGCCGCGAGACCAACGTGCGCATCACCGCCGAGTTGAGCAAGGCCGAACAGGGCGATCGGTACGGTGTAGGCGTGCTGATCGACAACAACGCATACAGGGGCAAGGACAGCAACGGACTTTTCGGCGAAGTGGAAAGCCCCACACTGGGTGATAAGCGGACCAACGGAACACTTGTAGGTCTTGTACCGTTGCTCACCCGGGAAGGGGATCACTATGTGGTACGGGTGGGTACCGGGATCTACGTGGACGCCCAAGGGAATACATCCTTCCACTTCTTCCCCAAGGCCTACCTGAGCTACAGCCTGTTCGACGACATATTGGTCCCGTACATCGGGCTGGAGGGAGAACGTCGCCGGAACAGTTTGCGCAGCCTCACCCGCGAGAACCCGTGGTTGATCGGCCGGCCGGATCTCGTGAACAGTAGCTTGCTGTACGACTTCTACGGCGGCCTGCGCGGCAGCTTCAGCAGCAAGATCGGGTTCGATGCCCGTGTCAGCATCAGCAGCATCGAGGACCGTCCATTGTACGTGTCGGCCCCCAACTATCCGTTCGGCGACCGAATGGCGGTCGTGTACGATCGGGTCGATGCATTCACTGTAAGCGGCGAGTTGAGCTACCGGTACGACGAAAGCCTGCGCTTGAAGGCCCGGGCGGAGATCTCCACGTATTCAACGGAGCAGGAAGTGGAAGCCTGGAACCTGCCACCCTACGAACTGACCTTCAGCGCGGTCTACAGCCTGCAAGAAAAGTTGATCGTGACAGGCGAGGCCCTGTTCCTGGGACAGCGGAAAGCGGCGTTCTACTCCGATCCGGCCGATGCCACAGCCGAGGTCAAGATCGACCCTGCGACAAAGGACCTGGATGGGTTCCTTGACCTCCACCTTGGCCTCGAATACCGCTACACCAAGCGTCTCAGCCTGTTCCTGGACGTTAGCAACCTCAGCGCGAGCAAATATGAGCGCTGGTACCGCTATCCAGTGCAGCGCGGGCTGGTCCTGGGCGGTGCGACGTATTCCTTCTGATCGGACCGTTCGCATCGGTACCCCACCGCTGTCGCTCCGCACCGGCTTCCTGAAGTTGGGTCCGTTCACATCTGAACGGATCCACCGATGTAGGCATGTGCGGCACACGCTTGTCCGCAGCGGATCAACGAACTACTTTCCCATCATGAATCCACGATACTCTTTTGATCGCAAAGGCCGGTGTTCACTTGCCTTGGGCACTGTTCTCCTTGCTGCTGTTCCTGCACATGCCCAGGAACTGAACACGGATTGGTGGCACACCTCCGGGGGAGGTGTGAATTCCATGGTCGCCAGCCCCGATGGTTCGGTGATCTACATGGGCGGCGCTTTCAACTACATCGGACCCGTCATCACCTATTCGGCTCTGCTGGACTTGGAGCAGGGCCAGCCCACCGCCGGTTTGCCCACGCCGGACAATTGGGTGTCGTGCTCCGTGGCCGACGGCGCAGGCGGTTGGTACATCGGCGGCATCTTCACGGAAGTGGGTGGGCAGCCGCGCCCCCGATTGGCACACATCAATGCGGACGGGTCCCTTGCCCCCTGGCAGGTGGACGTGGGGCCGGGAGAAGTGATATCCCTGTGCCTGGATGGTTCCACGCTCTATTTCGGCGGGACCTTCACTACCGTGGCCGGCGAAACGCGTTCGGGCGTGGCTGCCGTGGATGCGAGCACCGGCGCACTGCGCCCCTTCGCACCACAACTGGGTGGCACGCTCTTCCCGCGCGCACGCGCCGTGCTCGTGGCCGGTCAGAACCTGGTCATGGGCGGCGATTTCGAAACGGTGGATGGTACCGCGCGGGACTACCTCGCGGCCGTGGACAAGGTGACCGGTGCGCTGGCTTCGTGGGCGCCGAACCCGGTCAACCAGGTGTTCTCGCTGGCCCCTTCGGAGGATGGCGCCTCCTTCTATGTGGGCGGCACCTTCATCACCATTGCCGGTCAATCGCGCTCGCGCACCGCGGCCTTCAACGCCAGCACCCTGGCCCTGCTGCCGTGGACCGTAGCGGCCTCGGATGTGGTGAACTCCATGGACGTGGAAGATGGTGTTATGGTGCTCGGTGGTGAATTCGAGACCCTCGGCGGGCAGCCGCGCGAGAACCTCGGAGTGGTGGATGCCTCCACCGGCGCAGTGTTGCCGTTGTTGGCTGATACGGATGATGACGTGTACGCCGTGGCGATCCACAACGGCATCGTGCATGCAGCCGGGACTTTCAGGGAATTGAACGGTGTAGTGCGCAGGCACATCGGCGCTGTGGACCTCGCCTCGGGAGAGGTCACTACCTGGGACCCGGTCTCCGGCAACGATGTGTATACCCTTTCGGTCAGCGATGATCAGTTGTTCGCCGGCGGCTGGTTCACGAGCATCGGGGGCAAGGTCCGGAACAAGCTCATGGCCATGGACCCGGCTACCGGAAGACCCACGGATTGGGATGCCGGTGCGGTGAACGACTACGGTTCCGTGGCCAGCTTGTGCTTGAGCCCTGATGGCCAGGTGCTCTATGCCGCAGGCTCCTTCAACAACGAGGTCATCGGGGGGCAGCAACGCAAGCACATGGTGGCGATCGATGTGAATACAGGTCTTGCTCTGCCGTGGGCGCCGCAACCCAACGATCAAGTGGCGGCCATCGAAATTTCCCCCGATGGCGGCGTGATCTACGCAGCTGGCAATTTCATGTCCGTCGGTGGCGAGCAGCGCAGGCGGCTGGCAGCTTTCAACGCGGATCCGCAGCTGACGCAATTGCTGCCTTGGAACCCGGATTGCACGGCGGGAAGCGTCCTCTGCATCGAACTGTCGGCCGATGGGTCCACCCTCTACGCTGGCGGGACCTTTCAGGCCACCACAGGCACCATCGGCGGGCAGCCGCGCGACCGGATGGTGGCGCTTTCCACAACGAGCGATCTCAACAACGCCACGCCCTGGCTGGCACCGGTCTCCGGTCCTTCCGTTCCGCCCCTGTCCGCTGCCGTCTACTCGCTGCTGCTTGATCCATCCGGCGAGACCCTCTACCTCGGAGGGGTGTTCACTGCTGCGGCCGGGCATGCCGTTTCAGGCCAGGCCCGGGACTACCTGGCTGCCGTGTCCACGGCCACAGGCGCGGCCACCGCATGGAACCCCGGTGCCAACGACCGCATCATCGAGTTGAAATGGAGCCTGGCCGGCGATCTCATGATCACCGGAGTGTTCGAAGGCGAAAATGCCATCGGCGGTCAGGATCGGCAGGGCTTCGCCTATGTCGATCCTCTTTCTGGAGCGGTCCGTCCCTTTTCTCCCACTTTCAACTCCGGCGGGTATGGCAGTGAAGCGGAGGAGTTCGATGGCGTCTTGGTCCTGAGCGGGTTCTTCAACACCGTCAATGAGCAGATGCGCCTGGCCTTGGCGGCCTTCGATCTTGGGTTTGCCTCCGTGGATGATCGGGGGGATGCCGCCCCCATCCGGATCTTCCCCAATCCAGCAACGGATGAACTCCGGCTACCCAACGTACCCGGAGCGCGTTCGATAACGCTGTACGATGCAATGGGCAGGACCGCGCTGCACACCGGTTACCGCCCCGTGTTGCGCCTGGATGTACTGTCCCCCGGCGCATATGTCCTGGTCTTGCGCGATATGGAGCAGCGCGAGATCGGCCGTAGCACGGTGATCCTGGAGCGCTAGCTCCGAGGCATTCCCGGCGGCACTGCCCAAGGCGATCCGCAAGGTCCTTCCCAGCCGTGCGCACGCCCCTGGACTGCGCCCTTGCCGGACATACGCATTGGCAGGCGGAACGGCAAGCCCGAAGGCCTTGTTAAATATCAACAAACCTGCCCCGGATGTTGGCAAGTAACCCCTTATGAATGAGGCCCTTTGGGGTACCTTCGCGTACCCATTCAAAAAGGAGGGTTTCGAACCTTGGGACCATGTCAGAGATAGCAGTAGAAATGAGCGAGAAGAAGAAAGCGGCGGCGAGCTATTCGGCCGACAGCATCCAGGTGCTGGAAGGCCTCGAGGCGGTGCGGAAACGCCCGGCCATGTACATCGGTGATATCGGGGTGAAAGGCCTCCACCACCTCGTTTACGAAGTGGTCGACAACTCCATCGACGAAGCGCTCGCCGGTCATTGTGATACGGTGCACGTCAGCATCCTGCCGGATAACAGCATCCGGGTGAAGGACAACGGCCGGGGGATCCCGGTGGATATGCACGCCAAGGAAGGCCGTAGCGCCCTTGAAGTCGTGATGACCGTGCTGCACGCCGGTGGCAAATTCGACAAGGACAGCTACAAGGTCTCCGGCGGATTGCATGGCGTGGGTGTGAGCTGCGTGAACGCGCTCAGCGACATGCTGCTGGCCGAGGTCCACCGCGACGGCAAGAAGTACCAGCAGGAGTACAGCGAAGGCAAGCCCAAGTATGCCGTGAAGGAGGTCGGTACAACGGACTACCGCGGTACGATCGTGACCTTCCACCCGGACGCTTCGATCTTCCAGGTACATGAGTACAACTACGACACACTGGCCGCCCGTTTGCGGGAACTATCGTTCCTCAACAAAGGCATCAAGCTGACCTTGACGGACGAGCGCCGTACCAATGACGACGGCTCCTTCGTGAACGATGTGTTCTACAGCGACAAGGGCCTGGTCGAATTCGTGCAATACCTCGATGGTACCCGCGTGCCCATCATGGAGGACGTGATCTACATGGAAGGGGAGAAGCAGGGCATCCCCGTGGAGATCGCCATGGTGTACAATGATTCGTACTCCGAGAACATCCACTCGTACGTCAACAACATCAACACCCATGAGGGTGGAACGCACCTGGCCGGTTTCCGTATGGGCCTTACCCGTACGCTGAAGAAATACGCCGATGCCAGCGGTGCAACGCAGAAATTGAAGTTCGAGATCGCGGGCGATGACTTCCGTGAAGGACTCACCGCCGTGATCAGCGTGAAGGTGGCCGAACCCCAGTTCGAAGGACAGACCAAGACGAAGCTGGGCAACAACGAGGTGAGCGGCGCGGTGAACATGGCCGTGGCCGAGATGCTCGAGAACTACCTGGAAGAGCACCCACGGGATGCCAAGCAGATCGTGGACAAGGTGATCCTGGCCGCCACGGCCCGCCACGCAGCCAAGAAGGCGCGCGAGATGGTGCAGCGCAAGGGCGCTTTTTCAGGCGGTGGATTGCCTGGCAAACTAGCGGATTGCCAAAGCAAGGATGCCAGTGCCAGCGAGCTCTTCATGGTGGAAGGAGATTCCGCAGGTGGAACGGCCAAACAAGGCCGCAACCGTGAGTTCCAGGCCATTCTGCCGCTGCGCGGGAAGATCCTGAACGTGGAGAAGGCCATGCAGCACAAGATCCTCGACAACGAGGAGATCCGCAATATCTACACGGCGCTTGGTGTCCACATCGGTACCGAGGAGGACAGCAAGGCGCTGAACATGACCAAACTGCGCTACCACAAGATCGTGATCATGTGTGATGCTGACGTGGACGGCAGCCACATCCAGACCTTGATCATGACCTTCTTCTTCCGCTACATGCAGCCGCTGATCGAGCAGGGTTACCTCTACATCGCCACGCCGCCGCTGTACATGGTGAAGAAGGGCAAGGAGCAGGTATACTGCTGGAACGAGGCCGAACGCGACGCCACCATCGAGCGCATGAAGGCGAGCAGCAAGGATGCCAGCGTGAACGTGCAGCGTTACAAGGGTCTCGGTGAAATGAACGCCGAGCAGCTGTGGGAGACCACCATGGACCCCAACCGTCGCACGTTGCGCCAGGTGACCATCGAGAACGGTGCCGAAGCCGACCGGATCTTCAGCATGCTGATGGGCGATGAAGTACCGCCGCGCCGGGAGTTCATTGAGAAGAACGCGGTGTACGCGAAGCTGGACGTTTAGCTTCGCCAAGGTTTATGCAAGACACAAGCCTGGAGTGATCCGGGCTTGTTTGTTTTCATTCGATCGGATGATTTGTATTCGTCGACGAATCGCTTTAGTTTGTCGTCGAAAACGATTCATCCATGAGAGTCTGGATACCCCTTGCACTCTGTTCCTTGATGTCCTCTGCGGTGGCCCAACCGGTTGTTACGGCAGATGGAGCTCTGCCATTCCTGGGGTTTAGCTACACGGAGATAACCGCTACTTCCTTCGTGGATGATACCCAGACTGGCCCCGATGTGGTCTGGGACTATTCTGGGTTGGAGGGGGGCTTCCAACGCTACATCGCCTGGTCAGCCATCCCGAACGAACAACAAGACACATGGCCCAACGCTGAGTTCTTTAGAAGCGGTGATTTCGCAATGTACTTCTCCCTGTCGCCGGAAGGCGTCTTTTACCATGGGCAGCAGCGCTTGTTGAGTCAGTTGGTCTATCAGGATCCAGAATTGGTCGTGAAGTTCCCGATGAACCATGGTGATCAGTGGGCCGATGAATGGACGGGTACCCAAACGGGGAATGGCACACGGGTAGGCAAGCGCCAAGCTGTGGTAAGTGGTTACGGTACATTGCTGATGCCCTGGGGCGAGGTGAGCGATGTGCTTCGCGTCGATATGGTTGATTCACTTGTCGTTCGGATCTCACCAACTTCGGATCCTTGGCTCTACCTCGATACCGTGTCGCAGTATTTCAAGAACGGATATCACTGGTGGTTGCTGGAAGCGAGGAACAGCACACAGGTCTTCATGGGCTCACCAACCCAGACGTTGACCGTGAAGTATATGGATGCACTTTCGACGGGGCGTGCTGGAGAGGTTCCTTTTGACCAGATTGGTTTGTTGCTCTTCCCGAATCCGGTGGATGATCGCTTGTATGTTCGGGCACCTCGTTCTTACACGAATACCGGGGTGGAGGTGTTGGATGCAACGGGAAGATCGGTCCTTCTAGAGCGGACCGGTGGAACATCAACTGGAGAGGCGGTGCTTCAATTCAACGTTCATGGTCTTGCTCCTGGCCACTACACCGTTCGCTCGCAAGACCTTACTGGATCCATCATTAGCCGCCCTTTTGTCGTACACCGCTGATAACACCCGAACATAGTGAGATCGATTTTCGCCTCTTCGATCGTGCTACTCCTTGAGCTCCAGTCAGTGGCCCAACCGGTCGTTACAGCCGATGGGACACTCCCATTCGTGGGCTTGAGCTACACCGAGGTCACTGCCTCTTCTTTCGTGGACGAGGCTCAGATCGGCGCCAATGTCGTCTGGGACTACTCTGGCCTTGAAGTGGGCACCCAATGGACCATTGAATGGAGGGCAATACTGAACCAACAGGTGCAGGACACTTGGCCGAATGCTGAGCTTTCGAGGTCCGGAGATCTCACAGGCGGGAAGTACTTCTCCGTGTCTGCGGAAGGGGTAGTTTTCGAAGGGCAGCAGTTCACACTTAGCCAATTGATCTATGAGGATCCCGAATTGGTCGTGAAGTTCCCGATGAACTATGGTGATTCATGGAATGATGAGTGGTCTGGAACCCAAACGGGGAATGGCACACGGGTAGGCAAACGCCGCGCCGAGGTAAGTGGATACGGAACCCTGTTGATGCCATGGGGCGCCGTGAACGATGTGCTTCGCGTGGATCTCCTCGATTCGCTGGTCATTCGGATCTCTCCTTCTTCCAACCCCATCCTTCTGCTGGATACCGTGTCGCAGTATTTCAAGAATGGCCATCCGTGGTGGTTGCTGGAAGCGAGGAACAGTACACAGAGTGGAGGAACGCTTTCCTCGCCGATACAAACCTTGACTGTGAAGTATAGGGATGCACTTTCGACGGGGCGTGCTGGTGAGGTTCCTTTTGATCAGATTGGTTTGTTGCTCTTCCCGAATCCCGCGGATGATCGCTTGTATATTCGGGTCCCTCGTTCTTACACGAATGCCACGGTGGAGGTGTTGGATGCAACGGGAAGATCGGTCCTTCTAGAGCGGACCGGTGGAACATCAATCGGAGAGGCGGTACTTCAATTAAACGTTCTGGGTCTTGCACCGGGCCATTACACCGTTCGCTCGCGAGACCTTACTGGATCCATCATCAGCCGCCCTTTTGTCGTACACCGCTGATAACACCCGACCCTGATGAGAACGACGTTCACCACCTCCATCGCGATACTGCTCGGGCTCCAGTCGATGGCCCAGCCGACCATACCCGCTGGGTCCGCGCTTCCCTATTCCGGTTATACCCATCCCTGGACATACGCCAGCTCGTTCATCGATCTTCCTACGACCGGTGCCAATTCGATCTGGGACTTATCGGGTGCAGTGGGTTCCTCTACACCCACTGTGGTATGGGGCCCTATCACCCACAACCAGAGCTTCTTTCCCGAAGCATCGCTTTATCGAGTTGGAGAAGGGCAACAATGGTGGAGCGTGGCCGATGATAGCGTCAATTATCATGGACGACAGATACTCATGAGCATTGAAACGTACGACGACCCCAAACTCGTGTTTCGGCTGCCACTGGCAGTTGGTGACTCTTGGTCCGACCTTTTTGATGGAGGGGCCACTGGCTACGCTTCTGTATCAGGCGAGTTCGCAGCAGAGGTGACCGGCTACGGAACGCTCATTTTACCGGATGGGACATACGAGGATGTGCTGCGGGTGGATATCGTGGATTCGACACTTCGCGTCCCTTTCGGATCCGGACCTACCATTTTGGTCATGGATAGCCTTGCCCGTTTTTACAAAGCTGGGATCCCTTGGCATGTGGCTGAGGTCATGAAGCGTACCACGTTCACAGGGACAACTTCACAAGTGAGCAATAACTACCTGACCTACATGGCTCCCGACTTGAACGTGGGTCAGCAGGAAGTTCGCACCAAGAGTGGTCCGATCAAGCTCTTTCCGAATCCGACGACCGATCACTTGCTCCTGGATGGTGTGTCGCCCAATGAGAACTACTCCTACGCGTTAGTGGATGTCTCTGGGCGAACGATCAAAACCGCTGCTTTCATCAGGGCAGAAGAAGATGGTTCCCGAGCGAGAGTAGACCTGGGTGGTATCTCACCCGGACACTACACCTTACTCCTCAACAATGCGGCAGGTATGGTGGTTGCCCACTCGTTCATTGTGGAGTAGCTGCCGAGTTCTTCGCCCTCACGATCTCCGCCGCAATGCTCACCGCGATCTCTTCCGGTGTGCGGCTATGGATGGGCAGTCCGACCGGTGCGTGAACGCGATCCAGTTCTTCATCGGTGAAGCCATCCAACCGCATTGCCTCGAACATCACCCGCACCTTCTCCGCACTGCCCAATAGGCCGATGTATTTGTAGCGGTTCCGGATCAGCTGGCGCAGGATGAGGTCGTCCGTGCGGTACCCTACAGAAGCGATCACCACGTACAGGTCCGGGTCGCTGGGAACGAGAGCGGTCAATTTCGCGTAGTCCACGAAGTGCTTCTCCTGTGCATAGGTGTTGGCATGCCAGGTCTGCAGTCCATTCCGGTCGTCATACACGGTCACATGGAAGCCGAGCAGGCCCATCTGCTTGGAAAGAGCAAGTGAGACATGCCCTGCACCCACGATGGCGACACGCGGTTGATGGCGCAGGGCTTCATAGTAGCACCATTCATCGGGGCCAAGTCCCCTTCGCTCACCGGCGGGAATGATGCGGATGCCCGTAGTGCTGTACTCCAGTTCTTTCGGCTGCGTGCGATCATCGAAGGCGGCGATGATATTGCCCACCAGGTCGATCGCCTCCTGATCGTACATGAAATAGCCCGCCACGGTCTGTTCCCCTGAGCAGATCATACCTGAACGGTCCTTGCCAAGATCGGCCTGATGCACCTGCCGCTTCAGGAAGGGGAAACTGCCTTCACGGTCCATCAGGTCGGCGGTAAGGTCCACCAACTTCTTTTCCATGATGCCCCCGCCAATGCTGCCGACAAACTCGCTTCCGATGGGCAAGCACATCTTGAACCCCGCACGGCCCGGGCTGCTTCCGATGCTCTCCACGACACACAGCACCGCCAGCGGATCCCTGTCCAGGACCCGCTTCTGTACTTCCAGCCAGAAGTCGCGTTGGTTGTTCACGGTGGTCCTGTTCAAAGTGTGCGGTGGGCACACCGTTCCGCGAAGGAACGGAAACGCGCATCTTCGTCACGCGTGACGACCGATCCGACCTTCCTTTCCAAGCTGGGAGACCATGCCATGCTGCCTTTCGCCATGGTGGCAAGTGCGTTGCTGCTGTTCCTTTTCGTGTGGTTCCGCCGCCTGGCCGCCACGCTGGATGCCGAATTGCAGAAGGAGGATCTTTCTGCCGCCAGCCGCTTCGACCTGGAACAGGCCCGGTCAACGAGCATCGCCACGCGGCAGACGTTCAAATTCTTCTTCTGGACGGTGCTCATCGGATTCCTCATCTACGTTGCCGTGGATGGAACACCGATGTACGGCTACGTCATGGAATGGCTCAATCTCGCGGTCCGCTGGACGCACGTGATCGCCGGCATCATGTGGATCGGGGCTTCGTTCTACTTCATCTTTTTGGAGAACAACCTCAACCGGACGCACGGTCTCCGTGACGAACTCGCCGGCAACCTCTGGGCCATCCACGGCGGCGGCTTCTACTACGTGGAGAAATACAAGGTGGCGCCGAAGGTGATCCCGACCCACCTGCACTGGTTCAAGTACGAAGCCTATTTCGCCTGGCTCAGTGGTTTCGCGCTGCTTTTCATCGTGTACTACATGGATGCACGCTCGTTCATGATCGACGCGACGGTCGCGGATCTTTCACCGGCGGCATCGGTCGGTATCGGCATTGGTTCGTTGATCCTCGGCTACGCGATCTATGACCGCATGTGCAGCTCCAAGCTCATTCTGGACCAGGGTCGTTTTGCACTCGTCGGCGTGGTGGTACTTTGCGCGATCACCTACGCGCTCACGCATTTGCTGAGCGGGCGCGCGGCCTTCATCCACGTCGGCGCGGTGATCGGTACCATCATGGTGGGCAACGTGTTCTTCACCATCATCCCCAGCCAGAAAGCCCTGGTGCGCGCTGCGAAGACCGGTCAACCGTTGGATGCCACGCTCGGGAAGAAGGCCGGCCAGCGCTCGTTGCACAACAACTACTTCACGCTGCCGGTGGTCTTCATCATGATCAGCAACCACTTCCCCAGCACCTTCGGCCACAGCGGGAATTGGATCATCCTGATGGTGATGATCGTGGCCAGCGCGGGCATCAAGCACTATTGGAACCTGCTGGACCGCGGCGAGAACAAGCCGATGTGGCTGGCTGGAAGCGTGGTTTCGTTGGTGGTGATGAGCTTTGTGATCTCACCCGCCTTCGAGGACACCATGGACAGCGCCATCCCAACGAGTTTCGCCGAAGCCAATGCGGTGATCCAGGCCCGTTGCGTGCAATGCCACAGCGCCAATCCCACAGACGATCAGTGGATCAGCGCACCCAACGGCGTGATGTACGATACCCCCGAGCAGATCGCCGCCATGGCCGACAAGATCATGACCCGTGCCGTGCGAACGAAGACGATGCCCCAAGGCAATAAGACGGGGATGACGGAGGAGGAACGGACGGTGTTGAGGCGGTGGATATTGCAAGGTGCTAAGACCGAGTGATGTTCACCGCAGAGGCACAGAGAGCACGGAGAAATGCAATTGGAACGCTGATGACGCAGGTCGGGCGGATGAACGAGGCTAAGATCTGCTCTGTATCCTCTGTACCTCTGTGGTGAAGTATTCAATGAACAACTCAGCTATCCATAGCACAAGAGTGGTCACTCCAACCGGTGTGATCGAAGCCTCGCTCATCCTCGCCGATGGCCAGATCCTGGATGTCCTGGCCGGGCGTGTGGAACGTGAAGGCATCCCCTTCGAGAGCTTCGGCGACAAGGTGATCATGCCCGGTGTGATCGATGCGCATGTGCACATCAACGAGCCGGGGCGCACGCATTGGGAAGGATTTGTGACCGCGACGAAGGCCGCAGCTGCCGGTGGTATCACCACCATGATCGAGATGCCGCTGAACGCGGATCCGGTGACCACCACGGCGGAGGCGTTGCGCGTCAAGCTCGAAGCCGTGACGGGCAAGCTGCACATGAACGTCGGCTTCTATGGCGGCGTGGTGCCCGGCAACATCGATGACCTGGATGCGCTGTTACGATCCGGTGTCTTCGGCATCAAGGCCTTCCTTACACACTCGGGTATCGACGAGTTCCCGAATGTCACCGAGGCTGATCTTCGGAAAGCGCTACCGATCCTGAAGAAGCACGATGCCAAGCTGTTGGTGCATTGCGAATTGGAACGCGATGTCATTCCGGGCTTGACCCGGAATCGCGATAATGCCCGCTCCTACACCAACTATCTCGCCTCTCGACCCGCCCAATGGGAAACTGATGCCATCGCCCTCATGATCCGCCTCAGCGAGGAGTACGATGTCCGCGTGCACATCGTCCACGTTTCCGCTGCTGAAGCCCTGCCTTTGATCCGCGATGCCAAGAAGCGTAGCTTGCGCATCACCGCCGAGACTTGTCCGCACTACCTGGTGTTCTGCGCGGAGGAGATCCCCGATGGCGCCACCGAGTTCAAGTGCGCACCGCCGATCCGCGAGCGGGCGAATAACGAGCTGCTCTGGGAAGCGCTGAAGGACGGCACCCTCGATTTCATGGCCACGGATCATTCACCTGCACCGCCGGATATCAAGGAGCAGCAGAGCGGGGATTTCATGAAGGCCTGGGGGGGCATCGCAGGGCTTCAATTCCTGTTGCCTGCGTTCTGGTCGGGGGCGAGGGAGCGGGGGGTCTCGTTGGAGGATGTCGCGCGGTTGTTGTGTACAAACCCAGCGGACTTTCTCGGACTGAAACGGAAGGGGCGCATCGAGGTTGGATGCGATGCCGATCTGGTGGTCTGGGATCCGGAGGCGAGTTTTGTAGTAAGGGAGGAGATGGTACAACACAGGCACAAACTCACGCCGTACGTGGGGAGGACATTACGTGGGGTGGTGGAGCGGACGATGGTTGATCGCAGAGTTGTGTTCGACGGGACTAGTTTCGGGAACGCGGTTGATCCATTGATCTGGTCATGAGGTTCCAGATGGCGTTCGTGTTGTTTGGTTTGTGCATAAGCCTTCATGCTCAAGGTGATCTCGGCTACTTGAACACACAGACATACTTGGATCGCTATCGAGCGCATCCGTTCAATTGCGATTCCTTGACGGATGACTTGGTCAATACGATGACCGATCGAATATGCGCGAACCTGAGGCTCCAACGGAGTGACTCGGTGCTCAAGGTCTACTATGATAGTCTTGCAGTTGAACTCAGAAAAGTCGGCGATGACACATTGCTCATTGCGTTTGAGGATCTCCAACGTTCCTGGCGTAAGTACCGTGATCGACACTGCGATGTCCAGATCGGTGAGATCGTTGGCAATGGGTCTGCTGCGGGATACATGGATGAGATGCGCTTGCTCACAGAGATCCGCATTGAGGAATTGAGGCGCCTATTGGCTTTGTATCGATATGAAGACTGAGATGACCGAACCAACGAACACCCCCGCCTTCACCCACCTCATCGACCTCGCCGCCGAACGCTTCGGTGGCAGGGTCCTCTGGTGCACCGATGACTTCTTCGCCGAGAAGGAGAACCTGATCAAGCCCAGCAAGCCCATCTTCATCCCGGACAAGTACACCGACCGCGGCAAGTGGATGGACGGTTGGGAGAGCCGCCGCAAGCGCACGGAAGGGCACGACATCGCGATCATCCAGCTTGGCGCTGCGGGTACGATCAAGGGCTTCGATGTCGACACCGCTCACTTCCTCGGCAACCAGCCCCAGGCGTGCACCATCGAAGCGTGTTACGCACCGAATGGGCTTACCAACGAGAACGGCGATGGTGCGCAGTGGGTGGAGATCCTGTCCAGGACAACGCTCAACCCGGGCAGTCAGCACTTGGTGGAAGCCAAGCCTGCCTTGCCACTCGCTACCCACATCCGTCTGCACATCTACCCCGATGGCGGCGTTGCCCGATTGCGGGTCTACGGCGAAGTGCAGCGCGACTGGAAACCCGTGAAGGCCGATGAGTTGGTGGACCTGGCTGCCGCGCAAAACGGCGCGTTGGCCATCCAGTGCAACGACATGTTCTTCAGCCACATGAACAACCTGATCATGCCCGGTCGCGGCGTGAATATGGGCGATGGATGGGAGACCAAGCGCAACCGTACGCCCAACAACCGCGATTGGGTGATCGTTCGGCTGGCGCACAAGGGCGTCATCCAGCAGGCGCTCATCGATACCTGCCATTTCAAAGGGAACTACCCGGACACCTTCGTGCTGGAAGGCACCAGCAGCGCCACGGATGATCTGTCCAGTGCCCAGTGGACCACCATCATCGAACGCAGCAAACTACAAGCGGACCACGAGCACCATTATGAAAAGGAGGTGCATTGCAAGGAACCGGTAACGCACGTACGTTTGAGCATCTTCCCGGATGGAGGGGTGAGCCGGATGCGGTTGTGGGGGACTACTGTATGAATACATTCACCACAGAGGCACGGAGAGCACAGAGAATGCAATTGAAACGCATGTGAGGATTATGACTCCGACAGGATCTCCTCTGTGCCTCTGTGGTGAATAATTCCCATGACACTCGACGCCCTCAACCGCCTCTCCGAAGCCGACGCCACAGCGGCTTTCACCCAATGCTGTTCCTCCCCGCGTTGGGTGGAGCGCATGGTGATCGACAGGCCGTTCGAGAGCCTCAGCGAGATGCTCGAGATCAGCGATCGCATCTGGGAGGAATGCGACATCGACGACTACATGGAGGCCTTCGCGGGTCATCCGCGCATCGGCGATGTGGAGAGCCTGGCGACGAAGTACGCGAACACCAAGACTTGGGCGGGCGGCGAACAGAAGGGCGTGGAGGGTGCGGACCGTGCGATCTTGGAACGTCTCGCCAAGGGCAACGCTGATTATGAAGAGCGTTTCGGGCACATCTTCATCGTATGCGCCACGGGCAAGAGTGCGGCCGAAATGCTCGCCCTCCTGGAGGCCCGCATGAGCAACGATCCCGAGCACGAGATCACTGTCGCTGCGGAAGAGCAGAACAAGATCACGCGGATCCGGTTGAAAAAGCTGCTGGCATGAATAGAACGCTGATGACGCTGATACAACAGATGAACGCCGATAATTCCAGCGCTGCATCTTCTCTGATCAGCGCGTATCATAGCAATCAGCGTCATCTGCGTCCCATACCCTACGTTCGGATCCTCTGACCTCATGTCCTCCATTTCCACCCACGTCCTCGACACTGCGCGCGGCGTACCCGCCGAAGGCCTGCGCATCACGCTCTTCCGCAACTCCGGCGAGCAGGTCGCCACAGGTATCACCAACGCGGACGGCCGCATCCCCGGCTTCATCCCTGATGGCGTCAAACTCGGCGCCGGCACCTTTCGCATGCACTTCGATACGGGCGGCTACTTCGCGGCACACAAGACCCAGGGCTTCTATCCCTATGTGGATGTCGTATTCGAACTGGGTAGCGAAGGGCACTACCACATTCCACTGCTGCTGAGCCCGTGGGGGTATTCCACGTATCGCGGCAGCTAGACCATCATCCGACCCGCTCTGTTACACCATCGTACTCCATCCATGAACTTCAGCATTCCCGCCAAGGACAAGTCACGCATCCTTGACACCCTCGGCAAGGCCAACAAGGCTTTCCAGCAGATCTACCCCGGCGACCGCCCCGACCGCCAGCCCGTGCACACCGTCTACGGTGGCGCTGATCTCTTCCGTGCCGACAGCGCCCAGAAGATGGCCAACGCAGCGCTGAAGACCCTGCTCGACAACGCCGCCGATTTCGTGGAATTCGCCCGAGCGCTGGAACTGCCGGGCCATGAGAAGTTGCCGAAGAAGCCGGCCGACATCAGCAAGCTCGTGAAGCGCTACGCCAAGCTCTCACCGGCGCAGTTGAAGAAAGAACCCGCCTGGCTCGCTTACGCCACCTACAACAAGGTCATCGCCAAACTGCGCACCGAAGCGCTGGAGGATTTCCGCATCGACTTCGAGGACGGCTTCGGTAACCGCAGCTGGGAGGAGGAGGACGCCACCGCCGCGCAGGCCGCGCTCGAAGTGGCCAAGGGCATGAAAGCGAACTCGCTGCCACCATTCATCGGCATCCGCATCAAGCCCTTCACCGAGGACCTGAAGGAGCGCGGCGCGCGCACGCTCGACATCTTCCTCACCACGCTCAGCGCCGCCACCAACGGCAAGCTGCCCGCCAACTTCGTGGTGATGCTGCCGAAGGTGACCATCCCCGAGCAGGTCACCGCGCTGGTGCAACTCTTCGAAGCGATCGAAGCCAACACCAAGATCCCCAAAGGCGCCCTGAAGATGGAGATGATGGTGGAGACCACGCAGGCCGTGATCGGCGCCGATGGCAGCAACCCGCTGCGCCGCTTCGTGCTCGCCAGCAAAGGCCGCATGATCGCCACGGCCTTCGGCACCTACGACTACACGGCCGCCAACAACATCACCGCGAAGTACCAGGACATGGGCCACGCCGTGTGCGATTTCGCGCACATGATGATGAAGGTCTCGCTCGGCGCCACCGGCATCTGGCTCAGCGATGGGGCCACCAACGTGATGCCCATCGGTCCGCATCGCAGTGCGAAACTTACAGCGAAGCAGCGCGCCGAGAACAAGGCCGTGGTTCACCGCAACTGGAAAAAAGCCTTCGACCACACGCGCCACTCGCTCTGGAAAGGCCTCTACCAGGGCTGGGACCTCAACCCCGCGCAATTCCCCATGCGCTACGCCGCCGTCTACAGCTTCTTCCTGGAGAGCTACGACGATGCGGCCTCGCGCCTCAAGGCCTTCGTGGAACGCGCCGCACGCGCCACGCTCACCAGCGACGTCTTCGACGATGCAGCGACCGGTCAGGGCCTGCTCAACTATTTCTTGCGCGGCCTCAACTGCGGCGCCATCACCGAGCAGGAAGCGCTCGCCACGGGGCTTACGCTGGACGAGATCCGCAGCCGCTCGTTCTTGAAGATCCTGGAGGGGAGGAGGAGGACGTGAATATCGAACGCTGAATAACGAGCACCGAATATCGAAGTGGCCGCATTCACTTCGACATTCATCATTCAGTGTTCGATATTTCTCTTTGGGCGTGCCCCCTCGCTCACGCACATATCCCAACGCGGGTCGCGTGCTTCGCTATAGCCTACTTGTCGTGTCCAGCGGGCGCGGCACTGGGGGGGCTCCTTCGTCGCCTTCTCGTTGCACGCGTACGCAAGGCCACGCCTGCGCAGGGCTGACGCTTCGACAGCTCACGCAGACCTATGCAAGCGCACTGCGGATTTCGATTTCTGTCGGCCTGATCGGCTTCGGATTCGACTTGAACATGATCAGAGCGAAGATGATTATGCCTAGTCCGATGATCAGAATAAGGCCAAGTATGCCTATTACAAGGCAGAGTGTAGCGAGGAATCTCATCTTCCGACAGTTGGCCAAGCATGGGTCATCACTGATGGAAAGAGTGGCGGTTCGTTCGTGATCAGCGTGACCACAAAGCACGGAGTGCTCCTTGTAGGTGTAGAACGCAAACCGGCCACTGTTCTCTGGGGTTAGATATGCACCAAGAATGGAGTCGGATAGCACTGATCTAAGCACGGTCGTTGTGCCATCCGAGGCGCGGAATTCGACATGGGTATGACGATTCCCAAGACCACTGAACGAATCCCAGTTTCCAACTGTTTTTACTTCTCCTTGAACTATTCGCAGGTTACTCATGGCTATTTGATGGGTCTTGGTTTGTGCGAAGACCATGCCGTTGCGACTGGTCGCCTAGAACCGAATACTGGTGATGTGTTGGAGGTCATGCTGCGTTGAGTTGGACCATCGTCGCTGCTAGTTCAGGAGATCGTTTGTGCGGTTGCTGGATTACCTCCCATGATATTCAGTTGAGTCCTGTGTTCTTCACGGAGTTACGGAAACAAGCACATCAACACCTTCTCCGGCGTGTACAGCGCAACCTGTCCCGCCACTGAGGGGTCGAACACC
>DEQO01000094.1 GCA_002360495.1 Flavobacteriales bacterium UBA3364
CACCGGCACCGCATGGGTGCTGGCCATGATCTCCATGTCCCCGTTCGCCGTGGTGATGCTGTCACCATGGCTCATCCATACTTGCGAACCGGCATGGATCCCGCTGAACAGGGGCTCTTGCACGTGGATGTTGTCCAGGTATGCGCGACCGTATTCGCGTACCGAGCTCCGCACCACTTCCGCACCGGAGCGCTTGGCCAACAACTGCGCACCGTAGCACACGGCCAGAACGGGAACGCGACCTTGGAACCCGCTGATATCCGTATCCGGGGCGTTCTGGTCGTACACGCTGAACGGGCTGCCGCTGAGGATCACCCCTTTGATGGACGGGTCGTTGGCGAATGCGCCCGCCTTGGTGAACGGGTGGATCTCGCAATAGACGTTCAACTCGCGCACCCGCCGAGCGATCAGCTGGGTGTACTGGGAACCGTGATCGAGAATGAGGATGCGGTCGGCCAAGGCGATGTGCGGTGAGGATGTGGCCTCGAGGTCCCATGCGGACATCGGCGGCCGGGGCGCGAAAGTATCCCCCCAGGTCATACTTCCTTTCGCCGACGTCCCGCTGTTCCTCTTACGATCCTGAACCCACGGCCGCGCTCAAGCGACTTTCCCACTACCCGGCTCGGACGAACGCATTTGGCCGAGGGTACGGTCCGTTCCCGGGCTGTGCACGTGCTCAGAGAAGAACAGAATTGTCCCAGCGTTCGTCGATCAACATATCCGTTCGTCGGATCCGAAGGACATTCCGACCGGTTCGTCCCTAACGGATCGACCTTCCCTGTTTCTTGCGGGCGTGCGCGGCTCCACCCTGCTCACTTTACTTCCGCTATCTGTCCTAGCATTCGGCCAACAGGTCGTGTGGGAGGAGGATTTCGAGAACGGCTGCACGCAAGGCTGTGCCGCTACCACCTTCTCCGGCTCCAACGGGTACTGGTCCACGATGAGCACAGGTACCAACGGCACCTGCGCCAACATCTGGTTCGTGAGCTCCCAGGAGAACGGGAATCCCATCGGCGAATGCGGCACCGGTGGCACGGGGAATGAAACGCTGCACATCGGCAACAATGCCGCCGGTTGCACCTCCCCCAACAGCTGCAACTTCTGCCCCACCGGAGATTGTGGTGCTGCGTATGACGCGAGTTGCCCCACCACCACCTGTTCCACCTGTTGCAGTTGCCAAAGCAGCCAGACCTCCACGCGGGCGGTCTCTCCGGTGATCAACCTCTCCGGCCTCGCGAACCTGACGCTGCGCTTCAAGTACATCGAAGGTGGCGTGGGTGCCACAGACAACGCGCTGCTGGACTACTACAATGGTACTTCCTGGGGCCAACTGGCCGACCTGCCCAAGACGCCGGTCGCCGATTGCGGGGCCTATGGCACATGGACCGCCTACACGATCGCCTTGCCTGCCACGGCGAACAACAACGCCAACGTGCGGCTCGGCATCCGTTGGGTGAACAATAACGATGGCACCGGTTCCGGGCCCAGCATCGCGGTGGATGACATGGAGATCGTGACCAGCAGCTACACCCCCACCTGCGCCGGACCCATCGTGAACGAGGTCAGCCACGGTCTCAGCGGTAACAAGAAGTACATCGAACTGCTCGTCTGTGGTCCCCCGTGCGGTACGGTGGACCTGAGGCGGTGGAAGATCGACGACAACAACGGCTCCCTGATGAACGGTTTCGGTACCGACCAGACCACCGGCGGCATCTCCGCCGGTCATCTGCGCTTCAGCAACGCCGCGCAATGGGCCGCCGTTCCCGTTGGTTCGCTCATCGTGATCTACAACCCCAACGATGTGAACCCGTTACTACCGCCGAGCGACCCCAGCGACACGGCCCCGACGAACAAGGTGTACGTGCTGCCGGCGAGCAACCCACTGCTCGAAGGGTGCTCCACCTACCCCATGCCCGGCGGCTCCGCCAACTACGGGGCGGTGGCCACCTTTGGGGCCGGCAACTGGAATTACCTTACCATGCGTCCGGAAGGCGATGCCATCCAGACCCGTGACCCTTCCGGCCGGTACTTCCACGGCATCAGCTATGGCCCGGATGCACAGGGCATGAACAATGGTGGTATCGACGGCTTGCGCATCAGCACGCTGGACCATTCGGGCCGCGTCATCTACTTCAATTCCGGCAACGAGCGGATGCCGGACAGCTTCACCAGCGCCCTGGCCGCAGGAAATCAGACACCCGGCCTACCGAACAACACAGCGAACCTCGAGTACATCAACGAGCTCGAATGCGCGCTCCTTCCGGTGGAACTCCTGTCGTTCACGGCCAGGCAAGAGCAGGGGTATGTGGAACTGAGCTGGGCGACAGCCTCCGAGCTGAACACTGGAAGTTATGTCATCGATCGGTCCTCCGACATGGAAGCGTTCCAACCCATCGGCGAAGTCACCGCGGTAGGGACCAGCCAGCAGCAGAACGTATACACCTGGGAAGATCGGGCTCCGCTCGAGGGCACGGCTTATTACCGCTTGCGCATCCGGGACCTCGATGGGTCCGAGGCCATCGGACCATACCTGGCCGTGGTCCACGTCCATCCGGTCTTCGAGGTCCGACCGATCACCGGGAGCTGCGGCGTAGTGGTCTCCACCTACGATGACGCGACCGTGTGGACACTCTACGATGGTGTTGGCCACATGCTCGGGCAGGGCGGGGTGACCGGAGGCAACGCCCTGGTTCCCATCCCGTCCGGGCTCTCCTTGCTCACCCTCTCCAGGGGGGAGGAACAGCAGGTGTACCGGGCGGTCGGCGTGGCCGGCTCCGCCTGCGTGGCCCGGGTACGCTGAGGGCGATGAACGCGCCGGTCGAACGCCCGGGTCCCCGGACTGACCCGCCCCGCTCCACGGTTGGATCGATCGAGGATAACTTTCCTCCAACGGTAACGCTATTTTAGCACTGAGGATCAACAGATCGTGCGATCTTCGCGTCAGCCTGCAGAAAGCCCGTTACATGCATCCACCGACCCTGCGATCTGCGCTTGCCGGTAGTCTGTTCGTCCTTGCGTTCCTCAGTAGGGCGCAAACCACGCTTTTCCCCGGGGACCTCGCCGTTATCGGCATCAACGCCAACAACAACTGCGCCCCTTGGCCGTCTCAAAGTGATGAGTTCAGCTTCGTGATCTTCAAAGACGTCGTGAACGGTACGACCATTGACATCACCGATAACGGGTATGAGCGCACTACCGCTGGTCTTTGGGGAGATTCTGAAGGAGTGTTCCGGCTAACGCGATCCGGCGGCACACTGCTCAAGGGAACCGTGATCACAGTGCAACGGAATGGCACAACCAATGTGATCACCTGTACGGGTTGGACAGTGAATACCACCGTTGTATCTCCCGCAGTGGGTGTATTCGATATGAATTCCGGGGGGGAGCAGATCTTCTTCTGTCAGGGTGGTACTTGGACCAACCCAGCTGGTGCCCACAACATGTCCTACAGTGGCACCGTGCTTTATGGCTTCAGTACCGTAGCGGCACCGAACGATTGGGTCTCTTTCCAGAACAGTACGCAGCGCTCCGGTCTCCCGCCCGGGATGATCTGTTTCAGTATGTCGCCTACCGCTACCGGCGATTTCACGAAGTACGTTCCGTTTGAGTTCTCTCCGGGACCGATCATTTCGAGGACCCAGCGGCAATGGCTCATCGATATCGATGATCAGATCCGGTGGAACAGTTACCCTTCGTGTAGCGCTTACAACACCCCGAATTCGGCGGGGCCTTCCAACACGTGGTCACCCAATTGGGCGGCCCCTGGTGCCACCTTGGGGAATGTCGTGGCACCAGCGAATGCGGCACCCATCACTGCAGGGGGATTTGTGAACGGTCGTTGGACCGGTGCCAAATCCACTGATTGGTTCGATTGCCGCAACT
>DEQO01000085.1 GCA_002360495.1 Flavobacteriales bacterium UBA3364
TCCTAGGGTGCCGCACTGGCCGCAGGAACAGCGTTGCGACCCAAGGTGATGGCGAGCATTACTTCATGCGTGCCCGTGCTGTAATTGCGCAGATTGGAGGTGATGATGTCGTACGAATAGCCGAACTGGAAGGACTTCTTCAGCCAATAACCGACCATGGCGCTGTATGCATCATTGGTACGATACCCGGCACCGACCCAGAAGGTATCCTTGTACCGCACCGTGGCCGTGAGGTCCAATTTCATGGGCACGGGACTGGTATACTTCATCAAGAAGGAAGGTTCGACCCGCCAATCCTCCCCGAGCTGGAACCGATAGCCGCCCATGACGTAGTAATGGTCCTCCATCCGGCTCAACGTTTCCGCATCCTCATCGAGGAAGTAGACCTTGTTCTGCAGCAACTGTGGAGCCGTGGCACCGAACCAGAACTTCGGGGCGTACAAGTAGAAGCCGAATTTGGCATCAGGCAGCAGATCACCGCGCAGCTGGTCATCCATGATGGGGTCGCCGGGATCATGGAACTGGATCTTGGAACCATCGATCAGGAATTGCAACAAGCCAGCGGAAACCGCCATGGACAGCTTGATGTCCTGGGTCAATTTCAAATGGTACGCATACGAGAACTGCACACCGGTGCGTCGTGTCGGTCCTACGATATCCGTGAAGAGATAACCGCCAACGCCCATCTTCTCACCGATCGGTGTTGAGCCACTGAAGGTGAAGGTGCGTGGGGCATCCTGGATCCCGACCCATTGGTAACGATGGGCGCTGCGTAGCTCGAAGAAGGGTCGGCTGCCCGCGACAGCCGGGTTGACCACATAGTCGTTGAACTGGTACTGCGTCAGCTGCGGTAGCTGTTGGGCACCGGCACGTACGGCCAGTGCGGCCAGAACGAGAAGGAGTATTCGGCGCATGCTGTACATGGTTCAACGGATCACGGTGAGCGGACCGGTGTAAGGCTCTGGGAAGCGCTCATCGTTGAGCTCGATCACATAGTAGTAGGTACCTACCGGAACGAAGCCGTCGCGGTACTTGCCTGTCCACGGCTGCTGGTAGCCGACACTTTGGAACAACTGATCGCCCCAGCGGTTGAAGATCTGGACTTCGCAATCGGGGAACAGGTCGATGAAGTCGATCACCCACGTATCGTTGCTGCCATCACTGTTGGGAGTGAATCCCGAGGGGATAACTATGGTCGGGACCACCGTGACCAGGACGGAATCCGTGTCGGTGCATCCGTTAGGCGCGACCACGGAAAGCATGAACCAGGTCGTTACACCGGGATCCGCGATCGGGTTGGCCGCACTAGCATCGTTCAACAAGGAGTCCGGCGTCCACGTGAAGGTCGAACCCGCAGGGCCGCTCGGTGCGCCGCCCAAGGAAGCCGTCTCGGAAAGGAAAATGGTGCGATCCGGACCAGCATCGGCAATAGGCAGCGCCAACGATGTGATCGTGACCTGGTCCGTTGAAGAACAGGGGCCATCGGTGACCGTGAGCGTAAAGACGAGATCCCCGGCCGCAAGCACGGAGAGGGTTACGGTGGGACTGTTCCCAACGACATTGTTCTGTGCATCCCTCCATGTATAGACCACGGCACCGACGCTTGCCGAACCATCCAGGGTGAACTCAGTTCCCAAGCAGACCTGTTGGTCCGCACCCGCGTTCGCGACCACCGTAACAAGCGCATCCACTGTCACGGGTAATTCCACGAGGCAGTTGTGGGCATCGATCACGGTCACCGTGTATTCTCCGGGCAATAGACCTGAAATGTCCTCCTGGCCCGAAATGAAACCACCGGGTCCGGACCAGTTGAAATCGTATGGCGGCGTACCACCAAAGGCAGTCGTGGTGATCGCACCGTCCGCCGCATCCGCGCAACTCGCCGGTGTGATAAGGTCGGCCGCTACGGTCAATGGGAGCGGTTCGGTGATCGTATAGGTGAACAGGCTGTCACAACCGGCCGCATCGGTGATCAGAAGCGTGAGATCCTCTGGGCAAAGGCCAGTGGCCGATCCAGTTCCTTGGCCGTTCGAGGGAACAGGAGCCCATAGGTAGTTGAGCACACCGATACCACCTGAGGCCGCGGTGATGACCGTGCCATCGCACGCGCCGTTGCACTGCACATCGGTCACTGTTGCATTGTCACTGATCGCCGTGTACGGCAGAAGGGTGAACGCGTAGGTGGTGTCGCAGCCGAGCGCATCGGTGATGGTGACGGCCCAATTCCCCGCGCATAGCCCCGTCACTTGATCGGAACCTTGGCCAGCGCCTGGATCCGGTTGCCAGAGGAACGTATACGGACCAGTGCCACCGGTCGGTGTTACACCGGCCGTTCCATCACAAGGACCGAAGCAGGTCTCACCGGTGAACACGAGCGCCGCTGCGATCGCTGTTCCTTCCGTGATCGTGAAGGGCACGTCAAGTAAACAGCCGTTGGCATCCGTGATGCTCAGCACATAGTCACCGGCGCACAACAGGTCCACAGCGGTGGTGTCCTGCGCGATGACCGTGTTCGCAGCGTCGCGCCATGTCGTGGTGTACGGGGCGACACCACCTGTGATCGTGACATCGGCCGTTGCGGAGCAATCCCCGAAACATTGGTTGTTCGTTGTGACCAATTCGGCATCCAACAATGGTGGATCCACCATGGTGATCGTGTAAACCGTGTCACAACCGTTCGCATCCACGACTTGCACGGTCCAATCGCCGGGGCACAGTTCCAAGGCGGCATTACTGCCGGGACCATTGGGCGGCTCGGGTGTCCAGTTGTAGGTGTACGGTCCGGTCCCGCCCTGCGGTGTCACCACGATGCTACCATCACACGCACCATTGCAAGTGATCGCTGTGACAACGACATCGGCGGTCAGAAGCGGTGGGCCGAGGATCAGTATCGATACGGGAAGACTGCATCCTGCGAAGTCCGTGATGACCACCTCGTAGTTTCCTGCACATAGTCCTTCTGCTTGCGGCGTTCCCTGGCCGATCGGCGGCGCAGGCGACCAAACGAAATCATACGGGGCCAGACCACCGGTGGGACCGACCGTGGCAACTCCATCACAGGATCCGAAGCAGGTCTCGGGCGCCGTACTGAGGTTCGCAATGATCGGGTCCGGGGAAGCGACGATGGCCGTGTCTATGGACAAACATCCTATGCCGTTCGTAACGATGACGATGTAGTTCCCCGCACAGAGCGAAGAGACCTGGTTCCCGGACTGGTTGAGGTCGTTCCCGGCACCATCGAACCACGCGATGGTACACGCTGGTGTGCCGCAGTTGAAGAGCACTTCAGCCGTGCCATCGCAAATGCCCGGACAGCTCACCGTATCGCCCGTCGTCGCAAGCAGTTCCCCGTTCAGGTCCTGGACCGGAACGAGCAGCGAAGCCTGACACCCCAGGGAGTCGGTGACCAGGATGCTGTACAGGCCGGCGCAAAGCGCATCGAGGCTGTCCGCTGTTCCGAAGATGTTCCCATTCGATGTCCACAGATAGGTATAAGGCGCGGTGCCGCCGGTGACATCCACCGAAGTCCCGCCACTGCACAACCCGCATTCGCTGGCTACGCTGTTTCCGACAACGACCAACGGAGCAGGTTCCGTGACCGTCCAGGAATTGGTTACGAAGCAACCGTTCGCATCCGTAACAGTAAGATCATAGGTTCCGGCACACAGGTCGAATGCACCATTGCTGCCCTGACCGTTGGGAGGAACGGGAGACCAGAAGAAGGTATACGGGCCTGTTCCTCCACCCGGCGTTACAACGATGCTGCCATTGCAACTTCCTGCGCACGAGGCATTGGTGACAAGGGCTTGCTGGACGAGCGGCTGCGGACCTGTGATAAGAACGGAGATCGTCGTGTCGCATCCGGTCGCGTCCGCGATCAGCAGGTCATAGACCCCGGCGCAAAGGCCCGTGGCCTGCGGTGTGCCCTGTCCACTGCCGGGCTCCGGGCTCCAGGTGAAACTGTACGGCTCCACGCCACCGATGGGTCCAACTGTTGCGGTACCGTCGCAGACACCGGAGCATGAGACCGGTGTACTGCTGAGGTTCGGAACAATGGTCTGTGATGGCGTGACCGTGGCATTGGCAAGACTCACGCAACCGGCGGCGTTGGTCACTTGTACCGTGTAGGTGCCCGCGCACAAACCGGTCACCACGGTGACATTCTCCGCGATGACGGATGCGGAAGCATCGGTCCATTGCACGGTACAGGGCTGTACACTGCAAACGAAATTCACAGAGACCTGGCCATCGCATGCATTCGCACACAGCGATTGACCATCCACCGGGTCCAGGACCTCGGCGTTGCTGTCGAACACCTCCACCACTTCCTGTGCGGTGCAGCCGAAGGCATCGCGAACGTTCACTACATAGATCCCCCCACAGAGGTCCGTTGGCGCCTGGTCGGTGCTGATCTCCCCACCACCGAGCGTCCAGCTGAAAGTGAACGGGCCGGTGCCCCCGACGACCGTGACGGATGCCGTACCGTCGCAATTGGGGCACGTGCTTGGCGTGCTGCTCGTGGTGATCTGCAAGGGTTGCGGCTCCGTGATCACGTAGGTTTCCGTGATGGAACAGCCATTGGCATCGGTCACCGTCACGGTCACGTTCCCGGCGCAAAATCCGAATGCCGCAGGATTACCCTGGCCGGAGATCGGCGCTGGTGTCCACGAATAGGTCAATGGCTCCGTTCCACCAGTGACCAGCAAAGTGATGTTCCCATCGCACGAGCCGAAGCAGGAGATGTTCTGCACGATGGCCGAGAAGACGGACAAGGGTGGGGGTTCCGTGATGAGGACCTGTGCGTCGGTCTCGCATCCAAGGCCATCCCCCACGACCAGATCATATACCCCGGCACACAAACCCGAGACGGTCGGAGTCCCCTGTCCGATGGGCGGAGCCGGGGTCCATGTGAACGTGAACGGTGGGGTGCCCACTATTCCCACCGTCGCGGTCCCATCGCACAACGCTGTGCACGACACTGGCGTCGAGCTGATGTTCAGGACCGCGGTAACAGCCGCCACGACGGTTGCCGTATCGATGCTGACGCAGCCGGAGCCATTGGTGACCGAAACGAGGTAATCACCGGGGCATAGACTGTCCAAGGAAAGTCCTGGTTCGCCAAGGTCGATACCAGCAGCATCGGCCCACGCGACGAGGCATGGGGGGTCCGTGCAGGTGAACGTAACGCTGACGACGCCGTCACAGGTGTTCGCACACGTCGTTGTGCCATTGGTCGTTTGTAGATCCTCCCCGTTCGAGTCCGTGATGGGAACGGATCGCTGGATCGTACATCCGTTCTCATCGGTGATGATCACGGTGTAGAGACCAGCGCAGAGGTCGGTGACGGTAGCATTGTTGCCCACCACATTACCGAGCGCATCGCGCCATTCCGATCCCAGGAACCCCGTTCCACCGCTTGCTGTAGCCGTGGCCGTACCGATGCATACCTGGCATTGGCTCGGTGTGGTGGTCACGGAAAGATCCAAGGCGGGCGGCTCGTTGATGACATACGAGAACGGAACGGAGCAGCCGGTCGCATCCGTGATCACCGCGTTCCATGTACCCGAACAGAGCCCGGCGATGGAGTCGGTGCCTTGCCCGAACGGGGGCGTCGGGGTCCAGCTATAGGTGAACGGTGGTACACCGCCGAAGGTGTTCATGACGATCGTGCCATCGCAGGCGCCGGCGCAAAGTGGTTTGGTGTGTACCGCGACGTTCGAGATCGGAAGTGGGCCAAGGATGAGGATATCGGCAACGATGCTGCATAATTCCGCGTCGGTGATGGTGACCTGTACGGTACCTGCACATAGTCCTGACGCGCTCGGTGTTCCTTGTCCTGCCGTGGGCGGTGGTGACCAGAGGTAGGTATAGGGTGGCGTGCCACCTGTGGGACCGACAGTAGCCGTCCCATCACATTCGCCGGCGCATGATACAGGTGTGCTGCTACTATTGGCAACGATCGTTGCACTCGGCAGGATGGTGAAGGTCTGCGTGCTATCGCAACCATTCGCATCGGTGAGGGTCACGGAATACGTGACCCCGGCGCACAAGCCTGTTGCGTTGAAGGTGTTCTGGCCACCACCTGGTGCTGGTTGCCAAAAGGCCGTGATGGTCCCCGTTCCTCCGCTGGGGGCTACTGTGGCGGTCCCCGTGCATGGGCCGCTGCAGGTCTCCGTTGTGGTGGAAAGACCCGGCACGATAGGCGGCGGTGCAAGGAGGTTGAACGTGAGCACGGTATCGCAGCCAGCGGCATCGCTCACCGTTACGCTGTAAGGCCCCGGGCAAAGTCCGTCCACGCTCGGTGTTCCCTGTCCGGATCCCGGGACCGGCGACCAGGTATAGCTCAATGGGGGTGTTCCACCACTGGCTGTGACAACGGCACTGCCATCACAGGCACCCGCGCAGGTCGCGTTGGTGGGCACCACACTGGCCACGATCGGCGGCGGCGCGGCAATGGTAATAGTGACCGTGGTGTCGCATCCGCCAGAGGAAATGGTGACCTGCCAGTCACCAGCGCAGAGAGCGAAGGCGTTCGCGGCGCCCTGCCCGCTGGGAGGCACGGGGTTCCAAGTGTAGGAATAGGTGCCGTTACCCCCGGTTGGCGCCAGGGCGATGGTCCCATTGCACGATCCAGAGCAGGTCACATCGGTCCATGTCGGGTTCGGAACGATAGGCGGTGGAGCCACTATGGTGAATGAGATCGTGCTATCGCAACCGACCGCATCGGTGATCGTGAGCGAATATGCCTGGGCACAGAGTCCAGTCGCAGAGGACGTTCCTTGACCCGCACCCGGCGCAGGGTCCCAGTCAAAGGCGTAAGGTCCTACACCACCTGTCACGATCACCCCGGCAGTGCCATCGCACACATCCGGACAGCTCGCGGGTGTAAGTTGAAGCGAGATCTGGATGGGAACGGCGTCAAGGATCGTGAACGGGGTGGACAGCGTACACCCGTTCGCATCGGTGGTCAACACACTGTAGGCTCCAGCACAGAGGCCCGCTGCGTCAGGTGTACCCTGCCCGATCGGTGGTGCGGGTGTCCAAACGTAGCTGTAGATCGGGGTACCGCCGGAGATCAGCACGGAAGCCGTCCCATCACACAGACCGCCGCAGGTCACGTTGGTCTGGCTAGGCACCGCCGCGAGCGGAAGCGGTTCGAGGATGGTGAACGCCAGGACCGTGTCGCACCCATTGGCATCGGTCACTGTAAGGGAGTAGCTCCCCGCGCACAGGTCTTCGACGGTCGGGGTGCCTTGTCCTATCGCCGGCGTGGGTGACCATGCATACGTGTATGGTTGGACCCCACCGGTGACCGTTACCGTTGCCGTCCCGTCACAGGCCCCAGCACATGAAACGTCCTCCGTGACAAGGTCTGGTGCAAGTGGTGGCGGGGCGTTGATGGTGAAGGTCACCAGCGTGTCACATCCAGCCGCATCGCTCACGGTGACCGACCAATCGCCAGCACAAAGTCCTGAGATGGATGCCGTGCCTTGTCCTGTTGGCGGCGTCGGTGACCAGAAGTAGGTGTACGGTCCCGTCCCGCCCGCTACAACAAGGATGACCTCGCCATCGCAGGTGTTCGCGCAACTCGCATCGGTCAGGGAACCTTGCACGTCGATCGCCGGTGGGGCATCGATCACCACGGCCACCAACGTATCGCAGCCCGAAGCCTGATCGGTCACCAGCACGGTATAGTTCCCTTCGCACAGACCCGTCGCAGCACCCGTTCCCTGCCCTCCCCCCGGCAACGGGTCCCAAAAGAAGGTATAGGGACCTACTGCTCCTGACGGGGTCAGCGTCGCTGTTCCATCACAAGTTCCAGCGCACGTTGCATTCGTCGTGACCAGTACGGGAATTATCGGCGCTGGCTCGGTGATCGTGAAGGTCACCGTGGTATCGCACGAATTCACGTCGCGGATGTTCACACTGTAGTTGCCGGCACAAAGTCCTGATGCGTTGAAGGTGCCTTGACCACCACCCGGGGCGGGTGTCCACAACACCGTGTACGTCCCTGTGCCGCCGCTTGGCGCTACCGAGGCCTCACCGCTGCATTCGCCGAAACAACTTGCCGGCAGGAACGTCAGGTTGGGCGAGATCGGTGCGAGGTTGAAGATGAAGGTGGTATCCTTCGTGCATCCGTTGGCATCCGTGATACGCAAGGTGTTCGTACCGGCACACAGGTTGCTGAAGCTCGAGTTCGTACCGGCGCCGTTGTTCCAATCGTAGGTATGCGGTGAAACGCCGCCGATAGCAAGGGCTGTGCGCGTTCCATCGCACACATCAGCACAACTAGGCGGTGTGCCCTGCCCGAAAAAGATGATGCCGATGGGTGCCGGTTCGGTGACATTGACCTGAGCGGGACACGAAATGCCTTGGACCACATCGGTGACCACGACGAGCTGGGGGCCGCCGCAAGCGGTCGTCCACGTGGCGGTGGGCGGACCTCCGTTCAACCAGGAATACGTGAAGTTCCCACTTCCACCGGTCACGGTAGCGGTTACGGTGGCGTTGCAATTGCCACGGCAGCGCACGCCGTACCCATTGAAGTTGGTCACGAGCTGGGCATTCACCGTGAAGGGTGTCTGGCCCGCACCGGTGCCGCAGATATTGATATCCCTGTCCTCTTCAACGCCAACGGTCCGTGGAATGTCCCAAGGTCGAACGCTTCCGTTCACCACCAGCACCGAGGAAGCCGGCCGCACGATATCACGAAGAGCGTTGCGGTCGGGATCGTTGCGGAGCATGAAGACCGCGCTTCCGGCGATCACTTCCTTGTGCCTTGTCCCTTCGGCCACCATGGCGCGCGCGGTGACGCAGTTGCCATTGGTGATCAGGGTCCCTTGTCGCAGACGCACGTCGCCAGCGCAGGATAGATCGCTCAGGAGCGACCACGACCCATTGCCGTCCAGCGCTATGTGACCTGCTATGGACCTTCCTCTCAGATCCACTTCCACGCCCTCGCGCCGCACGACCAGATGGACCGGACCCCGTGCGTTCCAATCCACATGCCCGATCAAACGCCAGGCACCACCGATGTTCAGGTCGGCGATCACCGGCCCAGTCAGTTCAACGGTGGCATTGGCTGCATCAACGGTAAGCGCCTTGCACCAGGCCGTGCTGCGGATGGCGATCGAAAGCGGAGCGTTCGCCGCGATCACAACATCCTCGTTCACCCGCGGAACTCCTGCACCTCCCGGCCCACCGGGGACAAGGCTCCAGCGCGAGGCATCGTCCCAATTGCCATTGCCACCGGTCCAGTACTTGGTCTGGGCGGATACCACGGACCCCATCCCGGCAAGGAGGAGGGCCAGCAGTATCCGGAACTGGGTCTTTGTTCTATTCACGGGCGTTCGCGCTTCTAATCGAATGCTGGGCAACTGATCATCCGTTTGCTGGTATCCCCATTCCGGCATGGGGTGATCGCGAGTATCACTTCATGCGTATTGGCGCTCGCAACGCGCAGTTTCGAAGTAGTGATGTCGTAGCTATAGCCGAGCTGGAAGAACTTCATGAAGCCGATCTTGACCTGCGCCGTGAACGCATCCCCGTTCCTGTACCCGATGCCCAATCCATAGGTGCGGTTCCATTCCACCATCCCGTTCACATCGAATGCGGGGGGTGCTCCGCCGGCGAACTTCAGCAGACCGCTGGGTATGAACGCTGTTTTCCGGGCGATCCGGTACCGGTAGCCACCGCTCAACATGAGATGTCGGGAGAAGCGTGAATCCAGCCCTACATCTTTGATGCGGTTCGCCAATGCCTGATGGATGGACAATCCTGCCCAAGCGCTCTTGCCATAGCACCAGATGCCCGGGGTGATCTCCGGATACACCAACGCGGAGGCCTGACTGTTGACCACGGGATCATCATACTGCGCCAAGGTGATATCGCCCACGGCGACCTTCACTTGGCGGACCCCGGCGAACAGGCCGAATGACATGTAGAAGTCCCGGGACATCTGGATGTGGTACGCGTAGGCGAGCAGGAAACTGGTGTAGCCGTAGTTTCCCGCATCATCGGCTTCGATGAAGGCCCCAAAGCCGTGCTTGTTGGCTTGGAAGGGCTTGCCCTTGGCCCGCAAGACCCCGTGCATGCTCACCCAACCCGTGGTCGGTGCACCTTCATACCCGACCCATTGCTGGCGGTACCCGAGGCGAAGGTCGAGGCAATCCTTGCTGCCCGCCACTGCGGGGTTGATGCTGAACTGGTTGAACACATACTGTGTGTATTGTGCCAATTGCTGGCCGGGCACAACGGACGAAACCGCAACGACAAGGAGTATGGTAAGCAGGCCCCTCATCGCACAATGGTCACAAAGCCCGTATAGGGCGGTGAGCGCCCTTCGAGCTGGTTCAACTGGATGTGGTAGTAGTAGGTACCCACGGACAAAGCACGCCCGCCGTTGGTCCCGTCCCAGGGCGTGCGATACCCTGTGGAGCGGAGCACGCGTTGCCCCCATCGGTCATGTATCGTCACCTCCGCACCCGGATAGTCGGCAATGCCGGGAATATCCCACGTGTCGTTAATGCCATCACCGTTCGGCGTGAAGGTGTTCGGCGGTGCGATCAAGCGGATCACTTCCACGATGACCTCGTCGGTATAGGTGCATTCAGCCCCCGTAACGGTGAGCGTGTAGATAGTGGTCCCCTCAGGGGATGATATCGGGTCGGGGATCCCGTTGCCGCTCAGGCCGGCGGTGGGCGACCAATCGTAGGGAGGTCCTCCAAACGCCGCAAGCTGGGTGCTCTCACCCTGGCCGATGGTGACATCCGGGCCAGCGCTGATATCCACCCCAACGATATCGGCGCCCGGACCGGAAACATCGACAGTGAAGGCGCATTGCGCAGGGATCGTGGCCACACCGTTCATGGCCCCGGCCACCAACACCCAATAGCGCGTTTCCGGCGCCAAGCTGAACGAGGTGACCGTAAAGTCAGTGCTGCCGATCTCACAACCCGAGACGGCCGTGAACGAGGCGGGCAGGCAGGAACCATCCCCCGAAAGAACAACAGCACTGAGTTCGTCGTCCATGCCGGTTACGACCGGACAATCGATCGCGGACACGCTCACGGTAACCGGGCCACCCACGGAATTGGTGGTGAAGGTGTACCAGAGCACGGCTTCCGTGGCCGGACAGAACCCGGGAATACCTACAGCACCTGTATTGTCCGCAGAGACCGGCTGCTGAGCACACAGCACATCCGCATTCGCGCAACTGCTGTTGGCCGGTTGGGCTAAGATCGGGGCGGTGGCCAAAGCGAGGAGGGTCGTAAGGAACACAGTGCGCATGGTCACTACCGAGTGGACCGCGATCGAATGCACGCGCGGCCACGCCGAAGGTAGACGGGGGCATTCCAAGGATCGGTCCGGCCGGGTGCGCACTTTCACACAGGATGGTGTTGAGTGCAAAGGAAGCTTATGAAGGGCGTGTTGGTACTCCTACCTTCCAGTGTTCACCCCCCTGATAGCATTGTTATCAGCCCCATGCCGATGATGATGGACAGGACCACGACGCGGAACGCGTGCTGCGGGATGTGTTGCACGGCCCGTTTGCCGACCCAGCTTCCGACCCAGCTGGCCAAGGCCATGGCGGGCAGGTAGGAAAGCACGGTCGGGGACAGGAAGCCTTGCGCTGCGTACACCACTGTACGGCTGAGGTCGACACCCATGTCGATCCAGGCGCTGGTACTTATGAAGGCGATCTTCTCCAAGTCGAAAGCTGCAAGGGTGATCCCCCGTATGGCCCCACCCGTCCCGGTAAGCCCTGCGACCAAGCCACTGATGGTACCACCGGCCAGGGCGTTCGCATTCGAGGCCTGGATCTTCCATGCGGGTCGCAGCAAAAGGCCGGCGCCCAAGATGATCAGCATCGCCCCCATCACCTTGGAAAGTATGAGCGGGTCGAAGAAGATGGTCAAGCGGGCACCGAGGACCACCCCGAGTACGGCTGGAATACCGAGCCATAGGAGCAGGTTGCGAGATACCCCCTTGCGGAAGAGGACCATCTTGGCCGCATTGCTGAACACATGGAAGAGGGCGGTGAGGCCGAGTGCCTGTTCGAATGGCAAGAACCGGACGGCCAACGGCATGACGAGCATGGAGGAGCCGAAGCCCCCGACCGTACCGAGCACCTCGGCCACCAGCAAAAGGGCGAAGAACGCCAAATGGCCGGCATCCATACCGCTCAAGTGGATGCCAGATCTTCCAGCCGGTTCCTGTCCTTGATCCGGATATCGCGACCCTGTGTTTCGATCGCTCCTTCTTCCTTCAGGTCCGTGAGGCAGCGGATCAACGATTCGGTGGCCGTGCCCACGATGGCGGCGAGGTCCTCGCGGCTGATCCGCACGCCGAGATCACGGTCCTTCTCCTGCGCGTAGCGTTCATGAACGCGCAACAGGGCTTGTGCCACGCGCTGACGAACGCTAGCATAGGCGAGTTGGAGCAGATGTTGCTCCTTTTCCTTCACATCGTGAGCCAGCATCTTGATGAACCGGATGCTGACATCGCGGTCCTTGTACAGCAGAGCGAGGAGATCCTCCCGCGGGATAAGTGCCACTTCACATTCTTCCAATGCTTCGGCGGTCTCCGTTGCGTGGCCGTTCTCCAACAAGCCCATGTAACCGATGAAATCCCCGGTGCCATGCAAGCCGGTGACGAACTCCTTGCCCTCGCTGTTGATCTTGAACGTGCGGACCTTGCCGCTGACCACGAACGGGATGTTGCGCAACTCGTCCCCTTCGTGGAAGAGCGTTTCCTTCTTCTCGGCCTTCCGCGTGCGGCGATCCCTCCCGATGTTCTTGAGCGCTTCTAGGCCCCGCGCCTGTTCCATGAACTTGGTCAGGCCCTCGAACCCGTGGTCGAAGCCCCTGCGGAACAACTCACTACGCTTCAAGCGGCCTTCGATGGCATTCAGCAGTTCGCTTTCCTCGAAGGGTTTGGTCAAGTAGTCGTCCGCTCCCATCTCCATGCCTTTGCGCACATCGCCGCGTTCGGCTTTCGCACTCAGGAAGATGAACGGCACCTCTGCCGTGGCCGGATTACGGCCCAGCATGTGCAACACGCCGTATCCGTCCAGTTCGGGCATCATGATGTCGCAGAGTACAAGGTCCGGCGTTTCCTTGCGCGCCAGTTCAACACCGCGCTTCCCATTCTCGGCCTTCAGTACGCGATAATCGGCCAGCTCCAGCATCTCCGCGGTGTTCTCGCGCATGTCCGCATCGTCCTCTATGAGCAGAATTGTTTTCATGCGGTAAGGTATTGAGGGAGTTCGACAGTGAAGACCGTATTGCCCGGGGCGCTCTCGAACCGGATCGTGCCGTCCATGAGGTCGAGGTAGCGTTTCACGATATTGAGTCCGAGGCCCGTGCCTTGGATGGTGGTGGCATTGCTGCCCCTGAAGAAGCGTTCGAACAGGTGTTGTTGGTCCTCGGCCGGGATGCCGATCCCCTCGTCCTTGACCGTTAACGAGAGCCGGCCACGGGCGATGGAGGTGCGCAGTTCCACCTGTTTCCCTTCGGGGGAGTACTTCACCGCATTGGTCACCAGGTTGGTGATCACGTTGCTGAGCATCTGGCGATCCAAGGTCACGTTGCGTTCAGGACCCAAGTGGTCATAGTCGATGGACTGGCCTGCCTTCGCCAGGGAGCGCAACTCCTCGATCATCTCGATGCAGAGATGGACGATGTCCAGTTCGACCGGTGCGCAGACCACCTGGCCCTGCTCGATGCGTTCCAAGGAAAGGAACTCATTGAGCATGGCGGTCATCTCGCGCACCTTGCCCCGGATGCGGGCGACATGCTTCTCCACCTTCTCGTCCGGCACCGCCTCGGTATAGCGCCCGATCAGGTCCACGCTGCTCATGATGGTGCTCAACGGCGTGCGGAATTCGTGGCTGGCCATGGCCACGAAGCGGCTCTTGAGCGCGTGCAACTCCTTCTCCTTTTCCAAGGCCCTCCGCACGTTGGCTTCGGCCTCGCGCAACGCGGCGGTGCGCTGTTCCACACGGTCCTCCAGTTCCTGGTTGGAGCGTTCCAGTTCCTCCTCCGCCTTCCGCCGCAAGGTGATGTCCGTTACCAGGCCCATCACATAACGAACATCGTCCACAACGAAATGGTTCAGGCTCACCTCCACAGGAAAGACGGTTCCATCCTTCCTCTTGCCCCAGAGGTCCATGCCCATGCCCATGGACCGTTGCACGGGTTTCGCTTCGTAGGCTGCACGATGTGCGACATGGCGGGACCGGACGGCATCCGGGAGCAGCACCTCGATGGGCGAACCCACGAGTTCCCCTTCAACATACCCGAACATGACATTGAGCCGCGGGTTGTGCATCAGGATGGCGCCGAGCGCATCCACCACCACGAGACCTTCAGCCGCCGTCGTGAAGAGCAGTTGACATACGCGTGCGATATCCACCTTGCTGAATGCCTCGCTTCCATCGGTCATGGCAGCAAGGTAATCGCGCGCGCTTTCCCGGTGGCTCATGGGGGCGGGCCAACGGGTGTAATTGTAGCCTTGCCCGAGGCCTCATTGTACACCCGCCATTTCCGCATGGGCTTGGCATACAGGTTGAGGGTCACCGCGCGTTCGGGTCCCAGGTTCGTGAAGCGATGGATGGACGATCCGCCGGTGATCGAGGCATCGTTGCCCGGCCGCAGGCGGGTTTCCCGGACGAGTTCGATTCGGTCACCCGCCACGGGGTCATAGTGCTCCTCCAGCACTTCACCGATGACCGGATGTATCCAGGCCATCTGGCTGTCGTAATCATGGATGCTGGTGCGCTGGCCCGGTTCGTAGCAGATCACCAACAGTTCGAAATCCTCGTTCCGGTGGATGCACGTGCGGGTGTAGTGCCGGGTGTTCCAACGGAAATAGGGTTCCAGGTCGTGGCCCGGGACCGCATAGCGCGCCAGAATGCGCGGATAGTCGTCCGGGGTACGGTGGCGAAGCAATTCGCGCAACAACTCGCGGACCGTGGTGATTCGATCGAAGGACATCGTGGACCAACGCCACACGGGCGCGCGATACAAACGTATCGGGACCGCCACCATCCGTTCCTGACGATCATCAGTTGAAGAGGCGACAGCGATCAGTTGACCGCAGAACCGCGTTCAACCGGTGTTAAGCGTGGCTTGCACCTTGGTCCATGGACCACCGTTGTACGCCTCGAACCCATGATCGCGCAAGATGCCAGCTGCCGAATTGCTGCGCATACCACTGGCGCAGCACGTGATCACCGGTGTGCCGCGCTTCAGGCGATGCAGCTCCTGTTCCAAGGTGCCGAGCGGGATGTTGAGGGATCCCTTCACATGGCCACCGTCGTACTCCGCCTGGGTGCGCACATCCACAACGACCGCGCCGTTTGCCAAGAGTCGGGCGATATCGACCTTGGGTCCCAGGCCTAGCAGTGTTCTGAGCACGATGGTGGGTATTGGGGACCCGATCGGTCGTTGGAAGATGGGGTTTTGCGGGTGGTGCTTGGGACAAAGCTGTTGAACAACAAGCCTACCAGGAACGCCCCATAGAGGGAGCTGTTCACGGGGTCGGAGGTGATGGCACAGCTACCACGGGAGCAGCCCACCTGGTACCAGTAGAACCATCCGGCGCAGGCACCAATGACGGCACCGACCAGTGTGATGAGGATCGGGCGCTTCATGACCTTGCGTCCAGTGCGGGCATGATCTGCCGCGGCACGTAACTGTCACCGCAGGTGATGCCGGTACGTACGAGAACGGCAGCGAACACGCTCGGAAAAAGTCCGGATCTCCCCGAGACGGTACCGATCAAGGACGACCCGCCAGCTATAGCGGCTCGGTTCAAACGGACACTGCGGTCCACACCACCCATAATGGCGTTCATCGTCCGATGTTTCCGCAAAGGTCCGTTGCCCCTTGCACCCCGAACGTGACGATCGTCACCCCAGCCTGCTCACAGGCGCTTCACCAGCCATTGCTGGAATTCATCCTTCAGTTCGCGATAGAGCTTCTCGAAGGTGGCCATGGCTTCCCGTTGCGAAGTGTGGTCCTTGAACAGGCGGTGGTCCACAGCGATGGGATGTTCGCGCACTTCCTTCTCCAAGGCGTTCTCGTGCTGCTTCAGGTCGTGGCGCAGCTCATCGATCACTTCGCGCTGGCGGATGTATTGGTTCTGGAAATGCTCCAGCTCAGCGAGCACTTCGGTGTGGGTGTTGCGTACGGCGATCTCCTCCATGCGTTTCTCCAGGATGCCGATCTCCTGTTTGCAGAAATCGAGCGTGTTCAACCAGAGCATATGGTCGCTGTGCAGATCGCCGATGTGAACGAGTTTCTCCTTTGCTGTGATCATGGGGATGGGGTTATTGGTCGTTAAGGTAGGTGGTCGATCAGTGGCAGGCCGAGATCTGTGCTGGCACCGTGGCGGCCGCCGGGCTCACCATCGGTATGCCCAATTCCAAGCCACGCAGGATCAGCAGTACGGCCATGGCCGAGATAAGAATGGGCGATGACCGCCGAAGCAGTGCCCGCACTGGGTGACCGATCATGCTGCCGCTCATGCGCAGGGCGATCAACGCGGGCCAGGTACCAAGGCCGAAGACCGCCATGAACAAGGCGCCCTGTTCTGCACTATCCATGGCAGCTGCGCCGATCGCTGCGGCATACACGAGACCGCAGGGCAAGAGGCCGTTGAGTGCGCCCGTGAGGAACAATGCTTCGGGGGCGGTGCGTCTCAGGTTGCGCGCCAACAAGCCACGCCCACGTCCGATCCAGATGGAAAGCGTCCCGGTGGGGCTCCAGCGTTCCAGCAGGCCGGGCACGATCACCGAGAGCAACAACACCGTTCCGGCGACAATGGAAACGCCCTGTTGCAGGCCCGCGAAACGAAGCCCCTGTCCGAGGGTCCCGAAGGTGAGACCGATCAGCGCGTAGGTGAAAATGCGCCCGCCGTTCAGGATCAACGTGCTGCCGGCCCGTGCGCGCCAGCCCGGTGCAGGAGAAGGCACTGCCAAGGCGATCGGGCCGCACATACCGATGCAGTGTGCGCTACTTGCAGCACCCAGCAGAACGGCTGTTACGAACCATGCGTTCATGGCACCACCAACTTCTCCTCGGTGTAGTAGGCCATGCCATCCGCGCTCCATTCCAGCAACGCGTTGTAGCGCCCCGGTACAAGGTCCACCGTATTGTTCCAGTATACACCGGAGCTATCGGCGATCACCTTCACCTGGCGATCGGCGGTGGGGTCGTTCGGCCGCAGCAAGGTGAGATCGCCGGTGATGGAACGATCGTTGGTGCCGGTCGGGAACGTGATGCGTATGCTGCCTGCCGTGACATCCATCCGGACCGCCGTGAGCGCTTTCGCGCGTGTGGTGTTGTCGATGCGTTCCTGGTACTTCAACTCGTGTTCGTAGTACCGCTCCGTCACGAGCGGTTCCGGATTGCGTGCGGCCATGACGATGAACCACACCATCAATCCTGCGAAAGCCGCCAGCGCGAGCACCAGTCCTTTCCCCCAATTCATGTTCCAGGTGGTTTCAATGGTCCAACGAACGATGTCTTCACCTTCTCCAAGAGCCTGTCACCGGAGAACACACCGATGACAAGTTTGGTCTTCATGCCTTGCAATTGCGACCGGTCCAACATGATGAAAAGCTCGCCCTGGGCCAGTTCACCCGCCTTCAGGTCCAGCTGTTTTCCGATCACCCTGATCTCACCGGTCACGTTCATCAACTCCAGTCGGACCGGCAGGTCATTGCTGGTCTTGTTCACCGTCTTGATGGCGTACAGGTTGCTGATGCGACCGTCGGGTTGCGTTTGGAAGAGCATTCCCGGTGTGCGAAGCAAGGTGGTCTCGGTATCGGTGCGCACCACGATCATGGTGGTGAGCACACCCACGAGGATGGCCAACACCACCGTGTACGCCTTCATGCGCGCGTTGAACCGGAAAGGCTTCTTCTCGCTGATCTCGTCCTCGCTGGCATAGCGGATCAAGCCGGTAGGCAGATCGACACTGCGCATCATATGATCGCACGCATCGATACAAGCCGTGCAGTTCACGCATTCCAGCTGGGTGCCGTTACGGATGTCGATCCCTGTAGGGCACACGTGGACACAGGCTTTGCAATCGATACAATCGCCCTTGCCCGCCCCG
>DEQO01000018.1:0-21732 GCA_002360495.1 Flavobacteriales bacterium UBA3364
ATACAAGGCCGCGGATTACCCAACGGCGCTGGCCCATGCCGACTCCGCCCTGGCGCTGGAGGCGGAGATACCCGGCGGGTACAAGCTCCGCGGAGACATCAAGCAACGGCAACAGGACTATCACGGTGCCATGATCGATTACGTGAGGTCGGAAAAGCTGGAGCCGGACAATCCGCGGTTGTACATCAGTCGTTCGGCGATCCATATCACCGAAGGGCGGCTCAAGGAGGCGATGAAGGATGTGGACCGCGCATTGGACCTGGACGATAACGACCCCGACGCGTGGTACAACCGGGCCTGTGCGAACTACCTCGGACAGAACAACGACGGCGCGCTGCACGATCTGGAGAACTCCTTGAAGCTGCGACCGGACAATGCGGATGCGCTTTTCCTGCGCGGCGTGGTGAAGGGTGAACTGTACAAGGAAGAGGATGGCATCGTGGACATCGAAGCCGCGCTGGCCCTGAACCCCAAGCAGGCTGACGGACTGATGAGCATCGCCGTGCTGTTGTTCGAGAGCAAGCGGTACGAAGAGGCCATCGCCAAGTTCGACCAGGTCATCGATGCGGAAAAGGACCATATGGAGGCCCTCTATTACCGCGCCGACTGTTACTACGGCTTGGAGAACAAGGAGAAAGCTTGTGAGGATTGGCGCAAGGCTGCGGATCTCGGCGATGGCGATGCCAAGTTCATCGTGCGCAACTACTGCAATACCGACGAGGAGAAGATCCCGAAGAAGCCCGTCAAGGGCAGAAGGCGTTCGGTGATCGAGTTCTAGAACGGACAGTTCAGTGGTCGTTGATCGATAGTTGTTGCCGGTCGTCAGGGATGTCAAGGCATCCACTCCGGTGGATCTTCGGCCTAAGCCACACAGCCTGACAACGAACAACTGACAACTCGTCCCTTCCACCCAAGGAACGGCAACCTCCCAGGCTTTCGCGGCGGTTATCTTGGCGCCCGCTTTTCCCGCATGCGTGTTCTTATCCTCAAGGAGGTCCGTGGGTTCCTCGGATCGCTGATCGGCCAGGTGGTGGTGGTGGTCTTCCTCCTCCTTACCGGCCTTTTCCTGTGGGTGTTCCCGGACAATATCCTGGATACGGGCTACGCCGACCTGGCCCCGCTGTTCTTCATCGCCCCGTGGGTCTTCCTTTTCCTTGTGCCGGCGGTGACCATGCGGAGTTTCAGCGAAGAGAAGCGCACCGGGACCATTGAAATGCTGTTGACCAAGCCGCTCACGGAGTTCCAGCTCGTGCTGGCGAAATACCTCGCCGCAGTGATCCTGTTGGTGTTCGCTTTGCTGCCGACGTTGGTCTATTGGTACAGCCTGCACGATCTGGCGATGCCGCGTGGCAACCTGGATACGGGCGGGATCATCGGTTCCTACATCGGTCTGCTTTTCCTCGCCTCGTGTTTCGCAGCCATCGGCGTGTTCGCTTCATCGATCACCGAGAACCAGGTGGTGGCCTTCATGATCGCCGTGTTCCTGTGCTTCTTCCTCTACCTGGGTTTCGACCTGATCGCCAGCTTCGACGCCTTCGGTTCGCTGGAAGGTCCCATCAAGGCCATCGGGATCCAGGACCATTATGCCAGCTTGAGCCGTGGCGTGATCGACCTGCGCGATGTGCTTTACTTCCTCGGGGCGATCTCGGTCTTCCTGCTGCTCACGCGCACTGCGCTCCAAAGCCGACGCTGGTAGATGAAGCGCAGCCCCCGTTCAGCGGACCTCTTCGAATTGATGATGGGCTTGGCCATCGTAGGCTTGGTGCTCTTCATCGGTTCATTCACCCGGCTGCGCAGTGACCTCACCAACGAGAAGCGTTACACGTTGACGCCCGCCACGCGTGGCATGGTGCAGGAACTGCCGGACGTCGTTTACGTGAAGGTCTACCTGAGCGGTGAACTGCCTGCCGATCTCCAACGCCTTTCACAAGCCACGCGCGACCTGCTGGATGAGATGCGTGTCATCGCAGGGGAGAACATCCAATACACCTTCATCGACCCGAACGAAAGCGCCGACGAAAAGACGCGGAAGGAGACCTATGACCAACTGCAACGGGACGGGCTGACGTACAGCAGCATCCGGATGCGCGGGAAGGGCGCCTTCTCCGAACGGATCGTGTTCCCCGGTGCCCTCATCACCTTCCGTGGCAAGACGATCCCCGTGCAATTGCTGAAGACGCAGCTTCGCACGCCGGATGCGGACATCGTGAACCGCTCGATCAACAACCTCGAGTACGAATTCGCAAGTGCTTTCCGGCAGGTGACCACCAAGGAGAAGGCCAGGATCGCCTTCATCACCGGGCACGGCGAGTTGGGCGAACTGGAGGTGATGGACGTGACCAATGCCTTGAAGGAAACCTACGAGGTGGAGCGTGTCACCATCGGCGAACGGATCGATGCCTTGAGCCACAAAGTGCAAGGCATGAGCTACCGCTTGAACGACTATGCCGCTGTGATCATCGCGAAACCGGATAGCACCTTCCCTTCGCGCGATCGGTACGTGATCGATCAGTTCATCATGAACGGTGGCCGCGTGCTCTGGCTTCTTGATGCCATGAACGCCAATCTGGACAGCCTGCGCAAGAACCAGTTCTCCATTGCGGTACCCAACGAGACCGGCCTGGACGACCTGCTCTTCGCGTACGGCGTGCGCATCAACAAGGACCTCGTGCTGGACCGCAGTTGTGCACCGATCGAACTGTACACACAGCCCTACGGGAACCAGCGCAAACTGGAGCGATTCCCTTGGTATTGGGAACCCGTACTGATCCCACAGAGCACGCACCCGATCGTGAGCAACATCGACCCGGTGCACATGCGCTTCGCCAGCACCATGGACACGATCGCGGCCGATAGTGTGGCGAAGACGATCCTGCTCACGAGTTCTCCCGCTTCCCTCGCCCAGCGCAATCCAGTGCGCATCAGCTTGAACGTGGTGGAGATGGCCCCTCCCTTCGACCGGCAAAGCACGCCCTACATGCCGATGGCCGTGTTGTTGGAAGGGAAATTCACATCGGCCTTTGTGGACCGGCTGCCCCAGAATTTCACGTCCGACCCGGCAGTGGCCTACCGCGAGCACGGCAAACCCTCGGCGCAGATCGTGGTATCCGATGGCGACGTGATCGGCAACCGGATCGATGTGAACAAGGGCATGTACTTCACGCTCGGCTTCGATCGCTATTCCAACGCCAAGATCTACGGGAACCGCGAGTTCATCATCAACGCGATGAACCACCTGCTCAACGACAAGAGCTTGATCAGCATCCGGTCCCGGGCCATCACCTTGCGCCAATTGGATCCCGAACGGATCGAAAGCGATCGGACCTGGTGGCAGGTGGTGAACGTGGCGGTGCCGGTGCTGGTCGCGATGATCATCGGCCTGTTCTACCAATTCCTGCGCCGTCGCAAAGCCACACGCACATCATGAACCGTCGCCTTCTGCTTCTGGTCGTCCTCGTTCTCCTAGGTGGGCTCGCCTGGTGGATCTCCTCGCGTTCCGGCCCAAGCACCCTGGACCGCCCGCTGAGCGATTTCGCCGTGGCGGACACCGCCGGTGTGACCAGGATCTACATCGCCGACAAGCAAGGCAGGCACATCGATCTCAAGCGCACGGACAGGGGCTGGTCGTTGAACGACACGTTCATGGCGAAACCCCATGATGTCACCATGCTCCTCCGGACCTTCAAGCGTGTTGAAGTGAAGAGCCCCGTGCCGAAGGCAGCCGAAGCGCATACCCTCCGCGTCATGGGCGCGGCATCGAAGAAAGTGGAGATCTACGAAGGCGGCGATGTGCCCTCCAAGATCTGGATCGTGGGACACGGCACGCAGGACCATTTCGGCACGTACATGTTGTTGGAAAAGCCCGGCGAAGGTCGCAGCAACGCCCCCTTCATCATGGGCATGGGCGGGTTCATCGGGACCTTGTTCCAGCGGTTCCACACCAAACTGGACGACTGGCGCGATACGGAGGTATACAGGTTCACCGATCAGCGCGAACTGGCCACCGTGGAGCTTCGAACGCCACTGGCACCTGCCAATTCCTATCGCATCGACCAGGACCCGGACGGGCGCTTCTCCCTGCTGGACCACCAAGGTAGACCGTACGCTTTCGACACTGTGCTGGTGCATGGGGCGGTGCTCTCGCTCAAGCAGGTGAACTTCGAACGTATCGAACGGCTGAAGCGGACCACGCGCGATTCCCTGCTCGGCGCCACACCAAGCCACATCCTGCAGATCACCGACCGGACCGGTAAAAAGAACACGACCAAGATCTGGTACCTCCCTTACACGGGTCCCGCGCCCACCTTCGATCGCGCGCAGCCCCTGTTCGATGACATCCGCATGTATGCGCTGGTGCAGGACACGCTGGTGGTGGTGATGCAGCGGCCCCAGTTGGAACGGGTGCTGCAACCGATCAGCGGATTCATGCGCTGAGCGAGGGATCGGGGCTGTGGAAAACCCCGTTGCCGTGTTGATAACTGGTCCCAAGCCCGCAGGGGTGCCCGGCTAACTTTGCACGTCCTCAAAAAAGACCTATCGCTCCTATGAAGTTCATCGTCTCCAGCACCGCCTTGCTCAAGCAATTGCAGCTTCTTCAAGGAGTGCTCGCCAGCAGCAATACCCTTCCCATCCTGGACAATTTCCTGTTCGACATCGATGGCAAGCAACTGACGGTGACCGCCAGCGACCTGGAGACCACGATCACGGCGACGTTGGCGGTGGAGGCCAAGGACAAAGGCAGCGTAGCGATACCCGCCCGCTTACTGTTGGATACGTTGAAGGCCTTCCCGGAACAGCCGCTCACCTTCAGTGTCGACAACAAGCACTTCGGTGTGGAGATCAACAGCGACCAAGGGAAGTACAAGATGACGGGCTTCAACGGCAGCGAGTTCCCCCGCAGCCCGGTGCTTGAGGGTGCCACCAAACTCGCCCTGCCCGCCGGCACCTTGGCCACGGCCATCAACAAGACCATCTTCGCCACGGGCAACGATGACCTGCGTCCGGTGATGAGCGGGATCTTCTTCGAGCTCACCCCCGAGGATGTTCGGTTCGTGGCCACCGATGCGCACAAGTTGGTCCGCTACAAGCGCACCGATGTACAAGCACCGAAGGCCGCTTCCTTCATCGTACCCAAGAAGCCGCTGAACCTGCTGAAGAACACCCTGGCCGGCACCAACGCTGAAGTGACGATCGAGTACAACGAGAACAACGCCGCCTTCCGGTTCGACAACACCGTGCTTGTGTGCCGCTTGATCGACGGGAAATACCCCAACTACGAGGCGGTGATCCCCAAGACCAATCCGAACAAGCTCACCATCGATCGTGCCACCTTCCTGAGCTCCATCCGCCGTGTGGCCATCTTCGCCAACAAGACGACCCACCAGGTGCGCCTGCATATCAACGGCAGCCAGCTCGCCATCAGCGCGGAAGATCTGGACTTCGCCAACGAGGCCAATGAGAAGCTGACCTGTTCCTACGACGGCGACGAGATCACCATCGGCTTCAATTCCCGCTTCTTGATGGACATGCTGAACAACATCGGCACCGAGCATGTAATCCTGGAGATGAGCGCACCGAACCGCGCCGGGATCCTGCTTCCGGGCGAGGCCGGTGAAGTGGGCGAGGATGTCCTGATGTTGGTGATGCCGGTGATGCTGAACAACTGATCGGATCCGGCACGGGATCGGCTTACCTTCGGGAAACAACCACGACCATGAGATATATCCCTTTCGCACTGGCACTGACGGTCATCCTGAGCGCGCACAAGTGCAACGAAAAGACCGCTGCCGCCGTGGACGCTGGAACTCCAACGGAAACCGTTCAAAAAGTGGCCTCGATCCTGGCCATGAAGTGGGTGCTCACCTCGATCAAAGGGGGGCCTTTGAACATGCCTAAAGAGGCTGAAGCCCCGTGGATCGTGCTGAAGCGCGAAGGTGATCAACTGGAAGGTTTCGGCGGGTGCAACAGCCTCTTCGGAACGTATGCCGTTGAAGGTTCACGCATCAAGTTCATCGACCTGGGATCGACGAAGAAATATTGCGAAGCCACCCAGGGCATCGAGACCGCGTTCATGCAAGCGCTGCGCACCAGTGCCGAATTCAAACTGGAAGGCGGTCTGATGAAGTTGATCGCCAATGGTGATGAACTGGCCGCCTTCAGCAAGCAGTAGTCATCCATCCCTCTACCCCGAAGCCCCTTCACCCTCCCGGTGGAAGGGGCTTCTGTTCTTCCGGGCCGCCGTTGTTCCAGCTATCCGAACTTCGCCAGGAGCGGTCACCCTGGACATCGCCCTCGCCACTTGAGGGATCAGCATCGACCAATGGCCCGGTCGGAAGGGGATCGTCCGAATCCTCATCGTCCCAGACCACGGGCTGCGGATCACGTACGGCCGCTGGAACATGCCGGTAGAGAAAGGCCATGATAACACCGGAGGCTGCTCCCCAGAAATGGCTTTCCCAACTGATGCGCGGCACTATGGGGAACACACCCCAGATCAGACCACCGTACAGGAAGACCACCAATAAGGAGAGCCCCATCAACGTACGTTGCTTGCGCAAGAGGCCACTGGTGAAAAGGAAGGCCGCGATCCCGTAGACCACACCGCTGGCACCAATGTGGTAGTTGTCGCGGGCGCTGATCCAGACCCAGGTGCCACTGATGACCCAGGAGGCCAGTACCACCCGGCCCGTCAGGCGAGGAAAGAAGTACAACAAGGCCGATCCCAGCACAAGGAGCGGGATGGAGTTGTTCAGGAGGTGCTCCATGTCCCCATGGATGAACGGCGAAAAGAGCACGCCCCACAGCCCATGGAGCGTTCGCGGGAGTATGCCCCATCGGGCCAGGTCCAACACATACACGCGGTCAAGAAGAAAGACACACCATAAGACCAACACGATCAATGCTGGCGGGACGATGGAATAGGCCAGCTTCCGTTCGCGAGGCGCCGGACCCTGCCCGATCAAGGGCTGCTCGCTCAAGGCTTGCATCGCCGATCGTCGGCAAAGATCGGTCCCGCTTTTCGGCACGGCCATTGTGTCAGGCAAGACGGAACTAACTTGCACGCGATGTATACCACCCGAACCGCCATTTTGCTCTGTCTTATCGGTCTTGTGAGTTGTTTTGCCAGACAGGCCGAAGAAGCACCGCACGTCACACCCGCTCCCGAGGTGGTCCAAGAGCTCACACCGCCGAGCGAATTGGCGCTCCTGATGCGGTCGATGGCCGCCCATGCCGACACGGTCAAGGCGGCGCTAGGGAGAGGGGAAGACCTGCCGCCCTACCCGAAGGCCTTCAGCAACCTCATGAAAGCCGAGCCGACCAAGGGTATGCACATCGACCCCATCACCTTCCCCACTTTCGCCAAGGATTATCTGGACAAGGTCGACCGTTTGTATAAAGCGAAAAAGACGGACAGGACGCGCGCCTACAATGCCCTTGTGCAAAGCTGCGCCAACTGTCACGGTTCACATTGCCCTGGTCCATTGATGCGGATCAAGAAGATGTACGTAACGGGTAGCGAATAGTCCTGCCTCTTGGAGTTCTTCCGATCCGGACCCAAAGACCACCTTCCGACCCCCACGCGCGTCATCGTCGAACAGGATCCTCCCATGCCAGTCCCTTCGACCGATCAGCGCGTGCTCAACGCACAAGGCATGGTGCTGCGAACGCTGGCCTATTTCGACATCTTCGACCACCCGCTGAAGCTCGACGAACTACAACGCTTCGGTGCCGGCGATGGTTCCGACCCCGAGGAATTATTGCTCGCTTTGATCGATCTGGAAACGAAGGGCCTTGTGCATCGTTGCGGCAAATACTGGGGCGCGAAGGAATGCGCCGGATCCGTCCGGCTCCGCGAGGAAGCTGAACAAAGAGCACGTGCACGGATGCCAAAAGCCCTCGTCATGTCGCGGCGGATCGCGCGCTTCCCTTTCGTTCGTGCTGTTTTCCTCAGCGGGAGCATGAGCAAGGGCTGCCTGGCGAAGGACGGGGACATCGATTTCTTCGTCGTGACCCGGCCCGGTAGGTTGTGGGTGGCCCGCACATTGTTGATCCTGTACAAGAAGATCTTCCTGCTCAATAGTCGCAAGGACTTTTGCGTGAACTACTTCCTCGATACGGAACACCTGACCGTGGAGGACCGCAACCGCTTCACGGCGACGGAAGTGGTGACCCTGATCCCCACTTATGGGAACGGTACCACCGAGGCGTTCTTCGAACGCAACGCATGGGCATTCCGGATGTTCCCAGGCGCACGCACACCTCGGAGCCATGAGGTGGCCACGGGTGACACGCGGAGCAAGAGCATCCTCGAGAAACTGCTTGGAGGCCGGTTCGGCGACCGGCTTGACGGCTGGTGCATGCAATTGACCTGGTACCGGTGGAAACGGAAGTTCGATCATTTCGATGCGCGCACGTTCGAACTGGCCCTTCGCACACGCACGTACGTGAGCAAACACCATCCCCGCAACTTCCAGAAGCGGGTCCTTGATGGCTTCCAGGAACGCATCGTCGCGTTGGAAGCACGCCTTGGTACACCTTTGCCGTGACCATGGCCCGCGTCCTGTTAGCGCACAGCTACTTCTATCGCCTCGATGCCAAACAATGGGCGGATGGGCGACCCTATCCACCACTGGGCACGTTGCTTGCCGCTGCGGTGCTGCGTGAAGCCGGGCATCAGGTGACGGTGTTCGATACAGGGCTCCGGCACTCACCGGATGAACTGGTGGCGGAACTCGATCGGGTGAAGCCGGACATCCTCGTCCTCTACGATGACGGCTTCAACTACCTCACCAAGATGTGCCTTACCGTGATGCGCGACGCCGCCTTCCGGATGATCGCACATGGCAGAGCAGCTGGATGCAGGATCGCTGTGAACAGTTCCGATGCATCGGACCACTCCACAGGATACCTGAACGCCGGTGCCGATGTCGTGATCCTCGGTGAAGGAGAGCCATCGCTGGTGGACGTCGTGCAGCGCTGGGAAAAGGGCATCGGGATCGAGGATGTGCCGGGGATCGCCGTGATCAACGAAGGAAGCGTTACAACCACGGCGCGACGCACCGTACTACGGGACCTCGACGCACTGCCATTACCCGCCTGGGACCTCATCGATGTAGCCCCCTACCAGGAGATCTGGCGACGTTCGCAAGGGTCCATCTCGCTCAACATGGCCACCACACGCGGATGCCCTTTCAAGTGCAACTGGTGCGCAAAGCCTATCTACGGCAACCGTTACAACAGCCGTTCACCGGAGCATGTGGTGAGCGAGTTGGAACTGCTGCACACACGCTACGCAGCTGACCACATCTGGTTCGCCGATGACATCTTCGGCCTGAAACCGGGCTGGGTGCAACGCTTCCGTGACGTGCTGGCCGAGCGCGGTCTGAAGATCCGCTACAAGATCCAAAGTCGTGTGGACCTGTTGTTGGAGAGCGATACCATCGACGCATTGGTGGCCTCCGGACTTGAAGAAGTGTGGGTGGGTGCCGAAAGCGGAAGCCAGCGGATCCTGGACGCCATGGACAAAGGCACACGCGTGGAGCAGATCGCGGAGGCCACGCGCCTGCTGCGTTCAAAGGGGGTCCGCGTCTGTTTCTTCCTGCAGTTCGGTTACCTGGGTGAAACGGAAGTCGATGTGGAGAGGACGATCCGCATGGTGGAGGACCTGATGCCGGATGATATCGGTGTCTCCATCTCCTACCCATTGCCCGGCACCGTATTCCACGAGAAGGTGAAAGCCGACCTGCAGGGCAAGAGCAATTGGTCGGATAGTGATGATCTCGCGATGATGTTCCGGAACCGGCAACGACCTGCCTATTACAAGCGGCTCCATCGTTACGTACACAAGCGTTACAGGAGAAAACAGGCGTTGAACGCCTTGCGCGATGCATTCCCCGGTTCACCGACCGCCTTGTTGCGCATGGTCTCGGCCCTGTACTACGTGCCTGCCACCTTCCTGGAACGGATGCGTTTGATCCGCCTCGCCGACGCATGAACTCGATGGTCGTTGGAATGGGATCGAACGCTGCTACCGAGGCCTTCTCCCGCCAATCGGCAGTTTTCGACGCGATCGATGCAGCGAACCCTTTGATCTCCTGGGTGCGGGATCGGGTCCGGAAACAGGCGCTGGATGTGATGAAAGCCGGTGATACGTTGCTAGAGCTGAACGCCGGGACAGGGATCGACAGCGTTCACTTCGCGCAGCTCGGAATGAAGGTCCTCGCGACCGACGCCGCCCCTGGTATGGTCCGGCAACTGGAAGCGAAGAAGCAGGCCCTGTCGACACTTCCATTGGAAGTCCGTGCTTGCTCGTTCCTGGAACTTGACCGTATACGCGATCGTCGTTTCCAACACGTCTTCAGCAACTTCGGAGGCTTGAACTGTACCGACCGCCTGGATGTGGTGCTGCACGGCATCGATCGCGTGCTGCTCCCGCACGGAACGTGTACGCTGGTGATCATGCCGCGCTTCAGTCCTTGGGAAGTGCTGGCTGCGTTGAAGGGGAACTTCGCCCTGGCACGGCGCCGCTGGAACAAGGACGGCACTCGTGCGCATCTTGAAGGGGTCGAATTCCGCTGCCACTATTATTCACCGGACTACGTTCGGCACCATCTCGGTCCCGGGTACGATACGATCGCCCAGCGCGGCCTGTCCTTGTTGGTCCCGCCACCGCATCACGCAGGATTCGATTCCCGCTGGCCCCGTCTATTCAGGATGTTGTCCGACATGGAGGATGCGATCTCCCACCTTCCTTACCTGCGGAACTTGGGAGACCATTTCGTGATCACGTTACGGAAGCGAGGGTGATGGACCTGTTGGACCTGCCCTCGTTAAAGGACTTTCCGGTGCGGAACGGCGTGCATCTGCTTTGTGATCCGAAGCCGTTCGAAAAGCTCTACGAGATCGTACGCACCAAGGAGGACCGGATCCTCTCCGACGAACAGGTGCTCCTGCTCCCGGATGGAACGGGGCTGTGGAACGCGAAGGAATGGTCGATCCGATCGCATAGTGCGGGCCGGTTGGTGCATGCCTTGTCCAGGCGCGGGGGTGACTTGCGCATCCTTGACGTGGGCTGCGGCAATGGCTGGCTGTCGGCATTGCTCCAGCGCAATGGCCACCGTGTGCTGGGTATCGATGCGTTCACAACGGAGCTGGAACAAGCCGCACGTGTCTTCCGCCATGGACCGGTCTTCGCTCGCGCCGATCTGTTCACCTCCCCCCTTCCTGAGCACTCCTTCGACGCGGTCCTCTTCGCTGCCAGCATCCAGTACTTCGCGGACCCCATTGCGGCCATCCAACGGGCAAGGCACTTGTTGGCCCCCGGAGGCGAGGTACATGTGATGGATTCGATCCTCTATAGCTCCAAGGCAGGGACACTTGCGGCAGTGGAACGCAGCCGCGCCTACTACCAGGACATCGGCGTTCCCGGAATGACGGACCAGTACCATGCCCATGAACTGGACACTATCCGAAGCGCCGGAAATTCGCGGATCCTGGCCGCTCCGTCCGGAATGGACCGCACACTGGCCCGTTTCGGACGAACGGTTTCACCGTTCACACATGTCGTGGTCGCCGATCATTGAGCACCTACAGCGGTGACCTTTCCGCCCGGTGTGCGGTGACCGCCGGGATAGAAGCCGCCGATCTTCACCTTGGCGTCCAAAAGGAATTGTGTGATATCGAAAGATGGACGTTGATCCGTGGCGCGCAGGACCAGTTCGGCCGTGGCTTCCGCATCGTTGGCTGCACGATGGTGCTTCAACGGGATCCCATGCATGTCGCACATGTGCTTCAATCCGTATGAAGTCCTGCCTGGCCAAAGCTTGCGGGACATGCTCACGCTACAGAAGTACTGGAACGTAGGATGTGGCAGCCCATGGCCGGCAAGCGTGCTCCGCAGCACGCTCATGTCGAACGCCGCATTGTGCGCGACCACCGTTGAGCCGTCCAGTAGTTCGGCCACCTCGCCCCAGATCTCCTTCCAACGGGGCGCGTCGGCCACATCCTGCGGCCTTATACCGTGGACCGCGATATTCCATGGACTGAAGTACGGCCACTGCGGCGGTTTGATCAGCCAGTTGCGTACTTCGCGTACCACGCTTCCGCGCACAACGGCGATACCCAATTCGCAGGGACTATCCGGTTGCGCCGTTGCGGTCTCGAAGTCCAGGGCGAGGAATTCCATGGCGCTTGCACCAGGTGCTCAGAGCTTCACCACCTCCGCATCCGCCAAAGCGTGGTAGAGCTTCTTCTCCGTGGTTTCGCTGATGTTGACCAACGGCAGTCGCATATGGTCGCCGCAAATGCCAAGGGACTTCAGCACGTACTTGATACCTCCCGGATTCCCTTCAGCGAAAAGCAGTTGTATGATCTCCATCAACCGCAAGTGTTCCCTGCGCGCGGTGGCCAGATCACCGTTCAATGCTGCACGCACCAAGGCACTGGTCTCTGCTGGCAGGGCGTTACCCACTACGCTGATCACACCTACCCCACCGATCGCTATGGCTGGCAAGGTCAATGTATCGTCACCGCTGATCAACATGAAGTCCTTGGGCTTGTGCTTCAGGATCATGCCCATCTGGTCGATGTTCCCGCTGGCTTCCTTGATGGCGACCACATTGCTGAAGTCCTTCGCCAGCCGCACCGTGGTCTCGGCGGTCATGTTGCTGCCGGTGCGACCGGGCACGTTGTAGAGGATGATCGGACGCAGGCTTACCTGGGCGACGGCCTTGAAATGCTGGTAGATGCCTTCCTGGGTAGGCTTGTTGTAGTACGGGCTCACGCTGAGGATGCCATCGACACCGTCCATATCGAAACTCCCGAGCGCCTCGACCACTTCAGCCGTATTGTTGCCGCCAACGCCGAGGACGACCGGCACGCGGTTCCGCACGAGTTCGATGGTCGTGGCGAGCAGTTGCTTCTTTTCGTCCTTGGTGAGGGTGACGCTTTCACCGGTCGTGCCCATGCTCACCACATAGTCCACACCGCCTGTGATCTGGTGTTCCAGCAACCTTTCCAGGCCGGCGTAATCGATGCCACCATTGGGGCGGAAGGGGGTTACCAGTGCGACCCCGAGGCCGCGAAAACGTTCGTTCATTGTCGTGCGCAGCTTGCCGCGTTCAGTTGAGTGAGGGCTCAGGTTTCGAATTGACCATGAGCAGATAGTGGTGTACCTGTTGGATCATCTGCGGCAGGCTCTTGGAACCGGCCATGTCGATCATCATGTCCAGGATCTTCTTGTTGCTCTCGCTCCAACGCCCCACTTTGAACCGGCTACGGCTCTTGGCCATGATGTATTGGATCGGGAGGCGGTCCTCCATGGTCAGGTCGATGATCACCTCATACTCCTCGGCCATGAAGTTCTGCACGGTGTTACCCTGCGGGATGCGGTACCAATTGAGGTCCTTCAGGCAGATGGCATCGAAGTTGAGCTTGGCGTGCAGGTAATGCGGCAGCACCTTCTGGTCGCTGAAACCGAGCGCCATGATGTTGCTGATGCCGAGTTCCTCCTTGACACGTTTCACGTAGTTGCGGACATGGTTGTGGGCGGCCTCATCCTCGACGACGTAGACGATCGCCACCTTCCGCGTCATGGCGAGGTTGCGTGCAATGGGCTTGCGGTCCTGCGGCAGGTCCCGCAGGAGGCGCCTGATCCCCATCCATTCCTTCAGCCGATCGAACAGTTTCATTCGTTGATCATCCGTGTGAATTCATCCTCATCGATCACCTTCACCTTCAACTCCTCCGCCTTCGTCCGCTTCGCCGGACCCATATCAGCCCCTGCCAGAACGAAGCTGGTCTTGCTGCTGATGGACCCGGACACCTTCCCTCCGTTCCTTTCAATGGCCTCCTTCACGCCATCGCGGCTGAAGTTGCGGAAAACACCGGAGACCACGAAGGTCAGGCCTTTCAGCTTGTCCCCGACAGGACCGGCCGCGGAAGCTTCGACTTCCATGCGAAGCCCGCGGGCCTTGAGCCGGTCCACGATGTCCCGGTTACCCTGGACAGCGAAGAAATCGATGATGCTCTGGGCGATCACGGTCCCGACCTCATCGATCCCGACCAGTTCCAAGAGCTGCATCCGTGCCAACTTGTCCATGCTTCCGACCGACCGCGCTATCTTCTTCGCCACGGTTTCGCCCACATGCCGGATCCCGATGGCGAACAGCACCTGCTCGAACGGGATGCTCTTGCTGGCCTCGATCCCATCGATGAGCTGCGCAGCGCTTTTCTCACCCCAACCCTTGCCGAGCCGAAGCAGTTGCTCCTTATCAAGTTCGTAGAGGTCGGCTACATCGTGGATCAATCCTTCCCGCACCAGTTCAGCGACCGTTCCACCGCCAAGGCCATCGATCGCCATCATCTTCCGACCAACGAAATGCTCTATTCGCCCGACGATCTGCGGCGGACAAGCGTGTTCGTTCGGGCAGTAGTGCTGGGCCTCCCCTTCATACCGAACGAGGTCCGTGCCGCATTCGGGGCAGCGATGAGGAAAGATCACGTGCGTGGCCCCGGCCTCTCGCCGATCCAATTCAACACCCACGATCTTCGGGATGATCTCGCCGCCCTTCTCCACCTTCACATGATCACCGATATGCAGGTCGAGCTTCGCGATCTGGTCGGCATTGTGCAGTGACGCCCGCTTCACCGTGGTGCCCGCGAGCAAGACGGGCTCCAGGTTCGCGACCGGCGTTATGGCCCCGGTCCTTCCCACCTGGTAGGTGACCTCGTTCAACCGGGTGACCGCCTGCTCCGCCTGGAACTTGTATGCGATGGCCCAGCGCGGGCTTTTGGCGGTGGTGCCGAGCTCTTCCTGGATGCGAAGATCATCCACCTTGATCACGATGCCATCGATGTCCATCTCCAACCCATGCCGCGCCTGACCCCAATGCTCGATGAAGGCCATGATGCCCTCCACATTATCGGTACGTTCGATGAAACGCCGCTCGGGGTCCGGGGTCTTGAAGCCCCATGTATGGGCGGCCCGCATGTTCTCGAAGTGGCTGCGCGTAGGCAACCGATCACCCTGCAAAGTGTATATGAAGTTGTCCAGTCCCCGCCTGGCGACATCCTTCGGGTCCTGTTGCTTCAATGAGCCGGCCGCCGTATTCCGTGGGTTCGCGTAGAGTTCCAGTCCTTGTTTCGCCCGTTCCGCGTTCAACTTGTCGAATTGTGCCCGCATGAAGAGGATCTCGCCGCGTGCTTCGAATTCATTCGGGAAATCGCCGCGCAACTTCAACGGGATCGCTCCCACGGTGCGCACGTTCGCGGTGATATCATCGCCCTTCTCGCCATCGCCACGGGTGACCCCCCTGACCAATTCCCCATCCTTGTAACTGAGGCTGATGGCGACACCATCATACTTCAGCTCCATCACATACATCGTGGTACCGATCTCCTTTTCGACCCGCGCCACGAAGTCGGCGACCTCCTGGCGGCTGTACGAATTGCTCAGTGAGAGCATGGGAAACCGGTGCGCCACCGTGGCGAACTCCTTGGTGATATCGCCACCAACGCGTTGTGTCGGGCTGTTGGCCGAGGCGAACTCCGGCCATTCCCTTTCCAATGCCTCGAGTTCCTTCAAGGTCCGGTCGAACTCCTGATCGGAGATAACGGGCGCTGCCAGTACGTAGTAGCGGTGGTTGTGCGCCTCCAGTTCGAGGGACAACTGCTCAATTCGCTTGCGTGCTTGTTCACGATCCATTGCCTTCCTGCAATCTGCGCCGTACACGTTTCACCACCTCGCCGAAACGCACTCCGACCTTGGCGTACCAGGTCCAATCGCTCAACGTCAAGGTGGCCTCCGGATCGGCTGCGAGCACATAGCGATATCCACCGCCGACACCGATGAACACGAACCAGAAGAGGTTGTAATCCGCATGGAGCGTGGCCTCGATCGGGACCAGTTCGTTCACGCCGTAGGCGACCTCCGCTCCTGTGCTGTCGAGATAACTTGTCTTGTAGTTCCCAAGTCCTACGGATATCGGGATGCCGACCTGCCAACGCCGTACATCGATGAGCAATCGTTCATAGGAAAGACCGGTGTAGTTGAAGCGCGTGTAGAACTCGCGAACACCCAGTTCACCAAGATCGACGGCCGGCTGTATATACGGATCACCAAGTCCGTAGAAGCCGAGCGCGACAATGTCCTTTCCACGCTGCGCGCCGAACCGGATCCCATTGAAGCGGACCGAGGCATTGTTCACATACGTGCGCCGGGCATCGAAGTTCAGGATCACCTTGAATGCCGCTCTCCGCTTGGTGGTATCGTTGGCGACCGTGCCCGTAGCGTTGACGCCGAACGGCACCAGTAGCAAAAGCATGTGGACCCACATCCTCATCGCACGGCACGGATGAAACGATCGGAGCCACTGAGATCATCGATCACAGTGACATCATGGAAACCCATGGAACGCAGCACTGTGGCGGCCGCCGATGTGTACAAATGATGTCCTTCGAACCAGAGCTGGCCGCCCGGCACCAAGGCGCGTGCAGCCTTTTCGCCGATGGTACGGTAGAAGAGCACGGGATCGTCGCCGTCCACGAAGAGCGCACCGTGCGGTTCGTGATCACGCACATGCGGGGCCAATGTCGTTTCCTCCGAGCGCGGTATGTACGGTGGATTGCTTACGATCAAGTCGCAGGCATCGGGAAAAGCCGTGTCCGCGTGCAAGACATCACTTCGTACCCAGCGTATGTCCATTCCAGTGGCTTCACCATTGGCGCGGGCGATGCGCAGCGCATCTTCCGAGATGTCCGTGCCCATCACGTCCGCCTGCGGAAATAGTTCCTTCAACGCCAATGCGATGCAGCCACTACCAGTGCCTACATCGACGACCCTTTGGAAAGTCCTGCCTTGCCGCCCGATCATGTCCACCAACTCCTCCGTTTCCGGACGCGGGATCAGAACGCCCGGCCCGACCCTTATGGAAAGCCCCATGAACTGGACCTTGCCCAGGACATATTGGAGTGGTTCTCCGTCGCGTAGTCGGGTCAACGGTGCATAGACCTTCAGCAGTTCCGATCCGCTCAATACTTCCGTCCTGTTAACCTCCAACTGGCCGGTGTCCCAACCGAACGTCCCCTGGAAGACCGCACGCGCTATGGCGGTGGCTTCGCGAGCGCCGTACAGCCCGATGAGCTCGGAACGGTACAGCTCCAGCAAGGAACCCACGGTATGATCGGCTTGGCGCATCCTGTTCTTTATAGCAGGGAGTGCGCAAAAGTAGCCGCGGGGAAGGTGGTGTATGATGCACCTTTGCCGACCGGAACAACGCTCCCCGTCCTCACCTGACCATGCGCGCCGTGGACGATACCATATGGATGCGACGCTGTCTGCAACTCGCTTCGCTGGGAGCGGATCGAGCGGCACCGAATCCCATGGTGGGTGCCGTACTGGTGCAAGGCGAACACATTCTCGCGGAGGGATGGCATGAACGGTTCGGAGGGCCGCATGCGGAAGTTCAATGCCTGCGTGTGTTCGGGGACGGACCGATCCCGGAGGACGCCATACTCTACGTGAACCTTGAGCCTTGCGCGCACCACGGAAAGACACCGCCATGCGCCGACCTTTTGGTGGAACGTGGTGTGAAGCACGTCGTCATCGGGCAACGCGATCCATTCCCCGCAGTGGCCGGGAAGGGTGTTTCCATATTGCGGTCGGCCGGGATCATGGTGACCGAAGACGTTCTTCATGAGGAATGTCGTTGGATGCAACGCCGCTTCCTCACTTCGGTGGATGATGGCCGACCGTACATCATACTCAAGTGGGCAAGGTCAATGGACGGCTTTCTTGACCAGCACCCCAGGACCGCTCGTAAGGTGCAGCGCATCAGTGGCCCGGCCACCGACGTGCTCGTTCACCGCTGGCGCAGCGAGGAGCAGGCCATCGTGGTCGGTAGCAGGACCGTTCTCAACGATGACCCTTCGCTTACCGTGCGCCATGTCGAAGGGCGACAGCCATTGCGGGTGGTGATCGACAGGAAGTCCGTTACCCCATCGAACAGCGCGGTCTACAATGATGCCGCCCCGACACTTCTGCTGACCGGAGGCAAGCGTGATGACGTTGGTGTCGAGCAGCTCGTGATCCCGGGAACGGAAGATCCGATAGCCGCGCTGTTGAACGCCCTGCATGAACGATCGATCCGCTCCGTGCTCGTGGAAGGGGGCGCAGAACTACTTGGTCATTTCATCAGGGCGGACCTGTGGGATGAGGCACGCGTGATCACCGGTTCTGCGCAGTTCGGTGCAGGCACGCCGGGCCCTTCGTTGAAGGTGGCACCGGTGCGGACAATATCGAGCGGGGACGACCGCATCGATCTATTCACCAATGGCGACAGACCATTCGCAACATGGGATCGGTGATCCTTGCTGCGTTGTGCGTGGCGGGGTTCGCGCTGATCTTCCGCCTGTTCGAACGATACGCGGTCCCGTTACTACCGGCCATCGCCATCAACTATTCCGTGTCCTTCTGTTGTGGTCTGCTGATGGCTCCACCGTGGAAGGTCGTCGGAACGACCTCACTACTCGTCCCCGCCGGACTTTTGGGCGCGCTCTTCGTCCTGATCTTCCTCCTCAGCGGGCTTTCCGCGAAACTGGCCGGTGCCGCACGGACCACGATCGCCGGGCGCATGAGCCTGGTACTGACGATCGCCGGTGCGGTGATCCTGTTCGATGAGCAGGTCGGACCGCTCCGCTCGCTGGGCATTGCCATTGCACTCGTGGGCCTGGTCCTCGTTTCGGTGACGAAGGATGAGCACACGAGCCAGAGATCATGGCTACTTCCCCTGGCCATTTTCCTGTGCAGCGGCGTTGCGGATATCGCGGTCACCTTCACGCAACGGACATTGACCACACCAGCGAACACCGAAGTATTCCCGACGTTGTGTTTCGCCGCTTCCACTGTCGTAAGCATCAGCGTATTGTACGTCCGCCGCGAACACGCCGCGCTGCGTCAAGCCAGGACATGGATCGGCGGCGGCGTTCTGGGTTTCGTGAACTACGCATCACTGCTGTTCCTGCTGCGCGCACTTGGTTCCGGCGAACTCCCCGCCAGCGCGATCTTTCCGTTGATGAACATCTTCGCCATCCTCATTGCCACGGGGTGCGCGATCCTCCTTTTCCGGGAACGGCTCAGTATTCGACAGTGGTGCGGTATCGCCTTGTGCGTGGCATCGCTGCTATTGATCATGCGCACGGAGGCATGAACGCCGATCGATACCGGACGCTCGGCGGAAGAAGTGCAGGTATCCACCGTATGCTGGCGAGCAAGTTCATCGGATACGCATTCCCGATCCCGAACGAAGAGGCGTTCAGAACGGAAGCCGAGCGGATCGCGAAAGAGCATCCAACGGCGCGGCATCATTGTTACGGCTGGGTGCTGGACAATACCGGTGGTCGCTTCCGGGCGAGCGACGATGGTGAGCCGAACGGAACGGCCGGAAAGCCCATCCTGCGCCAGCTGCAGGCACTGGACCTTACGTACTGCGCAGTTGTCGTAGTCCGCTATTTCGGAGGAACGTTGCTCGGGAAGCCGGGCTTGATCCATGCATACGGCGAAACTGCACGGCTGGCCCTTGCGGAAGCGAGCATCATCGAACGCGTGGTGATGGAGCGTTGGACGCTCGAATGTGGATACGATCGGTTCGATGTCGTGAAGTCGGATATCCTGCTGAACGAAGGCATTGTCGTGGAGTGCACCTTCACTGAACGATGCAGCGTCGAGTTCGAACTTCCCATCGGCCACCTCCCTGTGCTGGAAGCCAAGTGGGGACTGCTCGGCATACGTGTCGCTCCTCGCTAACGGCCGAAATGCACGGACAACATCGCCAGCAATTCGTCCGGCGCGCGGCGCGGTCGCATCGTCGTGCGGTCCACGAAGACGAGCGTGGTCGATGCCTCGCAGAGCAACGTTCCGGCTTCGTTCCGTAGTTCGTAGTTGAACACCATTCTCACCGATGGCACCTGCGCAATGATGGTCCGAATGGTGAGCAGATCGTCGTACCGCGCGGGTTGGTGGTAGGTGATCCTCAGGTCGTGTACCGGGAGCATCACGCCTTCCTCCTCCAACCGCCTGTACGCGAAACCCAGACTGCGCAAGGCTTCCACACGGCCCACTTCGAGGTACTCGGCATAGTCGCCATAGTACACATAGCCCATCTGGTCGGTTTCTCCATACCGGACCCGCACACTTGTGTCGTGCTTGAACATGGCCGGGAAGGTAGTGGTCAACGGCGTTTTCCAATGCTCTCCATCCGGCTTGCTCGGTGCCGTTCCGGTATCGTAACTTTCCGTGCCGTTCGACGACACGCCATCGCATGTACCCGTCCACTTCACCAAGCCGTCCGCCGCTTCGTCCGATGCGTCGACGTGCGTTGGCGCGACCGGTCAATGCTGTTCCCGCAAAGTCGCGCGGGGCAAGGGTTGCAGCCATTCGTCACGGACGGGACACTGCAAATGGAATTTTCATCACCTGCAAGTGTTCGCAACTTTTGTTTTTCACTTTCTTCGATCCATATTTGCCCCCTTGCCGCACGGAACAATGTCCACCACAAAAGTCCGCGCGGAAGAGCAACCCACCGGTACCACCCACAAACTCGCTGACCCATCCATGAAGAAGGACCACGAGAAGATCTGGGATCGGTGCCTGGAAGTCATCAAGGACAACGTAAGCCAGCAAAGTTTCAAGACCTGGTTCGACCCGATCAAGGCTTTGCGTTTGCAGGATCATGTGCTGACCATCCAGGTGCCATCGCAATTCTTCTACGAATGGCTGGAGGAACATTACATCGGCCTCCTCAAGAAGATCATCAAAAAGGAATTGGGTAATGAAGGGCGTCTGGAGTATTCCATCATCATGGAGAACGGCTTCCAGAATGCCAACCCGTACACCGTGAAGATGCCGACCAGCAATGCGCGCGAGGTGAAGAACCCCGCCGTGTCGTTGCCGATCGATGTGGCCAACAGCCCCATCAAGAACCCGTTCATCATTCCCGGTCTGCGGAAGATCAAGGTCGAAAGCCACCTCAATGGGAACTATTCCTTCGATACGTTCATCGAAGGGGATTGCAACCGATTGGCCCGCAGTGCCGGTTATGCCGTTTCGCAGAAGCCGGGAGGCACAGCCTTCAATCCGTTGTTGATCTACGGTGGTGTAGGTCTGGGTAAGACGCATCTCGCGCATGCCATCGGCATCGAGATCAAGAAGAACCATCCGGACAAGACGATCCTCTACGTTCCGGCCGAGAAGTTCACGCAACAGTTCATCGAAGCGGTGAAGAACAATACCGTGGGTGACTTCACGCAGTTCTATCAGATGATGGACGTTCTCCTCATCGACGACGTGCAGTTCCTCGCCGGCAAGGAGAAGACACAGGATGTGTTCTTCCATGTCTTCAACGCATTGCACCAGGCAGGCAAACAACTGGTGATCACGAGCGACAAGGCGCCCGTGGAAATGGCAGGCATGGAGCAACGCCTCCTCTCCCGTTTCAAGTGGGGCCTGAGCGCGGACCTGCAAACACCCGGACTGGAGACCCGTATCGCCATTCTGGAGAAGAAGATGTACGCCGAGGGCATCGACCTGCCCAAGGAAGTGGTGGAATACCTGGCGTACAGCATCACCACCAACATCCGCGAACTGGAAGGAGCGATGATCAGCCTGATCGCGCAGAGCTCGCTGAACAAAAAGGCCGTGACGCTCGATCTCGCCAAGCAGATGATCGACAAGTTCGT
>DEQO01000018.1:21862-24904 GCA_002360495.1 Flavobacteriales bacterium UBA3364
TTCGACCTGCCGATCGAACTGCTGAAGAGCAAGACCCGCAAGCGCGAAGTGGTACAAGCCCGCCAGATCGCGATGTACTTCGCGAAGCGCATGACGAAGAGCTCACTGGCCAACATCGGCGCACACTGCGGCGGCAAGGACCACGCCACCGTTTTGCACGCCTGCCGCACAGTGAACAACCTGCAGGAAACGGACAAACAGTTCCGCGGCTATCTCGAGGATCTCGAGAAGAAGCTGAGCATCCACTAGGCTTCGACAGGCCCAGCCTGACAACTCCTCCCACGTTGAAATGCCTCCGACATCCGGAGGCATTTTGCTTTTCACATCTTCGCACCCATGAAACTCCTCCTCGTCTGCCTGGGCAACATCTGCCGCTCGCCCATGGCGGAAGGTATCCTACGCGATATGATCGCCAAAGAGGGTCTGGAATGGAGCACCGATAGCGCAGGCACAGGCGATTACCATGTGGGTGAGGCTCCGGACAAGCGCGCCATAAAGGCGATGAGGGACCGGGACATCGACATCAGCGATCTGCGTGCGCGGCAACTTCGGCCGCAGGATTTCGAGGAGTTCGATCTGTTGCTGGCGATGGATGCGAGCAACTTGCGCAACATGCGGGCCATTGCCCCGAACGCTGAACTGGTCGGCAAGGCACGCCTGATGATGGACTTTGCGCCGGACCATGCCCTGCGCGAAGTGCCCGACCCCTACTTCGGCGGCGACGAAGGATTCCGGGAAGTGTACGAGATGCTCACCATCGCCTGCCGCAACTTGATGAAGGATGTCCAACGCTGAACGTAACGGGACACTCTACCTCCTGCCCGTCTGGCTGGGCGAGCACGGTGGCGTTGAACAGGTCCCGCCGGAGAACATCGCCGTGGCGAAGCGCGTCACGCTGTACTTCTGTGAACACGAGAAGACCGCGCGCCACATGCTGCGGCGCATGGTGCCTTCGATGGACCTGTCCGCCTTGGAGTTGCATCGCCTGGACAAGGACACCACGCAGCGCGAAGCAGCAGAGCTGATCGGCCTTTTGAAGAACGGACGCGATGGTGCGATCGTGAGCGAAGCAGGCATGCCGGGCATTGCCGATCCAGGTGCGCGATTGGTCAGCGCCGCGCACGATGCGGGGATCACCGTTGTGCCGTTGATCGGTCCGAGTTCCTTGTTCCTTGCGCTGGCCGCTTCGGGCCTGAGCGGACAACAGTTCACCTTCCATGGCTACCTGCCGGTGAAGCCACCGGAACGCAAGGCTGCGATCAAGAGGATCGAGAGCGATGCCCACCGCAGCGGCGCAGCGCAGCTCTTCATAGAGACACCGTACCGGAACGACGCGCTGCTGAAGGATCTGATGGATAGCTGTGCACCGGAAACGTTGTTGACCCTTGCCATCGACCTGACGCAGCCCGGTGGATCGGTGATGACGCACAGCGTTGCACAATGGCGTAGGACGAAGGTCGATCCCGGCAAACGCCCGGCTGTATTCGTGCTCGGGAAGCGAGAACGCTAACGCGCGGCCCGCGGCTTCGCACCACGTTGCACTTCTTCCAAACGGACCGTGTATTCCACAGGCATGTAGGGATCAAGAACGCCAGGGATGCCCTTTGCCCCGAAGGCGTACTCCGATGGGAAAATGAAGCTTCCCTCCTGCCCTTCCCGCAAGAGATGTACGGCTATCTCCAGGCCCTGCATCACCTGATCCTTGTCGCCGTATGTGAAACTGAGCGGCTCGCCGTTCAGTTGTGTATCATCGAAGACCTGGCCATCCTCCAATCGACGGCCTCGGTAGGAAATGGTGATCTGATCGCCTTGGACCACTGCATCGGTATCCTTCACCGCCCCCTCGATGAGGTGGAAGAGTTCGCTGGTCCCCCAGCGCAGGTACGGCCGTTCGGCCTGTTCGATGTATGCTGCGATCAAGCGGCGTTCGTAACCGATGGGGTCGTTGCGGCGCATGCGTTCGTTCGCGGCCCGGGCCATGGCCGGTGTGCGTAACTCCATCACATCGATCTCCGCCTGGACAGTACCCGTGTCCGGTGCGATCCCCTCGACTGGAACACTGATGACGTGCCATGGCCAGGAACCCGCCGGAGCGATCACGCTGATGCTATCTCCTTCATGGAGCCGTCCGAGGACCGGGACAAAGGCTCCGTTACGCAGGTCCTTTACCGCGTAGACCTGATCGGTGCTGAACAACTCACCGATGCCTTGCCGAAACCATCCCATCCGCAAGCCGAGGCGGACACTGTCGCTATCCGTGGGAACGACCTCCCCTTCGCCCAACGCATATAGATGTAAGTGGACATCATCGCCCACCTTCTTGTAGCCAGGATACGGTGAACGGCCGCAGCCGAACAGCAGCACGACCAGGGCGAGGGTGCAATACTTATTCATCCGGCATTACCGATACCAGACCGATCCGGTATACCAATGTGCTGCGCATTGGGATGCGGTCCTGATCACCGGCCAGGCCATGGCCACGGTACGAGGGGATCACAATGAGCGCGCTATCGCCCGGGCTCATCAATTGGATGGCTTCGTGGAGACCACTTTCCACGTTATCCCTTTCGATCAGGAAAGACTCCGGTTCTCCCGCGGCCGTAGCGTAGGCCGGATCACCATTGATCAGTTCCAGCCGGTAATTGACCTTCGCCCATTGACCGGCCATGGCATTCGGACCGTCCACATCCCGCAACAAATGGTAGCGAACACCGCGACCGGTGGGTTCCAGGTCCAGCCCGATCCTTTTTGCGAAGAGGTCGATATCATGATCCTCGAGCTTGACCGCATCGCGGTTCTCTTTCAACATGTCATCAGCTGAGGGCACGGCGCGCTGGTTGGTGGGAACGCGACCATCGCCTCCACAGGCCATAAGCAGCCCGAACAGCACCGGTACATAGGTCCTCATGCCGGATACGCCTCGAGGAACGCGGGCAGGAGAGTGAGGAAGCGCTCGATCGCGACATGCAACGGCTCCGTGGTCTGCCCACCGGCAGCGTTCGCATGACCGCCGCCATTGAAATGCTCTTTCACAAAACGGTC
>DEQO01000193.1 GCA_002360495.1 Flavobacteriales bacterium UBA3364
CCGTGGCACGCGCGGCGTCGAAGTGCCAATCGCCACTGGACCGCAACACGTGGTCGGTGACGCCGAGTTCCTTCAGGTGGACATGATCGAGCGAAAGGTCCACAGAGGCCTTCAAGCTGTCATCGGCCTGTGGAAGAACGGCGCGACCGTTCAGCATGAAGCCCAACGGCTTCGAGCTCAGATCGACGCTCGCCATGACCGAATCCCGATCCAGGCCGGCGGAAACACAGAGCGCACTGAAGTCCTTGCCTTCGTAGATGAAGGAGTCGGGTTCCACATCGAGCCATGCGCTGCGATCCCCCGAACGCAGGCCATGGCCGGCCCCTTGCACACGCAGTCCCATCGAACCCCAGGTGCTGTCACCTAGGAGGTTCACCAACCGCAGGTCCGCAGCGTGCAGGTCAACCCGGAATCCATCCGGCATTCCACCGTTCAGGCCCCACACGTCAGCGATACCGCGCGCATCCCCCAGGTCCGTACGCAGATCGACACGCGTTTCCAGCGCATGCATGCTGCCTTTCGCATCGAGATCCAGTGCAACACGTCTTGGAAGGATCGTTCCCTGCTGCACCCATGCGCTCGCCAGACGATGAACACCAGCACCCATCACGAACCGGTGCAGGTGCAGGTCGTAGGCCATGCGATCGACCTCCATCGGGGAATCGACCGACCCCTTCAGATGAAGCTCCGTGCCGTCCGAACCATGGACATCCACCTGCACCTGATCCAGCTCCAAGAGGCCGCCGGATGCCTTTGCATCGACCGCATACGAAGCACGCATCCCGCTCAACCCCTTCACGGACACGTCCATCAGTGACAGCATGGACACGAGGGGATCCGTCGCGATCCGCCCGGCCACTTCAACATGGAAGGTCATGGTCTCAGGTCGCTCGATGACCGTGCGCATGCCTGGCCACGATGCGTCGGCCTTCATCCGCATCGATTGCTCGGCGAAGGCGACACGCATGGTCCCCACCTTTGTCCCGTGCGGCCCAAGGCCCATACGCAAGGCCAGGTCCAACGGCCCGTCCACGGTGTTCGCATGGAACGTACGCAGGTCCAAGGAGACGCTGTCGTTGCGCGCCACCACATCACGCAGGTGCAGCAGCGCATCGGTGAGCACAACATGGTCCGGATCGCTGATGGCCTGCGGCCCGACGACCCCATCGGTGTGCATCGCGAAACCCGCATCGGTAACGAGGAGTTCCTTCACCTCGGTGCTCCAGTCCCTCAAGTAGCACCGAAATGCATCGTCACCCCCGGGCCACGTGTAGGGCTTGGTTGCGGTGTCCCCTGGCGTGGCATGGACCAGCATGCCGTAATGCAAGCCGGTCGCGATGATCCGTTCGAAGGGAACGTGCTGTGCGGAAAGATCGAAGGCACCCGGTCGGGCCTGCAGATGGCGGGCATCGATCCACAGACTGTCACCACTGGTCTCGACGACCAAGGCGAAGGAAGCATCCTCGAGGAGCATCGGGCCCGAACGGATATCGAACCCGGCAACCGGGTTCACCAGGTCGGGATAGGTATCGGGGGTCGGCTCTCCGGCCACGGTACGGAGCACCATATGCGCACGCTCGATGTGCGAACGACGCAAATGGAATTTCATGCTGTCCAGGTCCAGCGCATCCATGGTGACATGCAGCTTTCCCAAGCGCACCGCCATGTCCGGCCCTTCAGGCCCGAGGTCCATGTCGTAGTTCACGTCTACTAGATCCACCGAACCCACGGTGAAGCCCCAGCCGGGAGCGCCAGAGGTATCCGGCGCCGCGGTATCGCCAGAGGCGAAGGCATCAACGATGTGATCGAAGTTGAAGCGCCCTTCCGCATCTCGCAGCAGCCTTGCCCTCACTTGGCCGAGATGGACCGAGCGCAAGTTGATGCGCTTGGCGAGCAGGTCCGAAAGGGAAACATCCACCGTGATAGAGCCGGCATTGAGTAGTGTGTCCCCGTATGCATCAGGCACATGAAGTCCGTCGAGCGCCAGACGGAGCGGAAAACGCAGGTGCAGAGCGTCCAGCCGGATCGCCGCCCCGGTCATATCACTGACCTTGGCGATGGCCTTGTCCTTGGCCCAGGACTGCACCGCCGGGATGTACAGTGCCAGCACGAGGATGGCAACCAGCAACGGCAACAGCAGGACCAGACGCACCGTCCAGCGCAGGATTCCACGCAGCAGGACGGCCCATCTGGCCTTCTTTTGAGCTGGTGGTGCTTGACCGGAGCCCTCGGGCATGCTCAAAAATACCGGTTCGGGAAGTGCGACGACCTCCGACCAACGCCTGTGATATCAACGATGGCCCGTGGTCCGGCCAGGTTCCTTCACCACGAAGCGTCACGCCGTATTCACACATCGCGATACGAACCTCCATGTGCACACCATCACCGCCGAGCGCGACCGGATGGGGCGTGTGGAGGAATTACGGTCCGGTCCTCGTTCGCCGCCGCGCGGTGAACCCGGATGCCTGGAACGTGCACTCTCTGCTGGCGTCAATCGTTGTCCGTACCCTCCCCTTTCTCGCTTTCTGTGCCCGCGCCATGCGCGCCACCTTGCGACCCGAACCACGCGATCAGTTGCTGTTGCTGGGCGGCGGAGAGGTCGCCGTGCCCATGCATGAAGCGGTAGTATGCGGGTGGCATCTCACTTTCCTGGATAGTCTCCCCGCTCTCGCCAGCAGCTTCAGAGTTCGCGAACTGGTCCCACAACGAGAAGTTCAACACCTCGCGCCCCTCGTTGATGTGGTTCTGCACGATGAAGTTCACCGGCGTGATCTTGCCGTACCACGGGTAGTTGGTCTTGTAGCTGTGGCAGTCGTAGCACGCGCCAATGACCAGTTGCTGGATGTCCGCAGGAGCCTTGGTGATGGCCAGCATGTCGTTGGCGGGGTCTGTCGCTGGTGCGCTGCGATCGGGCTGGAAGAACTGGGCCACCACAGCGATGGCGAGAAGGATGTACAGGATGCGCTTTTTCATGATCGTTCTGGTTGCGTTTGTTCCATTCGTTCAGACTTCCGTCGTTTGTCTCACTCCTCCCCACTGTTCTTCAGCACCGACAGCAAACCATACGCGCCTTTCACCGCCAGTGGTTGCTCACGCAGTTCCGCAGGCGGGTCCACCACCTCGATGAACCCGTACTCCTGGGCACCCGTGGTCACGGGCATCAGGGTGTAGCTGCCGTCAGCATTCGCGGTGAACACCGCCTGACCTTCACCGGTGCGCACAACGGCCTCCTCGGGCACGCACCACACGCTGTCCGTATGGCTCTCAAGCGTTGCGCTCATGGCCATGCCCGGCACCAGATCGCGCGGGGCCTTGGTGAAGTGGCAATGCACCACGGTGCTGCGATCGCTGTCCAGGCTGCGGCCCACCAGGATCACCTCCGCCTCATACTCGTCCTGCGGATGCGCCGTGGGCCGCGCGTGCACCTCCTGATCCACCTTCACCTTCGGCAGATCCTTCTCGAACACGGTGAGCGCAAGGTGGATGTCCTTCGGGTCCACAAGTTCGAAGAGCACGTCGGTTGGCTGCACGTAGCGGCCGGTGTTCACCTTCACGCTGCTCACCCAGCCATGGATGGGCGAGCGCAGGGCCACCGAACGCGAGATGTTGTCCGCGGCGAGTTTCACCGGATCGATGCCGATGAGGCGCAGCTGCTCAGCGAGCGCGCGCAGTGTCACCGTCTGGGTGTTCAGTTCCGCGGTCACCTCCTGGAACACCTTGTCGCTGGTGGTCTTCGACGCGTTCAAGGCCTTCTGCCGCTCGAAGTCATTCGTCAGCAATTCCACACGTCCCTGGGTCACCAGGTAATCCTGCTGCAATTGAATGAAGCGCGCATCCTCCAGCATGGCGAGTGCCTGGCCACGCTGCACTTCCATGCCCGGGAGCAGGTCGGTGCTGCGCAGGTAGCCGCCCAAGGGCGCACTCACGCTCACGAGGTTCTGTGGCGGCACTTCGATAACGCCCTGCACGGGCAGTAGCACACCGAGCGAGCGACGCTCGATCCGGCCGGTGGCCACGCCGGCGTTCTTCACTTGTTCAGGCGTGAGGTGCACGGAGTTCTCTGCAGTGGCCGCCACTTCTGTCGGGGCGGCATCCGGCGTTCCCGAGCAGGAATAAAGGAGAGTGAGAAGGACCACGGCCGCGGCATGTGCCAAAGCGGTGGAACGAAAGGACTTATGGGTGCGCATGGTCTGCGTGGGGATCATTGTTCGTTGTAGAGTTCGAGCTCGATGCTGATGCGGCCAAGGGCCAGGAGCGCATCGAGGTGCTCCAGTGTGAGGTTGATGGCCTGTCCGTTGAGCAGGCTCCATTCGAGGCGGTCGATCTGGCCGTTGACGAAGGCTTCCTCCGAGGCCTTGCGCAGCTGCGCGGCTTCCTGCGCCCCGCCCATCTCCAGTGCTTCCACGCGTCCCAGCTGGGCCGCATAGCGATCGCGCAGCTGCCGCAGTTGCGTGCGCAGCTCGAGTTCCAGCACGTCCACCTCGTTCAATGCGCGTTCGTGGTCGATGCGCGCGGCCTTGTTGCGCGCGTCCTGCGCACCGAAGGCGAGCGGTATGCCGAGACCCGCCTTCACAGTAGTGAAACGGTCGCCGCGGTCGTAGATCACGGCCCCATCAGGTATCGATGGTGACTCATTCAGCGTCATCGACGACACACCGATGGTGAGGCCAGGGAGCATGCTGCTGCGCTCGGACCGCCAACGTGCTTCCGCAGAGCGTTCCTGTTCCTGCGCAGCGCGCATCAGCGGATGACGCTTCACGGCACTGTCGCCGGGCACCGTGGCCAAGAGCAGCTTCAGCTCGGTGGGCACCGTTCTAACCGGCACTGTACTGTTCACGAGCTGTTGCAGCCGAGCACGGACCTGCGCCAGGGCCGCTTCGACCTCCTGCAACCGCGCACGGATGAGCATGGCCTGCGAGCGTGCCGTGGCGCGTTGCAGCGCATTGGACGCGCCCAGATCGAAGCGCTGCTCTTCACCTACCGCGGCCGCCCGGTGGATGCTGTCGGCCTCGACCAGTCCTGCGCGCATGCGATCGAGCACCTGCACCTCGTGGTACGCCTGGCGCACGTGCATGCGCAGCTCGCGCTCACGCAAGGCCTGCTCCCAGCGCAACCCGGCCGCGCTGTGCTTCAGCATGCGCCGCCGCTGGCTGTACACGGTGGGAAAGGCCAGGCTCTGGTCGATGCCGATGCGGTCGTCATTGACGTTGGTATTGAGCTGGCCGTATTCGTAGCTCACCTGGGCCCGCGGCAGGTCCCACGCTTCACCGATGAGCGCCTCGCCGGCCGCTGTGCGCAAGGCGGCTCCGCGCAGCGCGAGGTTGTTGCGCAGGGCACTGTCCACCGCCTGTTCCACGGTGAGGACGCGTTCCGCCGTTTGCGCGTGGGACATCGTGGGCATGAACAGGAGCAGCGACACCGCCGTAGCAGCGATGGCAGCTCCACTGTTCCCGCGCTTGTTCCGCTCACGGAAGACGAGCATGTAAAGCGAGGGCAGTACGAAGAGCGTGAGGAAGGTGGCGGTGATGAGGCCGCCGATCACTACGGTGGCCAGCGGGCGCTGCACCTCGGCGCCGCTGCCGTTGCTCAGGGCCATGGGCAGGAAGCCGAGGGAGGCAACGCTCGCGGTCATCAACACGGGACGCAGGCGGTTGGCGGTACCCGTGCGGATGCGATCGGCCAGGTCCGCAAGGCCCTCCTTGCGCAGGTGCTCGAACTCGCTGATGAGCACGATGCCATTGAGCACCGCCACGCCGAAGAGCGCGATGAAGCCCACGCCGGCCGAGATGCTGAAGGGCATGCCACGGCCCCACAGGGCGAACACGCCGCCGATGGCGCTGAGCGGCACCGCGCTGAACACGAGCAGGCTCAGCTTGAGGCTGCCGAATGCGAAATAGAGCAGCAGCAGGATGAGCAGCAGCGCGATGGGCACCACCACGGCGAGCCGTTGCTTCGCCTCGATCAGGTTCTCGAAGGTGCCGCCGTAGGTGACGAAGTAGCCGGCGGGCAGTTTCAATTCGGCGTCCACCTTGCCCTGCAGCTCGTTCACGATGCTTTGCACATCGCGGCCGCGCACATTGAAGCCCACGGTGATGCGGCGCTTGGCATCCTCGCGTTGCACCTGGTTGGGCCCGTCGATCACCTCCACTTGCGCAAGCAGGCTCAATGGCACGGGCCTGCCCAGGGGCGTGGGCACCAGCAGCCGTTGCATATCCGTGAGCTCGGTGCGGCTCTGCGCATCGGCGCGCACCACCAGGTCGAAGCGGCGCTCGCCCTCGAACACCTGCCCGGCCACGCTGCCGGCGAACGCGGTACGCACCACGTTGTTCACGGTCTCCACGTCGAGGGCATAGCGGGCGAGTGCGGCGCGATCATGCTTCACCACGATCTGCGGCAGGCCGCCCACGCGCTCCACGTACAGGTCCTTCGCACCCTCAACGCCGCTCACGAGCGCCCCGAGCTTCTCGCCGTAGCGCGCCAGGGTATCGAGGTCTTCGCCGAAGATCTTGCACACCACATCCTGGCGTGCGCCGGTCATCAGTTCGTTGAAGCGCATCTGCACAGGGTATTGGAATCCGAAGCTCACGCCGGGGATCACGCCCAACGCGTTGCCCATCTTCTCCGCGAGCTCATCGAAGCTCTTCGCACTGGTCCACTCGTCCTTGGGTTTCAGGATCACCATCATGTCTGCGGCCTCGATGGGCATGGGGTCGGTGGGGATCTCACCGCTACCGATCTTGCTCACCACCTTCACCACCTCGGGGAACTGGGCCTTTAGAAGACCGGCGCCCTTGGTGCACGCGTCGATGGAGGCGCTCAGGGAGCTGCCGGTGAGCAGGCGTGTCTCCACGGCGAAGTCGCCCTCCTCCAGTTCGGGGATGAATTCCCCGCCCATGGAAGCGAGGATCCCTCCAGCCACCACAAGCAGGAAGGCAGCACCTACCACCAGCCGCATGGGCTTGGCGATGGCGGTGTCGAGCCGTCGGCGGTAGGCCTTTCCCACGCGCTCCATCATGCGATCGGTCCAGGTGGGCGGCGCATCGGTGCGCTTGCTCAGGAACAGCGCGCTCATCATGGGCACGTAAGTGAGCGAGAGGATCGCGGCGCCAAGCACGGCGAATGCCACCGTCTGCGCCATGGGCTTGAACATCTTGCCCTCGATGCCTTGCAGCGAGAGGATCGGCAGGTACACGATGAGGATGATCACCTGTCCGAACATGGCGGAGTTCATCATGCGGCTTGCGCTTCCACGCACCACTTCGTCCATCCGTGCTTGATCAAGCCGTCCTTCGTTGCGGTGCACGCCATCGTGCATGTGGTGCAGCACGGCCTCCACGATGATCACCGCGCCATCCACGATCAGGCCGAAGTCGAGCGCGCCGAGGCTCATCAGGTTGCCGCTCACGCCGAAGAGGTTCATCATGATCACGGCGAAGAGCATGGCCAGCGGGATCACCGAGGCCACGACCAGTCCAGCGCGCAGGTTGGCCAGGAAGAGCACCAGGATCAGCACCACGATCAGCGCGCCTTCCAACAAGTTCGTCTGCACGGTGTGGATGGCGTTGTTCACCATCTTGGTGCGGTCGAGGAAGGGCTGGATCTCCACGCCCTCAGGCAGGGACTTGGCGATCTGCGCGATGCGCTCCTTCACGCGGGCCACCACATCGCTGGAGTTGGCGCCCTTCAACATCATCACGATGGCGCCGGTGGCCTCCTCCTGATCGTGCACGAGCGCGCCGTAACGTATGGCCGTCCCGAGCCTGACCTCGGCCACGTCGCGCAGCAGCACGGGCGTGTGGTCGGGCAGCACCTTCACCTGGATGCTGCGGATGCCTTCCATGTCGGTGAGGAGTCCCTCGGTGCGGATGAAGAGCAGCTGCGGGCCCTTCTCGATGTATGCGCCGCCAGTGTTGGCGTTGTTGCGGGCCACGGCATCGAACACGTCGGTGAGGGTGATCCCCATGCCACCCAGGCGCTCGGGGTCCACGGCGATCTCGTACTGCTTCAGGAGGCCGCCGAAGCTGCTCACGTCGGCCACGCCTTCTGTTCCGATCAGCTGTCGGCGCACGATCCAGTCCTGGATGGTGCG
>DEQO01000005.1 GCA_002360495.1 Flavobacteriales bacterium UBA3364
CTCAAGGCGCATCACTGAGCCAGAGCATCGCCAACAATGCCAAGGTGGAGAAGATCCTGCTCCAGTTCCCTGAAGTCGAACAAGTGGTCGGGCGAACAGGTAGCGCGGAAATACCGACCGACCCCATGCCGCCAGAGGCCACGGACCTCATGATCATTCTCAAGGATAAGGATGAGTGGACCACCGCTCACGACCGTGAGAGTCTGCAGGACACCATGCTCCAAGCCTTGAAGCAAGTACCCGGTGTGTTCTACGAAGCTACCCAACCCATTCAGATGCGGTTCAACGAATTGATGACCGGTATCCGCCAGGACGTGGCCGTGAAGATCTACGGCGAGAACATGGATACGCTCGCGGTGATCGCCCAGCGAGTAGCCGGGCTGGTCAGCGAGGTGCAGGGTGCGGGTGAGCCGCAAGTAGAAAAGGTGGTGGGACTACCCCAGATCACAGTCACCTACGATCGCGCGCGCGTCGCCCAATACGGCCTCAACATACGCGACTTGAACCGGACCGTGCGTACCGCCTTCGCGGGTGAAGCGACCGGCGCCATCTACGAGAACGAACGCCGCTTCGACCTCGTTGTACGCCTTGCTCAGCAGCAGCGTCAGAGCATCGACGATGTGCGCTCGCTCTTCGTAGCGCTCCCGTCTGGCGGTCAGATCCAATTACAGCAGGTCGCAACCGTATTGTTAGTTCCAGGGCCAGCCCAGATCAGCCGTGAGGATGCGAAGCGCCGTATTGCTGTAGGGGTGAACATCCGTGGCCGTGATGTGGAGAGCTTCGTGGAAGAGCTACAAGGCCGGATCGACGCTGAAGTCAGAATGCCCTCAGGCTACTACTACACGTTCGGCGGAACGTTCGAGAATCTACAGGCTGCCAGCAAACGGCTGATGGTTGCTGTACCCATAGCCTTGGGCCTCATCTTCCTGCTGCTCTACTTCACCTTCAGCAGTGTGAAACGCGCGCTGCTGATCTACACAGCCATACCGATGAGCGCCATCGGTGGTGTTCTGGCACTGCTGTTACGCGACATGCCTTTCAGCATCAGCGCGGGAGTCGGGTTCATCGCTCTGTTCGGTGTCGCGGTGTTGAACGGTATCGTGCTCATTGGCACGTTCGACCAACTGGAGAAGGAAGGGAGCACCGACCTGAAGGAGCGCGTACTGCGCGGTACACGCATTCGACTGCGTCCAGTGCTGATGACCGCAGCGGTCGCTTCACTCGGGTTCCTGCCAATGGCACTGAGCGGCAATGCTGGTGCTGAGGTACAACGCCCCTTGGCCACGGTGGTGATCGGTGGATTGGTCACGGCTACTGCGCTTACGCTGGTGGTTCTCCCAGTGCTTTATCTGCTCTTCATGGGCCAACGAGGCTCAAAGGGTGACAATGAGCGCTCAATGAAGAAACCAGTTCTCGTCGTCTCATCCTTCTTGCTTCTTATCGCTGGGACTGTTTCCGCACAGGAAGCGCTACCGATGGATACAGTCATCGCCCGCGCCTTGCGCACGCATCCCAGTATGACAGCCGCTGAACTCAGCGTACAGGAGCAGGAAGTTCTGCGACGGACAGCTTTCGGACTATCGCCACTGAACGCGCAGTTCATGCAGGGCCAGATCCAAGGGCCATACCGCTCGGATATCAACTTGCAAGCCACCACAGGGTTCGCGTTCCCGACTACGATCGCCCGGCGAGGGGCTCTTTTGAAAGAAAGCCTGCGACTGGCAGAAAGCGAGCAACTGAACACCTCAACCTATGTGAAGGAAAGCGCGGGTGGTGCTTACCTACAATGGGCCATGGGCGTCGAGCAAGTGCGCATACTGCAAGAGCTCGATAGCTCCTATTCGTCCATGGCTGCTTTTGCCATCAAGCGTTTCGAGCTCGGTGAGACAGGTCGCTTGGAGAAAACGAGCGCACAAAGCCGCGCTGAACAAGTGAAGGTCCGCTTGCGCCAAGCGCAGGCTGACCTGCTGGCCTACCAGGCCGAGGTAGAGCGTTGGACAGGATCTCTCCACGAAGCAAGACCCATCCCGATAGAATTGCTGAACACGGCCAAAGCACCTGATCCAGGTGGTAGCACTGACCCGCTGATCGCATCGATGGAGCAACGCGCACAGGTTGCCCAGGCGGAATGGAAGCTGCAACGCAGCCTGTGGGCTCCGAACCTGCAAGGAGGCGGATTCTACCAGACATTCGATGGAAAGGCACCGTTCAGCGGCTACCTCGTCGGTGCCACCGTTCCGCTACCGGGTAGCGGCCAGGGTGTACGCACTAAGGCCGCACGTCTGCGTAGCGAGATCGCAGTACAAGAACTCGAAGCCACACGCCGCCAACGAACCAGCGAACGGGCAAGCACCCAAGCACAGCTTTCTCAACTACGCGAGAGCCTAGCTTACTTCGAGAGCACGGGTGCCGCCTTGGCCAGCACCTTGAGTGATGATGCTCAACGTGCCTATCGGGCAGGCGAAGTCGACTACTTCCAATTCACACAAGGCATCGAGCAGGCCTTTCAACTGAACGCCGAGCATTTGCGCGTGCGTTACGAGCTCGCCCTTACCGTCCTCCACCTCCGAGCCCTGAGCGGCCTCTAAGACCATACTGGAATGAAAAAGCAGATGATCCCAAGCGCGATCAAGCGCATCCCTCAAGTCCTTTGCTTATTGCTTCTCACCGTAGCACTAGCCTCTTGTGGAGGTAGTACCCCCTCGGCAGCAGAAGAGGGCCATGGGCATGGTGAAGAAGAAGGTCACGACGGTGGTAGCACCGTGACTCTTTCACCGAAGCAGTTCTCAGCTATTGAAGGCCAGCTCGGTCAGGTGGAATCCAAGGACCTGACAACTGCGCTAAAGACCACCGGCTTCCTGAAAGTCCCCCCTCAGAACATCGCTGATGTCACAGCAGCAATGGGCGGTACCATCCGACAGGTACTGGTGCAGGAAGGCGACCATGTGACAAAGGGCCAGGCGTTGGCCAGCATTACGGACCAAGCAATTATCGACCTGCAGCGCGACTACCTCGATGCCAAGGCCAAACTTGTCTTTGCGAAAGCGGAGCTGGAGCGCCAGACCGACCTTGCAGGTGCCAACGTGAGTGCTCAGAAGACCTTGCAACAGGCCACCGCCGAGCACGCCTCGTTGCTCGCTGCCGTGAATGCGAATGCTGAACTTCTCCGTCTGGTCAATATCGACCCGGTGAAACTGAACGCGGAAACGATCCGTTCCTCAGGCAGTATAGTTAGTCCCATAGATGGCACCGTAGCACACATCGCCGTCAACGTGGGAAGCAAGGTCAGCGGGGATGCCACGATGTTCCGCGTTGTCAACAACAGCAAGCTGCATGTTGATCTCTTCCTCTACGAACAGGATATCGCCAAGGTGAAGGTTGGGCAGAAGATCGACCTGAACCTGACCAACCTGCCGGGAAAGAACTATACAGCAGTCGTCTTCGCCATTGGCAGCGCCTTCGAGAGTGAAACCAAGACAATCCCGGTTCACGCCGAGATCACAGGCGACAAACTTGGCCTGATCGATGGAATGGGCGTCACAGCGCGCATTGATGTGGGGAATGCCACAACAACGGCAGTGCTCACCGAGGCGATCGTGAATATGGAGGGTAAGGACTTCGTGTTCATTCGTACTGAGGGTGAAGAGGAGCACGGACACGGCCATGAGAACGAGCCTGCACACAAGGAAGAGCCTGCACACAAACACGCTCAAGGCGACGTGCACGATCATGCGAAAGAGAATGCCGCCGCACACGCGAAAGGCGAAGACCACGGTCATGATCATGGTGAAGAGAACATCGGTGAACACAATGAAGGCGATGGACACGACCACGGCAAGGAGCAGGCTTCGGGACGCGCGGAAAGTGAAGGTCACGATCACGATGCCGCCCGTGGCAGCATGACCTTCCAACGTGTTGAAGTGAGGAAAGGAACCACGGATGGCGCCTACACGGCGGTGACCTTTCTTCAGGAGGTAGCTCCGAACGCGCAAGTGGCTGTGGGTGGGGCCTACTACCTGATCGCGATGATGAACACGAGCAGTGGGCATCAGCATTGATGGAGTGATGGCTCGCTCCCTATAAGAAGACCGTCATGATACCCGAGATCGGTGCACAAGTAGCCAAGGACCGCCAGAGAGACCCGACAGGCTTTCTGGGGCGTGCTCGCTTGCATCAGTCGCGATTCCGAGCTGAACGTTTGCATGTGCCCTGTGGTCGCTACGGCAACTATCTCCTGGAGGCTGATGCGCGTAAGGGCCTGAATGTCTTCGATGGCTTCGGTATACGCGATGCCTTGTACGCCCGCTATCCCGCGTTCAACCGCAACGTGTACGCCAACCTGCTGAGAAGCGAGCACGTGCCTTTCAATTTCTTCATTCCCTTGAATAGTGACGCTGCACTCCGCCGGGAGGTGTTCAGCAAGTGGCTGGGGTTCGGACTGAGCGTGGTGGATGAGATCCGGATCGAATATGCACCGATGCCACGAGGTGAGTTTCTCAATGACAGCACCAGCTTCGATGCGTTCGTGGAGTATGAGGACGAAGCCGGACTTCGCGGTCTCGTAGGGATCGAGGTGAAATACACGGAGCGGCCCTATCCTCTAGGCAAGAACAGCAAGGAGGATCGCAACATCCTTGACGTCGGTTCGGCCTACTACCGCGTTATGACCACTTCGGGAATATATCGAGGTGGATGGAGCAGAAGTCTCCTGCGCGATGAGTATCGTCAGCTGTGGCGCAACCAGCTCCTTGGTGAGAGCATTCTGCAACGATTTCGAGAGCGCTATGCGTACGCCACCCTTATGGTTGTTTACCCCAAGGACAACAGGCATGTAGCTGAAGCTTGCACGGGTTATTCGCGGCTACTTACACAACCCGAGTACACATTCAAGGCGCTCACCTACGAACAGTTCATCCTGGACATTCGTGAACACACCACTTCGGACATATTCCTTCCGTGGGCTGACTACCTGCAAGACCGCTACATCGTTCCATCACAACCCGTCAACCAGTGAAACAACGCTAGGCCATGAAACACATCATGTTCTTCCTAACCATCCTCCTGAGCACAGCCGTATCAGCGCAACAAAAATCGCTCAGTGCGCCTCACGGCGGGCTGACCGCACGTTCCGGAACGTATTCGATCGAAATGGTGCTAAGCGGGGACGAGGTGCGCTTCTACCTAATGGACACACTTGGAACAGCCATACCAGCATGGGGTGGTGTGGCATACATCCGGTTCGCCGACAACAGTACTGTGAATCCAGCCTTCGAGCCCATAAAGGACAATGGGTTTCGGGTGGTGCTCACGAACCCGAATGCGTTCACCGTTGTCGCGAGCTTCAAAACTGGTGATGGTTTCATCAGTTCCGAACTCAAAAGCGGTCCACGCATGAGTATTCCTCCCGTTCCAGAACAGCATAACTCGAACGACGGCCACAGGCATTGAGCAATGGAAATGCACCTGATAGACATCAAAGACGAACTGGCGATCGCCAGCAAACTGATCGTGGCTGCCGTACTCGGCGCTCTTATCGGCTATGACCGTGAGCGCCATGGCCGAGATGCTGGTCTACGTACCTACGCAGCAGTATGCGTGGGCGCAGCTCTTTTCACGAGCATAGCCGGGCATTTGGAAGACGTGGCCGCCACATCCCGTATCGTAGCCAACGTTGTGATGGGCATCGGCTTCTTGGGAGCGGGGATCGTGTATAAGGATAGCGGTAGCGGATACTCAAAGGGCCTCACGACAGCGGCCACGGTTTGGTGTACTGCTGCTATCGGCGTGGCGGTGGGTCTGAACATGTTCGTTATTGCCACCTCCAGCGCATTCCTTGTGTACTTCCTCATCAGCCTTCATCACCGCTCTTGGTACGTGCGCTGGAAGCAGAGCATACGACAGGAAAACAACCACACCGATTGACCATTCAACCATTAGAACCAATGAAACGCATTCTCTTTCCCCTCGTCACCGCTGCTACCCTCTTCGCGTGCAGCAATCCAGCAGAGGACAAATCCAGCTCTCGTGAGAGTGATGATGGATCCGTTCCAGGGCATAGCGAAGGGGATGGTCACAACCACGGGACCTCAGAACACGATCAAGAACAGGGTCACAACCATGACGATGGCCATGTTCATAGTGAGGCCGCACTGGACACAGTATCCGGACACAACCACGAGGATGAGCATCAACACTAGACCGGTGTAGCGGCCACCCATTGGCATCAAGGCATCATGACCAACGCATCCTTCCACACCATCGCCTTCCTCTTCACGGGGCTGATCCTAGCGTTGGGATACGTGTCGTTCGGCTTCTGGACTGCGCTGATCTTCACTTCCGGCTTCCTCACGGGTTTCATTCTCTGGATGGACACCCCCTTTCGTCCGAGTTTTCAGCGAATACGTACCCCTTACTGGCTCGCCTTAGGGTTCTTCGCAATCCACCGGGTTGAAGAAAAGGTGATGGGGTTCTTCGCCCGCTTAGCGGAAATAACACATGTCCCCACGCCGGAGATAACCTCGGCTCCGATCATCGCATTGGTCCTTCTTTCGGTAGGTGGTTGGTTGGCTGTTCCCATCCTGGTTCGGCGCAGAAATCCACTAGGCCATTATCTGGCTTGGACCTTCTTCTCAGCAATGGGTATCACCGAACTGGCCCACTTCAGCTTTCCCTTCTTCACGAAGGAGCCATACGGCTACTTCCCAGGGATGGGCAGCGTGATCGTCCTTGCGCCACTCGGTTGGTGGGGCATGCATTGCTTATCAACCCCGGACAGAAACCCTGAGACCGTGAGAGCAGCAGCAACAACGGGAACTAAACACTAAGGCGTGTCCATTCCAGGACCGTGCGACAATAGATGAAACCATGTCCTCCGAACACGACCATACCACCCATTCCCCTTGGCGCACCTACCTCCCAGCCATTTTATCCTTTGTGCTGCTCATCGGAGGCATCGCCATAGACCAGAGCGCACCGCTGTTCTGGCAACAACCCTGGTGGCGCCTGACGTGTTTCCTTGCCGCCTACCTCCCCGTCGGTTGGCCGGTGCTGGTGAGCGCTATCAAAGCCATTGGCAAAGGCGACGTTTTCAGCGAGTTCTTCCTAATGAGTATTGCCACCATCGGTGCCTTCTTCATTGGCGAGTATCCTGAAGGTGTCGCCGTAATGCTCTTCTATGCGGTAGGCGAACTCTTCCAGAGCGCCGCTGTGGATAGGGCAAAACGGAACATCCGAGCTCTTCTCGACGTGCGTACCGACACTGCAAGCGTGGTCAGGGATGGTAAAGTGGTGGAACTACCGGCCGCCGAGGTGAAGGTGGGTGAAACAATACGTGTACGTGTCGGCGATCGTGTGCCGCTAGATGGCGTGTTACTGGCTGTCAAAGCCTCGTTCGACACAGCGGCCCTCACCGGCGAAAGTGTGCCACGGACCATTGAACCGGAAGGCCCTGTGCTCGCCGGAATGATCGCTACGGACAAGGTGAGTGAAATACGTGTGACCAAACCTTTTGGCGAGAGCAGTCTCGCACGGATCCTCGACCTCGTTCAGAATGCGGCGAAATCCAAGGCGCCGACGGAGCTCTTCATCCGTCGCTTTGCGCGTATCTACACCCCTATCGTGGTGGCACTGGCCGTAGGGATCGTCTTGGTTCCGGCAGTGGTCGTTCAACCCTACGTGTTCAACGACTGGCTCTACCGTGCGCTCATCTTCCTCGTGATCTCGTGCCCCTGTGCATTGGTCATCAGTATTCCCCTGGGCTACTTCGGTGGCATTGGTGCGGCGAGTCGGAAGGGGATCTTGCTCAAAGGCGGCAACCACCTGGATGCATTGACAAAGGTGAACACACTAGTGACCGACAAGACCGGAACCCTCACAGAAGGAGTTTTCGCTGTGCAGGAAGTGAAACCCACCGAAACAATCAACGCTCAACAGCTCGTTGGTGTGATCAAGGCAATGGAAACACACAGTTCGCATCCCATTGCGAAAGCTGTGCTGCGCTATGCCGAAGGAGGGGGCGTGGGTGAGGCCACCAATGTTGAGGAGATCAGCGGACATGGCATGCGGGGTGTGGTACAGGGCAAGGAAGTCTTGGTGGGGAACGCCAAGCTCCTGCAGAAATACAACGTGAGCTATCCTGCGGACGTGGATGCAGTGGAAGAGACTATGGTCGTAGCAGCCATCGACGGCTCGTACGCAGGCTACCTGACCGTGGCCGACAGGATCAAAACCGATGCCCAACAGGCCGTGAACGAGCTGCGAGCACTTGGCGTGCAGGACATCGTGATGCTTAGCGGTGACAAGTCGACCATTACGCAGCGCGTGGCGGCGACCCTGGGCATCCATAAAGCCTTCGGTGACCTGCTGCCCGAAGACAAGGTCACACGCATGCAGGAAGTGAAGAAGAACCCATCAGCCGTGGTTGCTTTCGTTGGCGACGGTATCAACGATGCCCCTGTCCTTGCTCTCAGTGATGTCGGCATCGCTATGGGTGGCCTCGGTAGCGATGCGGCTATCGAAACCGCCGATGTGGTGATCCAGAACGACCAGCCGTCGCGTATCGCGGAAGCCATCCGGATCGGGAAGGCCACCAAGCGCGTTGTCACACAGAACATAACGCTGGCCTTCGGAGTAAAGACCGTCGTGCTCATCTTGGGTGCAGGCGGGTTGGCCACGCTGTGGGAAGCTGTATTCGCTGATGTGGGGGTGGCCCTGCTGGCCATCCTGAACGCAAGTCGTATGCGATGAACCGAGGTGGGATCCCTAGACCTACTGTGAATGAGCCTCGGCAACCTCGGCTTCCCCCGCTCCCACCCCCTTACCTTAAGCTAGCGATCGGCAAGGTCCTTGCCATCCGGACTAACACAACACTGAATTCATCTGACCATGAAGTTCCCTCTTCTCGCTGGTGCCGCCTTGATGAGCTTGTTCTCCTTCACGACGCCAACCGTGAGTGCGATTGCCTCTGTTGACGCGCACCTGCATGACCCCACCCCTACGGTCGAGGACAGCAAGACAGCAGCTACTCGGGTCATGACCGTGCTTATCAACGACGGCCTCATTGCCAACGAACAGGCGGCCAAGCTGCGCACGGAGCTCACAACCATCTTCGAGAAGACTCCTTTGATCGCTTCAGGTGACGAGAAAAAGGATGCGACGACCAAGACCAAGGTGAAAGAACAGGTGCAAGCCGCCATTCTTCGCCATGTCGGAAAGGACAAGAGCGAACGTGTGGCTGCTCTGTTGGCCAAGCCCGAAAGCTGGGATGCCAAGGCTTGCGCCAAGGGCAAGGCTTGCTGCGCGGGCCATAAGTAAGCGCTCGGCATGGGGCTGCATTGGAGGATGCCACAGGTCGTGGAGGAGCACTATCGCGCTGAATTGGCTGCGAGCTCGTCGGCGCGGGCACATGGCGAGTTCCAACGCGAATGGCATCATCTTGAAAGAGCTCACATCCTCGCACAGCGTTGGCCGCTCGAACACAACGCCGTTCACTGGCGCATGCTTCGTTTCGGTTTCCGCATGAAGGATGGGCGCGAGATATTGGGGCAGCTTCCGCGCCTGATATTCGGCGGTGTGAAGAGCTTTGTTGGCACGGTTCCGATCGGTAACACGGGCGGAGCCAATGTGCACACGCTGCGGCCCATTCCACTCCCCGATGATCTTGCCTTCATCCTACGCTCCCCGAAAGACTGAACAATCACCTTCGGCACAAGACCAGACACGATGAACATCACCAGCATTCTCGCCACCCTGGCCATCGGCTTTTTCATTTCTGCTAACGCCAGCGGCCAAGGCACTACTTCGACCACTAAGCCAGGCTTGGAGAGCGTGAAGATCCAGAGCAGTGCCATCTGCGATATGTGCGAGAAGACCATCGAGACGGAGATGATTTACGAGAAAGGAGTGAAGAAGGTGGATGTGGACCTGTCTACAGCAGCGGTGCTCGTGGACTTCGACCCGAAGAAGACCGATGCTACGAAGCTGCGCTCTGCGCTGGTGAAGTTGGGCTACTCAGCGGACGGAACACCGGGGAATCCAGAAGCTTTCGCGAAGCTGCCTCTGTGCTGCCAGAACGAAGGCTGCGGTAAGCTCCCGGAGAAACCCTGAACAGCGTCCGCGATCTTTAGCATTAGCTAGCCAATCCGAACTGGAACCCGCCCATTAAACGATGGTGGGGTGTCCAATAGGTCCCGGGCCATTCCGCACGCTTTCGGGTCCTCCACTTTCCGATATCATGGTTCGTGGTGTTTGGTACACCTCTTTGCTCGCATGCATGCCCCTTTCGCAGGCGGGTTGCGTGCTACACTGGATCTGCCTTGGTTCGGCGGGCATCTTTGCAACTGCGGTGACTTTCTCTGGTAGCCACCTCGCTTGCACAATTCTGAGCTCCAAGTTCCGGCGGGCTGCCGCTGCGGCCTCTTATGCAGTCCTCGTTGTGATTAGTAGTTTCGGCTAGATTCAAGCTTCCATTTTATCCCCTCTTCCGTAGCAACATGGACCTGACGGAATTGTTCCTGCATCTATATCATGCACAGGATGAGAATGCCGTTCACGCCATTGTTACCGACCACAATGAACTGTTTGGAGACTCGAACTGGAAACCGCTCGGCGGAAACCAGAGCAACTTTAGCGTCGTCAAAAATCAGCAGTCTAGTCCCATTGCGGCCATCATCGAGAAGGTCACCAACTCCATCGATGCCATACTGACAAAACGGGCGCACGAAGAGCGTATCGACCCGAAGTCGTCAAACGCTCCTCAAAGCATGGAGGCGGCTGTCGCGGCGTTCTTCAACGACCACAAGAACTGGGACCTTCAACAACAACGTAAGCAGCAGGCCGAGGAGATCCAGATCATCGCCGATGGCAAGGGTGCGCCGAGCGCGGGGCACCCGACCTGTGTCATCATCTACGACAACGGGGAAGGCCAGCATCCCGATCAGTTCGAGAACACATTCCTGTCCTTGTTGCGGGGGAACAAGAACGACGTGCCGTTCGTGCAGGGCAAGTACAACATGGGCGGATCGGGAGCCTTGGTCTTTGCAGGAAAGCGCCGCTATCAACTCATCGGATCGAAGCGCTTTGATGGCAGCGGGAACTTCGGTTTCACATTGGTTCGCGAGCATGTGAAGAGGGATTCGGACATGGCGAAGGAGACTTGGTACGAATACTGGGCTCCGGATGGGGCCATTCCTTCGTGCCCGATCACTGAACTGGACCTTGGGCTGGAGAACAGGAAGTTCAAGACAGGCACCATAATCAAGCTGTACAACTACCAATTCCCGTCCGGCTATTCCGCGTTCGCCCAAGATCTCAATCAGAGCATCACGGAATACCTCTTCGAGCCTGCGTTGCCAATACTGACCAAGGACACGGAACAGCGATACCCGAAGAACAAGGTGCTGGTCACGGACCTTTACGGATTGAAGCGGCGCTTGGAGCGAGAGCGTGACGACTACTTGGAGGACCGCTTCTCGGAAGAGTTCAACGAGGCACCGATCGGCGCGATGAAGGTGAACTGCTTCGTGTTCAAGACCCGCGTAAAGGACAGCGACGTGAAGGAGACCAAGGAGACGATCCGCAAGCGCTACTTCAAGAACGACATGTCCGTGATGTTCTCCATCAACGGGCAAGTGCATGGTCACTTCGGAACGGGCTTCATCACGCAGTCGCTAAAGATGAACATGCTAAAGCACCACCTTTTGATTCATGTGGACTGCACGAACATGAGCTACGACTTCCGCAAGGAATTGTTCATGGCCTCGCGCGACCGGATGAAGGACGGTGACGAGACCCAAATCCTGCGGCGCTTCCTTGCGGAGAAGCTGAGTCGGAAGGGCAGCCGCCTATGGGAAATCCAAGAACGACGGAAAGCGACCGTAGACATCGACACCAGCGCAAGCACACAAGACCTGTTGAGGAGCTTCGCCAAGACGATGCCTTTGGACCCTGAGCTGAAGAAGATGCTCCAACAGGCACTGAAGGTGGACCTGAAGGCCGATAAGCCAGGACCGGAGAAGAAGAAGGCCGCTCCGAAAGAGCCGAAGCCGGAAGAGCCTTTCAAGCCGGAGCGCTTCCCGACCTTTCTGAACTTGGACCGGAAGAAGGGAGGGCCTACGGAAGCGACGATGGTCCCGCTGGGCGGGGAGAAGACCATCAAGCTGAAGACTGATGTAGATAACTACTACTTCGACCGCGTGGAGGAGCCTGGTGAAATGAAGGTGAGCTTGTTGAGCCTCGCCACCAACGAGACCGAGGGAGGCAGCGCGGCTGGAACGCCCAAGGGCATCACCGACCTGTTCAGCGTAGCGAAAAGCAGCCCTAAGGATGGAACGATCAAGATTGCGTTAAGCCCGAAGAAAGGCGAGTTAAAGGTCGGCGATCAAGTACAGGTGAAGGTCTCCCTCACCGCGCCGGGGGGCGACCTCGAAGAACTGTTCTGGGTGAAAATCGCCGAGCCGGAGCAGCCCAAGGAATCCAAGCCCAAGGAGGAAGCTCCCGACGACAATCTCGGCCTGCCCGAACTGGTACAAGCCTACAAGGAGAAAGGCGAGCGAGAGAACGTCGTGGATTGGAATGTCGTCTCCGATTTGACCGGCGAGGCGATGGACTACGATGCCGTGATGATCCCGTATGCTGAAGGCAACGAGCTGAAGTCCATCTATGTGAATATGGACAGCCGGGTGCTGATCGAGTACAAGAACCGGATCAGGAACCCCAATACCGAGCAACTGGCCGTGGCCGATCGGAAGTACTACACCTACGTCTACTTCCACGCCCTGTTCCTCTACATGATCACCAAGAACCGGGGCTACTCGATCACGATGAGCAAGGAGGGCAGGGCCGAAGAAGTGGACATCGGCTCCTATATCAAGGACCTGTTCGATACCTATTACTCCTCGTTCATCCTGACCTTCGGTGGGACCGAGGAGTTGATGCAGGGATTGGGGGATTGAGCCCTTGCGATCAGTCCTGCAATAGCCCCAGACCTTTGAGGTCGCTCTCGTCCTTGGCCGTCCGCCTGGGCTTAACACCAAGGGAATCGACCAAGTAGAGGATAGCTGCCTTCTGCTTGGACTTCTTGGTGTCTATCTCATTTGTGGTTTCGTCCCAGAACAGCTTTTTCCACGTCGGGTTCGCTAAGTTGAAGTCGTCCTCCTTCAGATAGTCCAACAGCGCTTGGCCCTTACGGTGCTCTTTCAAGAACTTGTATGCGGAGAAGATCACGTTTTGGCCGATTGGTCTGAAAATCAAGCTCGTTTTGGCCGAGGCGCGGTCCACGGTACCCTTGGTTAGGAAGCGCTTCACGCTTGGTATCGCCTCGAACACCTCCTTCAATTCGCTTTCGACTTTGCGGAACTGCTTGTTGATGTCGTCGTCGGACAATCGTTGGGCAATAAACGAGGCATGGTCATACCCTTGCACGGCATTTCCAGCGACCGATTTATTAGTGGAAAGGATGCTGACCAGATCATGGAGCACCATGATGTTAGTGAGGTGCGAAGTGTTCGAACGGTGGATTGCACGGTTCTTAATGACCAAGACCTTCTCTTTCAGGAATGAATTCGTATCAACGAACCTGCGTGTGATTATGGCCGAATTGCTGTCCTCGCTCAGCGCAATGATCTCACTTTCGCTTACCGGTTTGGCGTATTTGTTCAGCGTGGAGAATACGCGCCGTGTCCGAATCTTACCTTCCGGGGTCGGCTTGTGGCTGATGAAGATCACGGCCTGTTCATCTCCCTGGACCTTGGAGCCCTTCTCCACAGCCTTTCGAATGGCAACAGCCCGGTGCTGCCCATCAATGGCGAAGATCGATTCCTTGCCGGAGAGGGTCAAAAGGCCGAAGGTTTTTGACAGGTATTCGTTCATCTCCTCTTCCGCTTCTATGTTTCTGGCTGTCCCACCTCCTTCAAGTATCACCTCCTGCCATTTCGGTTCGCCATCATAAATGCCAAGGATGAGCGCATTGAAGAAACGCTCTTCCTGATGAAGAATGTACTGGACTATCTGGTCGGTTCTTGAAGGGCTGAGTTTGCGCTGGATCCAGTCCCCGAGCTTGAGGTCCTCTGAGCTGTACTTCTTATCAATCTCTTCAGGGAGCCTCACCCGTCGGGCCACCTCCTCAAAGCTCATCAAGGTGACGTAGTAGATCCAGTCACCCATCCGGCCGCGCATGCACGGTAGCAACAGTTTAGTTGGCTTCATAGACCCCTTGGAGTTCTGGTTTGATCCGCGCACAAGGAATGAGCGTGTTCACATGCGGAACGAATGTGTCGAGCAAACTTGTTTCGAGGGCGTTCACTTGGTCTTCATTCGCGAGTTCCGTGTAACAGAAGTACATGCAGTCCTCGTACAGCTTAAGCATCTTGAAGACTTTCCGGCGTGTCTTACCCTTGCCGTCCCGCTCATCAAGATACTCGCCATAGCGCTTCTGCAAGGTGCGATTCGTTTTGCCCACGTAGAACAGATACCGCGTCGGCACGAGGTGGTCGTATTTCGGCTCCAATACGAATGCGTACACGCCCCTGGCCTGTGGAATACTCCTCTGGTTTCCCTTGGTGAACCGAACCCGCTTCCAGTTGGTATTGAAGGTGATGGTCGCACCGTTCTCAGACCAGTATTGAGGGTAGAGAAAAAAACTCCTGACATGGAACCGAAGCGTGGCCTCCTCTACGAAGTCGAGATCATACGCCATACCACTACAGGAAACAGGTCAAACAAGCCCGTTCATCATCCTCTTGCAGAATGGAAAGCAGCTTGTTACTGCTCCGGTCCTTCCCCTTCGCCAATGCCTCCGCCTTGATCTGCGCGATCCTTCGCGGGTGGATCAGGTCCTTCAGGCTTTCGCCCTGTGCCCACGTGAAGCCTTCGTCCTCGTTCTCGTACTTCATCGCCTTGGCGAACAGATCCGGATGCTGTTCGTAGAGCCACACCCATTCGATGCGCTGCTGGAAGAAGCAGAAGTAGCACCCAGAACGGCTGCGGTTGTACGTGCCCGACTTGCCGCCCACCGAGAACTCCTTGGGTTCGTAGTAATCGGGAACACCCACCCCGCTATCGCGCAGCAAGCGGAAGATGTCCTCCTTTACGAGGACATCCTCATTCTCCAAAAGCGCGTAATCCGGCTCCTGCCCCAACGGGAAAGATGTTTCCTTCAGCAGTTGGAACACCGCACGGTTGAAGGGAACCACCCCGTGCGCCAGCAGCCGGTTGAGCTTTTCTGTTTGCCGCCGGGCATTGCCCATGCGGTCGTTTGCGATATGCTCAACGGGTTTGGCCAAGGTCCCGGCAATCACATCCAAGTGCGCCCCGGAAAGCTCCGAAGCGTACAGCTCCGTGACGTGTGCAATGCGGGCGTTGTCCAACGTGAACTTGATCACGTCCTCGCTCCAGATGTTCCGGCGGAAAGGGAAAATGGCTTGGATGTTCGGCTTGCGCGAGAGGTAGCCTTCGCGGTCCTCATCCCCACGGATGCCCACATAGGACACGGTGGGCACAGTACCCACGAACGCCTCGAACGGCTCGATCTTCAGCCGTTGCGTACACCAACGCGCCTGTGATGATGGCAGATAGCCCCGGAACACCTTGTAGAAGTAGTCGAACGGATCCTGGCCGGATTTGCCAGCCTCTTCCGCTTCGAGCTTGGTGATCTTTTTACCGAGGAAGCCCTCCAACCGCTCGATCAGGTGATAGGTCTCGTCAAGCTCCTTGCCGGTATCCGTGAAGTAGTAGGTGATGTCCAGAGAAGGGTGCCGCTCCTTCATATAGATGGCGAGGGCCGCACTGTCCTTGCCGCCAGAAATGCCCAGCACATGCTTCGCCCTGCTCATGCCTTGTCCAATTCGTCGTTTAGGAGCCAAGCTAATACCGCCCGGCGAATGGCCGGATCGTCATCAAGCTTCGACTTTAGCACACGCACCTGTGCCTCCACCTTTTTCCGCTGTTTCGAGGGGTAGTGGATCATTTCGGTTCGTGTTCCCTTGCGCGAGGTCGTGATCTGCATGCGCAGAACTGGCGCTCCGTCAGCATCCTTCTCCGTCCGGTGGACGTCGGCCAAGCCCATCAACTCGCGATAATGCGCCAACAACCGCTCCTTCAGGACCTCCTCATCGCGATCGGTGAACCTGTCGATCGGTTTCCCGATGGCCCCTTGCGCGATGGATGCGATCCATGCTTCGCATTGGTCAAGCGGTACGACGGTACGCTTGTACAGCGGGGTCAGATGGTCCAGTAGCTGATGTTCGCGAATGCCGTTCAGTCGTGAGGCAAGCTCCTGCCGGGTCTTTGGAAACCGATCGCCGGTCCCCAGGACCACTTCACCGATGAAGGTGTCGATGCGTTCCGCGAGCCGGGCCGTCGCCTGTTGCAACTGATCGAGCGACGAACTAAGCACACCGATGAA
>DEQO01000073.1:0-25009 GCA_002360495.1 Flavobacteriales bacterium UBA3364
TGTTGGTGCTACTGCTTCCCACGGGTGCATGGCTGGTCAGGAACCACGCGGTAACGGGGCGCTTTGAACTGAATTCGGCAACTGCGCAGAACTTATGGATCGGGATACAGGAGGCCACGGACGGCTCTGCCCAACTTCCGAACGGACAGAACTACCTCCACCTGTTGACCCCGACAGAAGGCTCGCAATTGGTCGGCTTGGATGCGGCCGGGCAATCTTCGTTCTTCAGGGAAAAGTGGCGGGCCGAACTGGATGGTCATCCAGGCTTGTGGTGGACGATGATGGGAGTGAAGCTGAAGAATTTCTGGCTATATCGTTCGCATTTGGGCATTCCCCGGACCATAGCGGAACTCCGATGGGCGGTACCCGCGTTCAAGACCTACACGGTGGTCCTCTTTGTCCTGCTGATCGCCGCTTGGTGGTTACGCTGCAGGCAATTGAATGTCGTCCTGCTCAGCACCATCGCACTGTCGGTGGTCCAATCCCTCTTCTATGTGGAAACTCGGCACCGCCTTTTGGTCGAGCCATTGTTGATGATGATGGCGCTGGCAGTGATCGCGGAGACTTGGGAACACCGGAGGAGGCGTTCGGAACCGGCTGTCATGCGCGCTACCTCGACATCGAAGGACTTCGGGATGTGATCCCATGCGCCAGCAAGCGACCTGGGTCACTGCGCGGCCGACCAGGCACGCGCTTACGCTGCGACGATGAAGACCTTCGTCGGAGAGCGATCGGAAGAGGCTGAAGTTCATGATCCACATCGGTCGATCGTGGTCGCCTTCATCGCGCCCAGCAGTATCATGATATTGCGCAGTATCCGGACAGGTGATATCGGCGATATTTGAATGGTCGAGCACCATCAGATGCTCATGATCAAGTCCATGGCAAAGCCTCCGTACCAGCGTTTCCTGTTGATCAAGGATGATTTCTATGACGATCCGGACAAGGTCTACCGCGCCGCGCAGCGGGCGGAGTACTACGAACCCGAAGGTTACACGGGCTTCCGAAGCACTGCCGTGTACCACGAACCCGGTGCTCGGGCCAAGCTGGAGCGTTTATTGGACATCAAGATCACGCGCTGGGATACCGACCCCATCCAAGAGAACGGTGTATTCTACCAGGCTTTCGCCAAGGGCCGCAAGACGGAAGTGCCAGGTGTACATGCGGACACGCCGTTCAATGACATCACGGTGGTGATCTACCTGACCCCAGGTCTTCCATTCGACCGCGGCACTTCGCTCTGGATGCATCGATCAACCGGGCTCTGTGATGCGCCAAAAGCCGGCGACGCACGCAAGCTCAAGATGAAACTTGCCGATCTATGGGCGATGTTCGAGAAGGACAGCCGCGACCGGTCGAAATGGGTGGAGATCGACCGGGCAGGTTACCGGGCCAACCGCATGGTGGCTTATCCTTCCGGGGCCATGCATTCCGCCACGAACCACCATGGCGGGACCATCCATGACGTAAGGTTGTACCAGACCTTCAGGATCGGTGTGGACTGGGAGGGTTCGAAATTCCGGGCCCGCCGCTGACACCGTTCGGTCGTCACTCGGCGAAGTAGCGCAAGAGCAGCTCCTGATAGCCGTAGAGATCGACTGGTTTCGACCGGATCATTCCCAAGAGAAGACCGAGCTTCCCGACATTGCGTTGGTCAGTGGCCATGGCCCACAGCGCTACTTCCTTCAGCACCTGTTCCGAGTTCGGTTCCCTGTCCACCGCACGACCTGTCCTAGCAAGAAAGTCCTTCACGCACGCGGACTCCGCGACAGCGCGTCTGCCCTTGTAACGTTTGCGGATCATTGCCTTTACCTGATCGGCTATGTCATAGACACCGGGCTGATCGATCGTGGAGAGGGTCAGCGCCATATTGCTTTCGGTGAACCGGAGCAAGATGCGCGAACTGGTACGGTGGTCCTTCCGGAGGAGCTTCTTCTTGAATTCCACTTCGGAAAGGGCCAACAGCTTCGGGTCCGTAGGCCGGAAGCCATAGCGATGGTAGAACCAGAACGCGCCTGTGGCAATACCGTCCGGGTTGTCCAGACCGAACTGATAAGGCTCGATCTCGAAGCGCTCCACGTGGAAGACCTGGCGGTATACACGCAGCAACTGGCAAAGCATATAGCCCGATTCGCCCCCGCGGAAGGCTTCGAAGATGTTGATCCCGAAATCCGCGCGTTGCCCGAAGATCCAGGCTCCGCCATAGGCCGCCGGTATCCCGTTCTTGAACAGCGTATAGCCCACGTAGGATTCGAGCGGTAGTTGGCGCGCCGGCACCATGCCGTATATCGCCACCGAAACACCGCGCTCGAGATCATACAGCCGCAGTGATCGCTCGTCCAAATAGGTCGTGGGGTCCGTCTCACGATCGGTCACGAGCATGGCGCGCTTCACCACCTGGGTGATGCCTTGTTTCGCGCGGTCATCCAGCAGGACCGGCTTCCCCAATGGGCGGTCCAGCAGTTCGCGATGGTCGAAGTCCTTCAGGATCCGATCATGGATGAACGGGGTGGGGGTGGGGATCCGGTTGTAGTACCTGGAGAACCGCTTGCTCCGCGGATCCATGCGCAGGTAAAGACCAAGTCCATCGAACAGCAGGTCCTTGATCCGTGGCTCATGGTCCAACTTGTCCAACTCCTCCACCAGGAAGTGGACCTCCCGCCCGGCCGGGACCTCCAGCGTATGCAGCAGTTCCGTGTTATCGAAGCCCGAGGTGGTCTCGCTTCGCTCCAGGGTGGGCAAGGTGATCGCGAGCACCTTGTTCAGATCGAACTCTGGATCCACCACATGATCAAGCCTCACCCTGACATCGGGGTCTTGCAATAACCAGTCGCATGCGTCGTGAGAGAACTTGGAAACGTAGGGCGTATGTGGCAAGCCGGAGTTGACGAAGACCTTGCTGGACGCCCCGCCTGCCGTGCGCAGGAACTTCTCGATCCGTGCGAGTTCCCTTTCTGCGGCTGTATAGGTCCGTTGATCCGGCGGGAAGGCCTGTATGAACTGGAGAAGATCCGCATATTCCGTCAGGGACCTTGTAGTGGGTAGCTGACAGTTCGTCAGATCTTTGAGCGTGGACCATTTCGCCTGGTTGCTCGTCACGTCGAAACGGGTGACCACCGCACGCAGTTTGCGCAGTCTGGTCGAGAATGCAGAATTCATGTTACTGTCACGCTGTTGGCGTCTGCGAACCAAGGTAGACAGCGCGTTAAAAAGGGACTGTCATCGGTGCGAAGAAGGTGTCTTCCTGGTACTTGCCGGAAGCATGTATGATGGACCGGGACCTTGATGAAGCCTTCCGTCCGTATCCCTTTGCCTCGGGGAAACGGATGGGAAAGTCGCACCTCGCCACTGCTTCCAGGCTTTACCGCTGAGGTGTCCCGGATCGGTCGATCATTCCACCAACAGCTTGGCCCGATGAACCCCATCCGGCAGGGACAGGCGTAAGAAGTACAATCCCGTTCCAAGTTCCAACTCATCCAGCCCGGATAAGGTCCCTTGTGTCCTTCCATCCACGGCCGACCCGGTGATCCGCAACCTACCGCACAAGCGGCCACGTGCATCGAGCAATTCCGCGGTCGGTGGGGCGGGGCCTTGATCTGCGCTCCAAGCTATCTGCAACGCACCGCCGGCATAAGGAGACGGCCAGAGGCGCAATTCGGCATTTCCATATCCACTGGTAGGACCCGCCTGAACCTCAGTGGTGAGATCATTGATGGTATATCCCGCCAAACCGCGGCGCGGAGAGCCAAAGACATTTCTGTTCCCACCACCCACATAGATGCTGGACCCGACAAGGGCTATCGCTCGAACATCGGATTGCGAGAATTCATCCTCTTCGATCTGGACGGCTCCGGTCAGGTGGTCCACGGGTGCAACGCTGCCCGTGTAGCTCCCAGCCAGATTGTCGATGGTACCGCCGACGAACACACTGGAAGCGTTCACCACGACCACATTGAAATCGTTCCCGCTGCCAATTGCATCCAAGTCCCACGGTACTAGCGTTCCGGTCGCTGCGTTTACGGCCGCCGCATGGTAACGATCGGTGCCGTTCACCTCGAAGAAGCCTCCAACGAAGTACATCGTACCCTCATGGTTGGCGAAGCCCCGTACATCGCCATTGCCGATCTCCGGTGTGAATGGCATGATCAAGGCCGAGGCAGTGTCCACGACCGCCATTCCCAACTGTTGACCAACGTAGGCCAGGTTCTCGTGGAACCCCAAAGCCAGTACGTCATCGGCTCCACCAAGGAAGAGGGGGTTCCAACCCGTAAGCTCCATGGAACCCAGCTCGAAAGAGGCGGCTCTATTGCGCGACTCACCAGCGATACCTGTGAAGGTCCCACCCACATACAGCCTTGAACCGTGTACGGCGACCGCGTTCACCACTCCGGATGGTGCGCTTGGGTTCCAACTCCCCAACTCATCATTCGCCAGATCGATCACACCGATCTTCTGTCTCGACTGACCAGCAATGCTGCTGAATTGGCCACCGACGTAAAGCCGATCATCGTGAACGTAAAGCGCGTTGACCGGTCCGCTCACATCGTATTGCCAGGGCAGAACTTCACCCGTGTTGAGATCAATGGCGGCGAGGTTCTCGCGCGGCAGGTTACCCGCAGTAAGGAATTCCCCGCCAATGAACAGCTGTCCTGTTCCGTTCGGTGATAGTACGAGTACTTCTGTGTCCTGCGGTGGGGTGGTCCACGATGAAACGACACCGCTAACTGCGTCTACAGCTGCGACATTCTTACGCACCTCGCCATCGATCCCCTGTATGAACCCACCCACGAAGACCAGCCCAGCATCCACACAGACCGAGTTCACCCGGCCCACAACGGGTGCATCCCAAGTAAGCAAACTACCGGTGATCCGGTCCACAGCGGCCAATGATGCGCGGGCAATCCCCCCTACGCTGGCGAAATCCCCACCGATGTAGACCGTGTCGCCGTGAATGGCCAGGGCGTTCACCACACCGCTGGAATTCACGTTGGGGTTCCAAGGTGTGCACAGTGCAGTACCATAGTTGATCACACAAGCACCGTTCCGAATGGATCCGGCCACCGTGGTGAAGTCGCCACCCATATACAGCCCATCCGGTGTGGCGGTCAAGGTGTTCACCGGTCCGTTACAGCTCACGTTCCACGAGGATACCTCCCCAGTGGTGATGTCTATGGCTGCGATATCGTTGCGCGTTTGCGTTCCGATCGCTTGAAAATCGCCACCGACGTAGAGCAGGTCATCATGGGCCGCAAGCGTGCGGACCTCCCCATACACCCTTAAGCGCCAACCGATATTCTGCCCCGTGATCGCATTGACCGCTGTAATGCTATCGTCATCCGCCACGAAAACCCATCCATCATGCAAGGTGATCGCCCAGCCATTGATCTCTGGATCCACTTCGGGTACCCAATCGATCAATTGACCATCGCCCCCCATATGGGCCAGTCCATTGCGCGGTTCATTGTTGTAAAGCGTGAAATGGCCACCCACGAACCAGCCACCCTGCCCGTCCGGGATGGCGGATAGCACCCTCGCGTTCGGCCTGTCGGCCACCCGATCGGGACTGCCATCCAGCGTGGAAATAAGGGTGCCGTAGGAGCGAGGTTGTGCTACGGATTGAAAGTTCCCGCCGATGAAGAGCGTATCGCCTTTGTAGGCCATGGCCCTCACCTCCAATTCGCCTGCGTCCGCTATCACATTCAATGGACGGATGAGCTCATAGGTTTGGGCTTGGGTATTGGTGGCTGTTAGCGCCCAAGTAAACAGGGCGAGTGATCCGAAACGCATCATGGACCGGGATTTGCTCCTAAAATATGTGCACGAAGTACAATGGGAGGGTAGATCCATCAAGAGATGGACCCGTTGTCACAAGTCAAGTCCTGCTCGAAAGACGATCATCGATCGACCCTAAGCCCCGGTCTTTTCACTTGACCATGATCAGGTCGGAAGGCCATTGAGTTGCGTCTTCTACCTTCGTCCGACCCGAGGCTTTCTGTCCATGCGCCGCTCCTTCCTGCTCTCCGTTGTAGTGCCCACCTGCCTGCACGCTCAGGTCATCACCCTTCAGTTCAACGATGGGGCCACGATCAACTACCTCGTTCCCGAGCTGCGCAGCACCGATATGAGCGCCGATCAGCTCCATGCCTTTCTATGGGATGGTACCACGTACTCATGGGACCTCTCCACGATCAAGAACATGCGGTTCGCGGATACACCAACCGGCGATGAGGCCACCGTTGTGGCGCTTGAGCCCCTTCGCGCCCATCCAGTCCCTTCCAATGGCGTGGTCCAGATCGGTTTCAATATGCGAACCGCTGGGCCTGTCACCGTTGATATCCTCGATGGGATCGGTGGGTCGGTGCATACCGCGCAGTACGCCATCCTGGGAGCTGGGCCGCATGCGGTAAGCTGGAGTGGCAAGGACCTGAGCGGAAATACAGTGGCCGCTGGCGTCTACTTGTGTCGCGTCAGGATGGGCGCTCTCCAGGTATCCCGGAAGATCGTCATGGAATATTGAACCATGCGACGCTACATCCTCATCGTGCTGTGCGTGTTCGTCGGATGCTTCGCGCATGGCCAGGGATCCATGAACATCCACCTGTCCTATGACAATGTGTTCGTCAAAGGACTGAGCACCATGGATAGCGTTCGGTTCCTTCCTTCGTTACAGCAGATGCGGATCTATTACACCAACGGCAACATTTCACCCTTCACCTTCGGTGAGGTGGACAGCTTGAGCTACAGCCCGGCTGGACCCGAGGGATCGCCCTTGCTGGCCACGCAGTCGCCAAGGCACGTCACAGGGATGAGCGCTCAGATGGAGGCCTATGTGGAAGAAGAATTCGGCGCAACGATCACGGCGAGGGGCATTTGCTGGAGCACATCCCCGGAACCCACAACGGCTGATCAGATCACACTCAATGGCACAGGAACAGGCAGGTTCCCGGTCATGCTCTTCGGCCTTGCCGCAGGCACTACCTACTACGCACGCGCTTATGCCACCAATGCCGCAGGCACCGCCTATGGCAACCAGGTGTCCTTCACCACGCTCGGCGAGGCGACAGGCAACTGGCTGGACGGGGCCAGTATCTACGGCATGGTCACCGATATCGAGGGTAATGCCTATGCGACCGTGGTGATCGGCGAGCAGGAATGGATGGCCGAGAACCTGCGCACGGCCCACTACGCCAATGGCGACCCCATCACGCAGGTGAACGATCCGGATGAATGGTTCGGACCGGTTTCGGAGAAATGGTGCCACTACGACACCTTGCCGGGCTTCGATCTTCCGTATGGCAAGCTGTACAATTGGGCAGTGGTGAGCGATCCGCGTAATGTCTGTCCCAGCGGCTGGCACGTACCCACGGATGAGGAGTGGTACGCCCTGGAGAACCACATCGATCCCTTCATCGATGATCCTCTGGCCACCGGTCCACGAGGGGTGTACGGCGGGAATGTGTTGAAGACGGCCGGCGCGACCTATTGGGAGCAACCGGAAAATGCGAGCAATGCGGTGGGGTTCTCTGCACTTCCTGCGGGCACCAGACTGCTGTTCGGGGACTTCCTGACCTTGCACGAGGCGGCCCATTGGTGGACCTCGTCGATGCTCGATGCCACCTATCCCTGCTCGCGGACCATCTGGGCCGGTGAAGGCACGATCGAAAGGCACGCGACCGATTTGAAGGGCGGGAATAGCGTGCGTTGTATCCGCGACTGATCAAGGCTGCGTAGTTGGGCAGCGTAAGGCACGCGCGGAAAGTCCACCTGCGATGGCCGTTCCTTGCGTTACTTGCACCCATCATCATGCGCCATGCGTTCACGGTAGGGATGCTGCTGCTCTTGGCCATGGGCCCGGTGGGCGCATCCGCACAGCCTTCCACGCGGGATTCGCTTCGCGTCCTCCTCGCCTCCGCCCAGCACGATAGTACACGTGCACGACTGCACTATGAGCTGGGAAAAGTGCTCCTGGCAACCGAACCGGATTCGGCGAGCGCTGAATGGCAGACGACACTGCGCATCGTCGAATTAGCCCTCGGAGAGCCGAACGTGGACCGCAAGACCCTGATGTACCTCAAGGGTGACGCCTTGAACAACCTCGGCGTGGTGCGGGAGAGGATGGGCGACTACGTCGCTTCCTTGCGCATGTACCAGGCCAGCGAAGAGGTGCGCCGTTCCATCGGGGACGAGTTCGGTCTCATGCGCACCCTCATCAATCGCGCCGTGCTCCATCGCAAGCAGAGCGATCCCAAGGCAGCGCTGGATGCCAACATCGAGAGCCTGGCCTTGGCGCGCAAGCTCGCCGAGCCCAAGGAGGAACTGTCCGCCCTCGTCAACCTTGCGCTCCTGTATCAGTCGCTCGACCTGCCCGATGTCTCTGTGGACTACTACCAGCAAGCACAGGCGCTGGTGGCCCGTTCGGATGATCCCCCGATGCAAGCCCGTATCCTCAACGGCCTCGGCGGACTATTCCAGCAGCAGGGCGACATGGACTCGGCCTTGCACTACTATGCCCGCAGCCAGGAGATCCGGAAAACCTTGGGCGACCTGCGTGGTGTGGCCACCGCCTCCTACAACATGGCCAGCGTGCACGAGGAGAGGCGGGAATACGACCAAGCCCGGAACTACATGACGCAGGTGATCGCCATACGCGAGGACCTGGGTGACCGGAGCGGTCTGGTCAGCGCGTACACCTTGCTCTCGCGGATAGACCATGCAGAGGGGCTGACAGCCGATGCTGTTCGCCATGGGCGCGAAGCGCTCACCTGGGCGGATGCCACCGGCAACCTACAGGATCGGCAATCGGCGGCTTGGGCGCTGTACAAAGCCTACAAGGCTGCCGGGCAGGCTTCCGCCGCTCTGGACATGTTCGAGCTTTACACCACCTGTAAGGACTCCATCGGTCGCTCTCAAAGCGCACAGACGCTGCTCCGCGAGAAATTCCGGATGGACCTGGAGAAGGACAGCATCGCGCATTCCCGCGAACGGGAGGTGGACCGTTTACGCATCGCCCACGTCGAATCGCGCTCGCGTATGCAATGGATGGGCCTTTTGGCGCTGGGAGCGGTCGTCCTGGTCATCGCGTGGCTGGCGTGGAGGGTCTACAGCGGCAAGCGCCGATCGGATGAGTTGCTGCTCAACATCCTACCCGCGCCAGTAGCCAAGGAGCTGAAGCAGAAGGGCCGTTATGCCGCTGCGCGCCATCAGCAGGTCACCGTGCTTTTCACCGATATGGTCGACTTCACAGCCTTCAGCGAGCGCATGAGCCCGGAGGAACTCGTCAGCGACCTGGACGAATGCTTCAGCGCCTTTGACGGGATCATGGAACGGTATGGGCTCGAGAAGATCAAGACCATGGGCGATGCGTACATGGCGGTGAGCGGCTTGGATGGCAAGGACGGGCACGCCCTCCGAGCGGCCCGAGCCGCTTTGGACATTGCGAAGAGCATGGCGGAGCTGCAAGTCCGGCGCAACCAGCAGGGAAGGGGCTGGTTCGAGGTCCGCATTGGGCTCCATTCCGGTCCCGTGGTCGCTGGCATCGTCGGGGTGAAGAAGTTCCAGTACGACATCTGGGGTGATACGGTGAACATGGCCGCCCGCATGGAAAGCAACTCACTACCCGGTCGCGTCAACATCTCGGAAGAGACCCGGCAATTGCTGGGCGAGAAGGCGCGCAGCGCGCATCGTGGCAGCTTCGAGGTAAAGGGGAAAGGCCGCTCGGAGATGTATTTCCTCGATGGGATGGATGAGGATTGATCCCGACTGGTCGCGGCTTGTGGCCAGGCCTCACGTTCTTGGCATGTGGTCCCGCGGCTGATCCTGTCCTCGAAGCCCGAACGGGGTCTTTCGTCTTCGAAGACCTTGCTTCCAATTCCCAAGTAGAGTAGGGGAGCCCTCAGAATCCCCCCGGCCCGGCCGGCACATCAGCATTCAGGTGCGCCTGCAACGCCGCCTCGTTCGGGATCAATACGCGGCGCGCTTTGGAACCTTCGAAGGCGCCCAGTACTCCGGCCGCTTCCAATTGATCCACGATGCGCCCGGCCCGGTTGTAACCGAGTTTCAGCTTGCGTTGGATCAAGGAGGTGGAGCCTTGTTGGGTCATCACCACCAGGCGGGCGGCATCCTCGAACATGCTGTCGCGTTCGCCATCGTCCAGGTCGCCGCCGCCTTCACCATCTTCGGTGGGCACTTCGGGCAGGATCAGCGCATCGGGGTAGCCGCGTTGGCCGCCGATGAACTCGGTGATCTTCTCCACTTCCGGCGTGTCCACATAAGCGCACTGGATGCGGATCAGGTCGTTGCCGGTGCTCAGCAGCATGTCACCCCGGCCGATCAGCTGGTCGGCACCGCCGGCATCGAGAATGGTGCGGCTATCGATCTTGCTTGTTACGCGGAAGGCGATGCGTGCCGGGAAGTTGGCCTTGATGGTACCGGTGATGATGTTCACGCTCGGACGCTGCGTTGCGATGATCAGGTGGATACCGATGGCACGGGCCAACTGGGCCAGACGGGCGATCGGAGTTTCCACTTCGCGGCCGGCGGTCATGATCAGATCGGCGAACTCGTCCACCACCAGCACGATGTAGGGGAGGAAGCGGTGACCGTTCTCGGGGTTCAACCGGCGCTGGATGAACTTGGCGTTGTACTCCTTGATGTTGCGCACCTGCGCTTCCTTCAAGAGCTCGTAGCGCAGGTCCATCTCGATGCACAAGCTGTTCAGCGTGGCCACCACCTTCTTGGTATCGGTGATGATGGCATCACTATCGCCGGGCAGTTTGGCCAGGAAGTGGCGCTCTATCTTGTTGAAGAGCGTGAGCTCCACCTTCTTCGGATCCACGAGCACGAACTTGATCTGGCTCGGATGCTTCTTGTAGAGCAGTGAAACGAGGATCGCATTCAACCCAACAGACTTACCCTGGCCCGTTGCACCGGCCATGAGCAGGTGTGGCATCTTGGTGAGGTCCGTGACGAAGGTTTCGTTGCTGATCGTTTTGCCCAGTACGAGTGGCAGGTCCATGCTGCTGTTCTGGAACTTCTCACTGGCGATCACACCACGCATGCCCACGACCTGCGGCTTGCTGTTGGGCACTTCGATACCGATCGTACCCTTGCCAGGGATCGGCGCGATGATGCGGATGCCCAGTGCGGCAAGGCTCAGCGCGATGTCATCCTCCAGGTTCTTGATCTTGCTGATGCGTACACCCGCCTGCGGGATGATCTCGTAAAGCGTTACCGTCGGCCCGATCGTCGCCTTGATCTTGTCGATGCCGATGTTGTAGTGACCGAGCGTTTCGACGATACGGTCCTTGTTCGCTTCGAGCTCTTCCTTGGTCACGGTAAGCTCGCCAGTGCCATGGTCCACCAGCAGGTCGATCGGCGGCAACTCGTAGCTGCTCAGTTCCAACGTGGGGTCGTACTCGCCGAACTCCTTCAGTTTCTCCTCGATCTGGTCTTCGGTAAGGGTCTTCTCCTCCGGTGCACTGGTAACGCTCATACCGCTGATGCTGTCGTTCAGCTCGGCCACGCTGCTCATCACCGGCGATGCGACGGGCTCCACCACTTCGAAGGGCGTGGTGTCCAGTTCCAACGGGACGGCATCCTCATCCTCCTTCACCGCCTCGATGGCTTCGTCAAGGACGTCCTCTTCCACCTCCTCTTCTTCCTCGACCTCCTCTTCAGCGGTTTCGAAGGACTCTTCCTCGGCGATCATGGTCTCCAGCGCGGGAGCAGCCACAGGTTCGTCCTTCACGCGTACCCGTACACCGGGTGTTGCCATCACGGGGGCCTCGGTCACTACCTCTTCCACCTCCGCTTTTGGTGCAGGCTTCAGCTTGTCCATGGCATCTGCCAACCAACGGAAGCTGGGATTGAAGGTGAACACCAGGAAACCGCCGAGCGCGAACATGATCAACGCGCCCGTACCGAAGTTGCCGAGCAATGTCGTGAGGTGCTTGGTGATGGCGAAGCCTACACCACCACCCAGGAACATGTACTCGCCACGGAAAATGAAACCAAGCACGGTGGGGAACCACAACATGGCCATGGCCGTCCATCCAAGGGTCCGGCGTGCGGGCAGCAACCACTTGTCCAGCAGGATGCGGATGCCACCTAGGAAGCTCCACAGCACCATGGCGAATGCTGCGATGCCGAACCATTTGTAGATGAACTGGTTCGCCGTGAGCGCGCCCACCTTGCCCAACCAGTTCTCTGCGTGGACATCGGGACTGAAGATCTCGCTCCAACTGCGACCGATAAGGTCCTGGTCAATGCGCCAGGTGAACAGAAAGGAGGTGAATGCGACAAGCAGATATGCGGAGGCCAGCACGAGGAAAAGGCCCACGACCTTGTGGGTGCGTTCGTCCACGAGGAAGGCTTTGAAGCGTGCCCAACGACCTTCGCCAGCTGGAGCGTCCTTGCGTTTGCGCTTGGTGGGCGCGGCGGAGTCCGCTTCTTCGCGGACGGTATTCCTTTTCGTGTTGGCCAAAGCGGGTGGCGTCTTGATGGACGCGCCGGACAGCCACCATGGTGCCCTTTACGCGTACCGGTCAAAACTACCGGGGTGCCTCAGGACAACGGGTCGGGGTACTTGGCTATTATGAACAAGTGGGGGTTGGCAGGTAGAACGCACTTTGCACAAGGCAGTACGACCGCGCAACCGTCAGGTGCATGTTTCCACTTGGGTCCAGGCACATCGAACCGTAAAAAGCGGACGAGCTACAAGGAGCAGCTGGCAGCCAGTGGCCGTTCCACGTGTTCACATGGAGAACGTCCCAAGCACCTCAGCCAACTCGTGGTGGAGCACTTCGGCGGAAACCTGGTCGAATTCCTTCTTCACCTCGAACTTGGTGGGATCCACCTTGCCCGGGCTCACGGAAATGGCATCGAGTTGCATGCGCATGCCATATTGGACAACACCGTAGCGAAGTAGCACACCGGGTATTTCAGCGAACGGGCCGAACCAATTGGGGTCCTGGAGCTTGATCCGATCAGTGTACCACAGGTCGATCTCCGTTTGGTCGATCTTGCCGAAGATGGCGATGGCGCGCTTGCACGGGTAGCCAGCGATGGTGTCCAGGTCCTGGGTGTAGAGAATGGTGGGTGTGCCGTTCTCTTCTGTGAAGACGCCCATATCGCGGGGCAGCATGTGCGCCACGAGTTTCTTTCCCATCAGGCTCAAGTGATAGTCCATGGCCTTGGCCGATCCATCGACCACCATGGTCGTGCGGAAAATGCCCATTCCAGCGCTCAATTCAGCCACCTGTTTATCATCGGAAAAGCTCACGGTGGTGCGCTCCGGAAGCATACCGGCCATGATCCCGTTGGGGTCGTAATCGGGGAATGTCAGGGCATATTCGATCACCCCTTCGCCCACTTTGTGGTCCAGGAGGCTGGAACCACATCCACTCAACATTGGCGAAGCCAATGCAGTGACGATGAGGAACTTCGTGGTGGGCTTGATCATGCTTGCCGGGGTATGGATGGTAGGCTTATTACGCAGGAACCGCCTTGCACGTTTCATCCCAGGAATGCCCTCGCCGGGGAGCCGTACCTTGGCCGCCCGTTCAGGTAACGGAAGGACGATGGAATTGCGATTGATCGAAGCGGCCTCGGAGATTGGGGCCGGTATGCGGGGCGCCAGCATGGGCATGGCAGCCTTGCGGGTAGCAGCGTGGAAGAACGGTAGTGAGCTGTTCGGCCATGCCGAGGAGAGCATCCTTCGGGATGAGAACGACGTGCTGTATGAGGATGACCGCAGTCCGAACGCACACCACATCGACGGCTTGATCCGCTTTGAGAGCGACCTGGCTTATGAGGTGTACAAGTATCTCAGGAACAGCGTATTTCCGATCGTTGTTGGAGGTGATCATTCAATAGCCATCGGATCGGTCTCGGGCACCAAGATGGCCTTCCCCGAACAACGTCTCGGGGTGATATGGATCGATGCCCATGCCGACTTGCACACCCCATGGACCACCCCCAGCGGGAACGTTCACGGCATGCCTCTGGCCCTGCTGATGAACATTGAGAAGAAGGGTAGGAACCGGCCGCGGGTCTTTACCATGGATACCTGGGACCGACTCCGAAAGATCGGCGTGAACGGCCCGAAGCTCCTGCCCAGCGATCTGGTCTTCATCGCCTTGCGCGATTACGAGCCGGAGGAGAAAGCCATCCTGGAAGAACACAAGATCAAGGTGATCACCGTGGAGTCCGTGCGGAAGAAGGGTGCGGATGCGACCGTGAAGGAAGCCTTGGCCCACCTTTCCGCCTGCGAGCGCATCCATGTAAGTTTCGACGTGGATAGCCTGGATCCCTCGATCTCCGTCGGTACCGGTACACCTGTACCCAATGGTCTGTTCGCTGAGGAGGCCTCGTTGCTCCTGCAAGGCTTCTGCCGGGACCACAAGACCGCTACGCTGGATGTGGTGGAGATCAATCCGTCCTTGGACACCAATAACGCCATGGCCGAGGCCACGCTGAAGATACTCGAGCCCCTGTTCCCGATCCTTCGCAACCGCTAGGACTTGATGAGCACATGGTCGACTGACCACATGAGCACGTGCAAGTAGCTTCCTCCGTCATCCTCATCCGCCCTACGGGTTTTGGCTATGATCCGGAAACGGCTGTCAGCAACTCCTTTCAAAGGGACCTGAGCGAACCGGACATCCGCCGTCGCGCCGCAGAGGAGTTCGACGGCTTGTTGGAGGCGCTGCGCTCTTCAGGGATCGGCATCACGGTGCTGGATCCCCTCGACCGAACGGCACCGAACGCCGTGTTCCCGAACAATTGGTTCAGCACGCATCCTGATGGCACCGTGGTGTTGTACCCGATGTGTACACCATCGCGTCGCGCGGAACGCGATCCTGACATGGCCCGCACCTTGGAACGGGAAGGCTTCAAGACCCGGCAAACACTGGATCTCAGCGGCTGGGAACACAAGGGCCTGATCCTGGAAGGAACGGGAAGCCTTGTCATCGATCGCGCGTGCAAGAACGCCTTTGCGTGTTTGTCGGACAGGACCACGGAAGCTGCGGTCAATGCATGGTGCGAGCAACTGGGGTATACGCCGATCACCTTCACTGCTGCAGAGGACGGCCGCATCCCGGATGGCACGGGCAAGCGTGGCGTGCCGGTCTACCACACAAATGTGGTGATGAGCATCGGCGAGAAGTTCGCGGTCGTCTGTCTCGATGCCATGCCTTACCCGGCCGAACGCCAGGAAGTGGAGGAGGAACTGAAGAAAGGTGGCAAGGAGGTGATCGCGATCAGCATTGAGCAAATGCAGCATTTCGTGGGGAACCTGCTGCAACTCCAGGCCGCCACCCCGGGCCCGTTGAAGAGCGACCCGGCACATACATCGTGGATATTCCTGTCCGAGGCCGCGTTCCATGCGCTACGGCCGGACCAGCGCATCGCCCTGCAAGCCCACGGCCAACTTGTACCCGTTCCCATACCGACCATCGAGGCGATCGGTGGCGGAAGCGTGCGCTGCATGCTTGCCGAGAACTTCCTGCCCCGACCATGACCGTGTGCAACGCCGGCCCCTCCTCCTTCGGTGAGGGGTTCGGGTGAGGCCGCATTACATTCCTTTGCACTCCATGTTCCAAGATCGTCTTCATTCCCAACTGGTACCCGCGCTGCAACTGGCTTTCAAGGCCCTGTTCGGTCATGACCTCGCTGCCAAGGCCATCACCTTCCAATCCACGCGACCGGAGTTCGAGGGCGATATCACCATCAACGTCTTCCCCTTCTTGAAGGTCAGCGGCAAGGCACCTGAGCAAACAGCACAGGCCATTGGTGAGTTCCTGCAGAAGGAAGTTCCTGTCGTCGCGCGCTTCAACGTGGTCAAGGGCTTCCTCAATATCCAGATCTCCGATGCCTATTGGCTCGGCTTTTTGCGGGAAGCGAGATCCAAGGACATCCTGCAATTCCCTTCCAACGGAAGGAAGGTGATGGTGGAATATGCATCGCCCAACACCAACAAGCCCTTGCACCTGGGGCATATGCGGAACATCTTCCTCGGTTACAGCGTGAGCCGGATCCTTGAGAGCGCTGGGAACGACATCGTGCGCGTTCAGGTGATCAACGATCGCGGTATCCACATCTGCAAGAGCATGGTGGCCTGGCGGAAGTTCGGCAATGGCGAAACGCCCTCCGCTACCATGAAGGGCGATAAGCTCGTTGGCAAGTACTATGTGGAATTCGACCGCATCCATAAGAAGGAGATCGATGGGTTGATCGCGGCGGGTCGTTCCAAGGAAGAGGCGGAAAAGGGATCGCCCATCCTGCTGGAAGCCCAGGAGATGCTGCGCAAATGGGAGGCGAACGACCCTGAGGTCCGTGCATTGTGGGAGAGGATGAACAGCTGGTGCTACGCAGGATTCGATGCCACCTACGAACGCGCCGGGGTCCACTTCGACAAGAACTACTACGAGAGCCAGACCTATTTGCTCGGCAAGAACGATGTTCTCGAAGGCTTGAAGAGGGGAGTGTTCTACGAGAAGGATGGCGCCGTTTGGGTGGACAACACGCCGGAAGGACTGGACGAAAAAGTACTGCTGCGCCGTGATGGCACCAGTGTGTACATGACACAGGATATCGGAACGGCGATCAAGCGGTTCGAGGAATATCCCGGTCTCTCGCAATTGATCTACACGGTCGGCAACGAGCAGGACTACCATTTCAAGGTGCTCTTCCTGATCTTGAAGAAGCTCGGCTTCGCATGGGCCGGTGAACTCCACCACCTTAGCTATGGCATGGTGGACCTGCCCAGCGGTAAGATGAAGAGCCGCGAAGGCACCGTGGTGGACGCCGATGACCTGATGGAGGAGGTGGTCACCGAAGCTCGCGCCGCCGGTGAGCGATTGAGCAAGCTCGACGACTTCAGCGAACAGGAGAAGACCGAGTTGTTCGAGATGATCGGCATGGCCGCGCTCAAATACTACCTCTTGAAGGTCGACGCGAAGAAGCGCATGCTGTTCGATCCCGCGGCCAGCATCGATCTGCAAGGGCACACCGGGCCGTTCATCCAATACACCTATGCCCGAACGCAGAGCCTCTTGCGCAAAGCCGGCATCATGGACGTATGGCAACACGAGCATTCGGGCGCGTGGCCATTGTTGCCGGAAGAGCGAACGGTCCTCAAGCTGCTCCATCAATTCCCAGCGGTGCTGAACGAATCGGCCACCAAGCTGGACCCTTCATCAGTGGCCAATCACGCCTACGAGTTGGTGAAAGCCTACAACAGCTTCTACCAGACCGTACCGGTCATGAAGGAGGAAGATCCCGCGAAACGCGAATTCCGATTGGAACTCAGTTCCTGTGTTGCCGCGGTCACCAGGAAGGCGATGTGGTGTCTCGGTATCGAGGTTCCTGAGCGGATGTGAGCTGCCAACCTCCGGGATCGACCACCGCAAGTGGTGCATCAGGGGCACACCGTCCTGGTCCTTTCGCTCGGGTGACCCAGGTGGTCGAACGTTGGAGGACCGGTCGGACCGCGCTAGGGCTCCGTCGGCAACCCTGCGTCCTGCCAACCCGTTATTCCAGCGATCATGCAATGCACATCCGTGTATCCAAGGGTAGTTGCGGTGTGTGCAGCATAGGTCGCGGCCGGGCATTCCGGACTATAGCAGTAGAAGACCAGCACGGCGCTGGGGTCGGTCGGGAGCATTTCCACGGTCACCGCATCGTAAACGGTCGGCCTGGCACCGGGAACGTGTGCCTCGGCGAACATGTCCGGTTCGTTGCAATCGAAGATGAACAGGTTGGGAGTACCCAGCATTGCGGATAGCTGCGCCGGTGACAGTTCCTTCACCTCGGGCTGCGCATCGGCCGGCGTGGGAGATCCCGACGTTGTCGGCGCGGACGACTGGGCCGCGCCAATAAAGGGGGCAAGTGTGAGAAGGATGGAAAGGAACCTGGCTCGCATGGTCAGACGCAATTTATAAGTATCCCACCTTACCAAGGCAGAGAGCGTGCCACGATCGAGCTACCCGATCCAGACGATCCCGTCCTCACCGATGCGCACCTTGCGCTCCTTGTACAGCGCGCCCAACGCCTTCTTGAACGCCTTCTTGCTGATGCCGAATTCCGCATGGATCTCCTCCGCCGAGCTCTTGTCGGTCAGGTGCAGTAGTCCCTGGCTCCTTAGGCGCTTCGCCAGCAATGCGGTATTCGCATCGTTGTACTGCCGGTAACCGATCGGCTGCAGTGTGATGTCCAGCTTGTTGTCCTCGCGAATGTGCTTCACATAGCCGGTGATCCGGTCACCGATCGAAACGGGCTTGAAGATCTCGTTGGCATGGACCAGTCCTTGGTGGACGTCGTTGACGATGACGGACAGCCCAAGGTCGCTGCGGCTGAAGACCATCAAGGCCACCGCCTCGCCCTTTTCAACGGTAAGGCTGGTGTTGTCCAGGAAGTTTTCGATGCGGGTGCTGCCATAGATCTGGTCCGTCCTGGTGTCCAACGCCACGCGCACGACGTACCAACGTCCTTCCTCCATGTCCTTCTTCTGCTCCTCGTGGGGTATCAGCAGGTCGGTGTCCAAACCCCAGTCCATGTTCGCACCGGCACCTCGTATGGCCCGCACGCGCAATTGCACGAATTCACCCACCTGTGCCTTGACCGGACGTGTGGTGGCCATGAGGCGGCCATCCTTGTCGCGGTATACGAATACACGCACCGTGCTGCCGTCGGCATCGTGGGCCGGTGATCCACTTTTTGGCAGGAACGCTTCCGCGTCATCATCATCGCCAAGGATGAGCCCTTCGCTGGTGTGGCGAAGGATGATGAGGTCCTGGGTGCGGCCGGTGCGTATCACGAGGACCGCAAGGTACGGGGCAGCGGGAGTGGTCCTCCTCAGCGACCGCCACGGCTCCCCAACCGACCACCGATCCATGCCATGGGAAGGTAGGCCATGGTCAGGTCGAGGATCACGAACCAAGTGGGAGCGGGGATCATGAACGCGGCCAGGATCCCGCCGACCAGGTGCAGGCCTCCCACGACCATGGCGAAGGTCATCTTCCGTGTGGCGGCGATCAGTGCGGCTATACATCCTCCAACAACCGAAGGCACGGCGTGGGCCACAAAGGGCGAGAGGAAGTGCTTCGCCTCCAGCAAAGCGTAGGTGCTCATTTCATTCGGGACGAAGCCTTCAGGTGGTGGGATGGCGTTCATCATCAGGCCGAGCAGGAACCCGTTCAGGATGACGCATACTGTGGCTCCGACAAGCACGGCCAGGACATTTCTCAGGATCGGGTTCATCGTCGGGTTGTGTGTCAACGCAAGATACGAACGGTGTTACCACTTGCCGGCATAGTCCAATGGCACCGTAGTGCTCCCGGCAAGGTATGCGTAGCGTAGGTTGATGAGCTGCCGGATGTGGTGCAGGTCGTGCGCCACCCAGTTGGTGAGCAGAAGTTCGCAGCTCACGGGGCCTACTTTGGGATGGAGGTAGACATTGGCCCACTGTGCGTGCTCCTGTCCACGGAGCCAATCCAACGACCGCTCGCGTTCAACAAGAAAGGCATTGAGGGTGGCCTGGAAGTCCTGCTCCATGTACCGCCGTTCCAACACCCAGGCCGCCGGGTCGATCTTTGGCCATGGAGCCTCCGGCGTTTCAAGGGTACTGTGAAGGCGGGCACGGAAATCCTCGCGTTCTTCGTCGAGCAGGTGACATACGACCTCCAGCGGGCACCACTTTTCCGGAGCGGGTTTCCAAGTTCGTTCGAGCGGTGTAAGACCTTCAAGGAGCAACTTGACAACGGTGCCGTGGTGCTGGAGTTGTGCTGGAAGTAGAGAGCGGTCCATGGCATGTGGGCAGGCGAAGAGCCTACCTGCAAGGTATTCGGCCTTTTCGGTAGTACGGTCACGTTAGGGCCGCACGGTTCTGAAGAACTGGAACACATCGCACCTACCATGCCCTGGGTACCTTCACCGCGCCATGAGCGAGAACCCCAAGTGCCCCGAGTGCGCCAGCACCATCACCTATCCCACCGGAACCAGCATGATGTGCGGCGAATGCGGCCACGAATGGAACCCAGAGGAAGTAGCTGCGGCCAACGCCGGACCGGTCATCAAGGATGCGAACGGCAATGTGCTGCAGGATGGCGATGACGTGGTGGTGATCAAGGACCTCCCGGTGAAGGGCATGCCCAAGCCGGTGAAGGCTGGCACCAAGGTGAAGGGCATCAAGTTGGTGGACGGAGGCGGCAACGCCGGGCACGACATCGATTGCAAGATCGATGGCTTCGGTGCCATGGGGCTCAAGAGTATTTACGTGCGTAAGGCCTGAACGGCCTTTTCAGAACGGGGCGACGAAGCCGGGTTGACGTTGCCGCAGCTGTTGAACGACATCCTGCAGGTCACGCATTTTCGCGAAGCCCACGACGTCGGATCCCGGGCAAACCACACAGGCCACCAAGGAGCAGCCGCCGGTGCGGCGGCGCCCAGGACGTGTCCGGTCTCAGGCGCCGTTCCCGTCGGAGGTGAGCACCGCTGTCATGTGGTCGAACCAGGGTCGCACAGCGCGGTAGCTCTTCACCAATTCGTCCAGGAACCCCGGCGCAAGTACTTCGGCATCGCTGAAGCTGCGACGCAGCAGGAATTGTCTCTTGCGGAGCAGGTCGGCTGCCGGATGGTCCTTGGGGAAGCCGCGCGGGACGGTGGCCAGTTCCTCACCGAAGAGCTCGCCCAGCTGGGAGCGCATTGTACGGCCCCGTAAGATCCTACGCCAGGTCTCGTGGTCGTAGGCGATGTCCTGTCGGATCAGGCGCAGATCGTCCGGCTCAGGACCCATGAAGCCGCAGGTTACGTGCGAGCGGCCGCCGGGTTGGATACGGAAGAAGTAGCCGCCGCGCAGGGCAGGCTTCACGCGCACCAACCGTCCACCGAAGCGCGGTGCATAGGGGGGCTTGTCCTTGTGGAAGCGTTGGTCCGTGTAGATGCGCATCAAGCTCTTCGCGCCGCTGGGTGTGCTCAGCTTGTCGTACTCGCGCATCCGCTCCAGCAGCGCATCGGCGAAGGCCACCATGTTCGCGTGCGCAGCCTGGTAGCGCCCCTTGTTCGCCTCGAACCAGGGTTTCTCGTTGTGCGCCTCCAGGTCCTTGAGGAAGTCGAGCACGCCGGGCTGAATGCGGATGATGGTGGAGGGCATGGTGCGAAGTTGCTGTACGGGCTCCTACACCATCGTCTCCTTCCGCAGCACGAACTGGCTCACATTGATGCCATCGCGCAAGTGCAGACGGGCAAAGGTGGCCGCTGAAACGATGGTGAAGCCGCCGAGCACGAGGAAGGTGTGGTGCAGGCCCGCGATGTAGCGCACATGATCGGCCTGGTCCACTTGCTGCAGGAATAGCGCGGCCACTAGCGAGGCGAAGGCCACCCCGAAGCTCAACGCCATCTGTTGCGCGGTGCCCGCGATGCTGCTGGCCTGGCTGGCGTGCTCGTCCTTCACGTCGGCGAAGGTGAGCGAGTTCATGCAGGTGAACTGCAGGCTGCTGAACAGACCCTGCGTGAGGCTCAGCAGCACGATCAGCGCCACCGGTGTGCCGATACCGATGAAGGTGTAGCACATCATGTTCGCACCGAGCAGCACGGTGTTCCACACCAGCACACGCCGGTGCCCGAAGCGGTTCAGCAAGGGCCTGCTCATGATCTTCATGCCGATCGCGGCCACCGCCAACGGCATGGTGAGCAGGCCGGCCATGAGCGGGCTGAAGCCGAGGCCGATCTGGTACAGCAAGGGCAGCAGAAAGGGCACGCCGCCGATCCCCAGCCGCGTCACGAAGCCGCCGAGCACGCTCACGCGGAAGGTGCGCACCAGGAAGAGCGGCATGTACAGCAGCGGGTCCTGCACGCGACGGGCATAGAGCGCGTAGGCCAGCAGCAGGGCCAGGGAGGCCAGGAACATCAGCACGATCTCCACCAAAGGCCAGCTGTGCTCCCCGAACACCTCCAGCACGTAGCTCAGCAGCGCGATGCCGGAGCCGAAGAGGAGCATGCCCAGGCCATCGAGCGGGGGAACGTCCTCGCGGCGGTAGTCGGGCATGTAGCGCCGGATCATCCACCAGCCCAGCAGGCCGATGGGCAGGTTCACGAAGAAGATCGTGCGCCAGGGCAGCCAGTGCACGATGAAGCCGCCCACGAAGGGGCCCACCAGCGGGGCCACCAGTGCGGGGATCACCACGTAGTTCATCATGGTGAGCATCTGCGAGCGCGGGTAGGCGCGGATCAGTGCGATGCGGCCCACAGGCACCATCATGGCGCCGCCCACGCCCTGCACGAAGCGCGAGGCCACCAGCATGGGCAGGTTCACCGACAGGCCGCAGAGCAGGGATCCGAGGGTGAAGAGCGCCACCGCCATGCGGAACACGCGCCGCGTGCCGTACTTGTCGGCCACCCAGCCGCTCACGGGGATGAAGATGGCCAGCGCCAGCGTGTAGGTGGTGAGCACCGACTTCAGGCTCAAGGCCGTGGTGGCCAGGTCGTCGGCGATCACGGGCACCGCCGTGTTGAGAATGCTGATGTCGAGCCCCTCCATGAACATGGCCACCGCCACCAGCCACGGCAGCACGCGCAGCACGTGGGGGGAAAGGGAGGGGGCGCCTGCCTCGGCCATGGTGCAAAGGTCGCGCGCCTGAGACCGTTGGACCCTCGGACGTGCCGTTGGTCAAAGACGATGCGGGGCCATCCTGCGGTCAAGTACACTTGTAGGCTACCCTGACCTGCCATGAAACGCACCACCCTGATCCTGCTGATCGTGCTGAACATCCTTGTCCTGCTTGGCCAGCTTTGGCCTGATGGCGCTCCGCCCTTCGCCCGGTGGGTGAACATCCTGTTCCTTGCAGGATCCCTGGGCTACTTCCTGCAGGAGGTGCGGCGTGGCCCGCCAGCAAGGACGTGATGCTGCGCGCTGAACCCGTGGAATGGCCTAGGTGGGCTCCCCGAAGGTCAGCAAGTTGTGGTCGGGGTCCAGCAGGGCGAACTCGTGCTGGCCCCATGGCTTGGTGCTGAGCGCACCGTTCGGATGGATGGACACGCCTCGGTCCACCAGCGATCGGTAAAGGGCATCAATGTCCTGCACACGGATGTACACCTGGCCGTCGTTGGTGAGCGGATCTAGATCGGCCGAGAGGAAGAAGTGCAGCTCCAGCCCGTCGCGTTCGACGATAAGGTAGTCCGGGTATTCCCCACCTACCGTGAAGCCCAGATCGTCCGCGTAGTAGCTACGTGTCGCGAGCAGATCGCGGGAGGGAAGCTTGGGGATGAGGGCGGTGAGCATGGTGGTGGGAGCTGCAAGTTGCGCAACGGATGCGAAAGGCTGAACCTCCGCTGCTCTTCCGTGTACGGGTGCGCTATGACGAGTTTTCGCCTGCTACCGCTCTTCCTGCTTGCCTTTGCCGTGCAGCACGCCACTGCTCAATGCTGTTGTGCCGACGTGATCCTGCACGTGGACCTCTCGGGCGTGGCGTGGATGAACAGCGAGCACGAGTTCAGCGTGGATGGTCATGCCTTGGGGTTGGCGCATCGATTGGACAGCGACAGCACCGATCGCCGCTTGGTGATCTGGCTTGATGCAGGGTGCGGCACCGCGGACCGCAAGCTCACCATCACACGCACCACCACCGGCGAACGCATGGAGCTCCGCGTGCTCTATGAGGGGTTCGAGGGATCGCATCCCGGTCTGCGGATCCCATTCGTTGCTGGCAACTACGAGATCGACCTGGAGCGCATCATCAGCTGCACCGGTGCTTTGGAACGCCAGATGGTTGTTCCTCCTGTGAAGGAACGCTTGGAGGTCCTGTGCGGCACCTGCCGCGTGTTGATGGAGCACGATAGCCTGGGTGTATGGCTGGAACCGCTGGACCTCTGCTGCGGGGCCTGCGGAACCGGCGGCGTGGGGGACATGGGCAACGGCAAGGCCAGCTTTCCTGCTGGTCAGCTGGCCTTGGAGCAGGCCATCGTGGCCGCAATGGCCAAGAGGGGAAAGGCCCTGCGCCGACCGATCACGCTGAACGCCGTGGGTTTCGTGAATGAGCGCGGAGAATCGTGGGTGAGTTTGGAGGGGGAGCACAGCGATGTGATGTACGATGTGGAGGTCGCCGCGTGGAACCTGGAAGGTTGGGTCCCCGCCTACATCAGCGCTCCCGAGGCACCCGATGATCGGCGCACGCTGCGGTCCATGGTCCGCTTCAAGCTGGATCTGCGGCCTTCTACAGGTCGTTGAGTCCCTTGCCTGCGAGGATCCGGTCCACGTGCTTGGCGATGCGGGACTCACGTGTGGCGCTCTGCTTGGCGCCGCCGAAGAAGAGCAGGTAGCCGCGTTGCCGTCCCGGCGTGAGCGCGTTGAATGCCTTCTTCAGCTCAGGCATTTGCTTCACGGCCTTGGCGAACTCCGCAGGCATGGCGAACTCAGCGGTCTTCTTCAGGACCACCTGCTTGCCGCCCTGCTCCACGGCAATGGCCTGCTTGATGTAGGCTCGCAGCACGGGCGCCAGCTTCGCGAGCTGCTTCTCACCGGTGAACCGGATCTGCCGCGCGCTCTGCACGTTCTCGGTTTGTTGAACAAGCAGCTTGTGGTCGTCCTTCAACAACGCGCCCTTGTGGAAGAGCAGCGCGCAATAGTCGTTGAAGCCATGCATCAAGAAGACGTTCTTCCCCTTCAGCGTGTAGCACGGGTGGCCCCACTTCAGCTCCTCGGTGAGGCCGCTCTCCAGCGCCAGCTCACGCAGCTGTGCAAAGCATTCCTGCCAGCGGCCTTCCTTGGCGAAGAACCACGCGACCTTGGGGTTGGGGATGCTCTTCGCAGCTTCTTCCTGTGCGTGACTGAACCAACCGGGGAGTGCGGCCGCCTGCTTGATCCAGCTGATCAGCTGCTTCTCGTCCGCGATGCCTGGCTCACGGATGTCCAGGTAGCGCGCGTTCGGGTCCTTGCTAGGCCCCGGTGGGATCGGCTTCAGCGCCTGCCCTTTGAACCAGGTGAGCCGCACGAACTGCGTGAAGCAATGCGTGG